>NZ_JBEZYU010000015.1:0-115186 GCF_040638875.1 Nocardia sp. NPDC024068 | reverse complement strand
CTGACCTCGATCCTGGGCCCGGGAGCCGAACGCCGCCGCTGACCAGCAGCTACGCCATATCCGTTGATTTTCGGCGGTTACTACCGGAACCCCGATAAGGGTGACTGCGTCGGCGTTCGGCTCTGGAATGGGGTCCATAACACCCCGAGGAGGCGATATGTGGAAAGAGATCGGCACGACGGTGCGGGCGGCGATGAGGGACTGGGGCACCACGATGCGACTGTGTGTCTTGGTGGTGGCCCTGGCTCTCGCCGCGGCCACGGTCATGTGGGGGCTGGCATCGTGAGCGTCTGCCGCAGTGGAGGCTTGGCAGAATGTGCGCTGTGATGGCCGGGGCGCACAACGCGCGATCGAGGACTTCGCCGGTGTTCAGGCCCGACCTTTCTCGAAAGGCAGGTTTTTTCGCGCAACTGCGAGGTTGTTACGGGAGGTCAGGGTGTTCGGGTGGTTGGGGCCGAGGACACGCTCAAAGTCGGCGATGACCTGTTTCAATAGCGAGATGGCCTCGGTAGTCCGGCCCGCCGATTCGTAGGCGCTGGCGAGGTTGTTACGGGAGGTCAGGGTGTCGGGGTGGTCGGGGCCAAGTACGCGCTCGCAGTCGGCGACGGTGCGTTCGAATAGCGGGATCGCCTCGTCGATTTGGCCCGCAGACCGGTAGGCAACGGCGAGGTTGTTACGGGCTGCACCAGTCTTCGGGCTACCGGGGCCGAGGACACGCTCTAAACCGGCGAATGCCTGTTCCAACAGCGAGATAGCCTCGTCGATCCGGCCCGACGATTCGTAGACACGGCCGAGGCTGCTCTGGCAGCCCAGCGTGTCGGGGTGGTCGGAGCCAAAGACACGGTCGCGTTCGGCGAGAGTTCGTTCATAGAGTGGGATTGCCTCGGCGGTTCGGCCCGCCGATTGGTAGGCGCTGGCGAGGTTGTTACGGGAGGTCAGGGTGTTCGGGTGGTTGGGGCCGAGGGCACGCTCAAAGTCGGCGAGAGTTCGTTCATAGAGTGGGATTGCCTCGGCGGTTCGGCCCGCCGATTGGTAGGCGCTGGCGAGGTTGTTACGGGAGGTCAGGGTGTCGGGGTGGTCCGGGCCGAGGACACGCTCACGGTCGGCGAGGGCCTGTTCGAATAGTGGGATTGCCTCGGCGGTTCGGCCCGCCGATTCGTAGACATTGGCGAGGTTGTTACGGGAGCCCAGCGTGTCGGGGTGGTCGGGGCCGAGGACACGCTCGGTGTCGGTGAGAGTTCGTTCGAATAGCGAGATGGCCTCGTCGATTTGGCCCGCCAATTCGTAGGCGTAGGCGAGGTTGTTACGGGAGGTCAGGGTGTCGGGGTGGTCGGGGCCAAGGGCACGGTCGCGATCGGTGAGAGTTCGTTCATAGAGCGGGATCGCTGCGTCGAGTCGTCGCGCCGACTGGTAGGCGTAGGCGAGGTTGTTACGGGACAGCAAGGTTTTGAGGTGCTCGACACCCAAGACGCGTTCTCGGCTGGCGAGAGTCTGCTCGTACAGCGGGATTGCCTCGGCGGTTCGACCCGCTAATTCGTAGGCGTAGGCGAGGTTGTTGCGGCAGGTCAGGGTGTTCGGGTGGTCGGGGCCAGCGAACCGCTCGAAGTCGGCGAGAGCTTGTTTGTGATGGGTTATGGCGCTGGCATGCATGCCCTGACCACTCAGGAACAGCCCGGTGCGGCTGCGGATCATCGCAACCCTGGCTGTGATGGACTCGTCGCTGGTGATGGGGTGGCCGGTAATGGCATCGATGTGGGGCAGCACGGCTCGCCAGGTCGACCAGGTTCCCGGGTCTTCATGATCGGGCAGGGCAACACGCAGGGTCTCGGCGGCGCGGTTGTGGGCTCGTTGGATTGCTGCTGCGGCGCGATGCGGGTCGGTGGGATCGGGGGTGCGGGCCACGGATTGGACCAGCCGGTGAATCGACAACCCAGCACCGTCGGTGTCTGGGGTGATCATGTTGTAGGCCGCCAGGATCCCGAGCGCGGCATCGATGGTGGCCTGCTTCGCCATCCCATGGCACAGGGTAAGAGGGATGTTGTCTGGGGCGTACCAGCTTAGGGTCCGCAGCAGCTCCACTGCGTCGGGGTCGGTCTCGGCGATGCGGTCCAGGGTGACCTGCCAGATCCTGGCGATCGTGCGTTGCGGATCGGTGCCGACCGCCGCACGATCGAGGGTGAGGCCGGGCTGGGCCTGAAGTAGTTGCAGGTAGGCACGGAGGGTAGTGAATCGTTGTTGCGCCAGATAGGCCCCGGCCTGCTCTATGGCCAGCGGCAGATACCCCAGCGCCTTGCACAACTCCGAGGCTCCATCGAGGTCGCGCGGTCCTGCTGCGGTGACCAACCCGACGAGCAGCTGCTCGGCTTCGGCGGCGTCAAGGACGTTCAGCGAGATCACCACCGTTCCGGGCTGCCACGGCACCGACAAGCGGCCGGTGATCAGCACTCGTCCGGTGCGAGCCCGTGCCAGCACCGGGACGATATCGGCTGGGTTCTCTACGTTGTCGAGGATCAGCAGCCACCTGGTGTGGGTGGCTAGCCACTGCAATCCTCGTTCGGCCAGGTCCTCGACGGTCCGCGTCTCGGCGAAGGTGGGTTGCAACCGAGCCGCAAATCTGGCCAGACCCCACTCGACCCCTTCCGGTGAGTTGGCGTGGATCCAAACGATCGGCGCGAACCCGTGCGGGCGGGTACCCACCCAGTAGGCGGCGAGGCTGGATTTACCGATGCCGCCTAGTCCGTGTACTGCGGCGACGACTACTGGCCCGCCAGCCGTGACGGCCGCGTCTAGCCGGGCCAGCTCGGACTCGCGGCCGACGAACCAGCCCGGCCAAGACTCCAGGTTGTCGATCCCGGGTGGTGCGTCGACTTCAGCCATGGGTTGATACGCCTCGACAGGCACTTGTATTACGCGCGCCCCGTCCCCGGTAAGCACCGGTGCCGCGATCGGCCCGCCGCCGGTATTGACTGCTACTGCGCGTGGTCCCGATGCGATCGCACCAGTCCCGCTCTCACCGCCCGCGGAATCCGAAACTCCAGGAGCCGGATCGCTGATGGTCTTCGGCTTCCTGCGGTTCGGCCACCGCCGTGTCATGGGGCGGGTGGGGTGTGGCGGTCACCGGTGGAGATCTCGGCACCGGGATTGCCGTTGATCGCAACCGACCTCTCTCCTACGGCCGACGCTTCTGCTCCGGCAGGGTTCGTCGTCGTCCCCGCCGCGGTGGCTGAGGACAGCGAGGCGGTCGTTCCGATATCGCCGGTGCTGATCGGGCCGGCCGGATTCCCGTGTACGGCCACGCTGCGCAGGCCTGAAGCGTGAGCGCCCCCGGTCGCCGCGATGGTGGAGGAAGACTGCCGCAGATGCAACCACACCGAGGTCGCGAAACCCGCCCCGGTCAGCACTACCACCAGTAGCCACATCCACCACGGGCCACCGCCGGTTGCTAGATTCACGGCTACCGCTAACGCGGTGGCGACCCCCGCGCCAAGCCCTACCGGCATCAACACCGGTATAACCGAACCCGAACTCATTCTGAGCCTCCCGCCCGAGCCCACCCAGCAAACCCGACAACACAGTCGAAAATACTTGACCACAACGTAGTTCGAACCCGCGGCACCACCGACTGCGCAGAGCTCGGATTCGGTGGTCATCGGCAGCGATGCTGCGTCCGCGCCATGGGCCCTGATGAAAGGGATCGCTTCAGTTTTTCGCGGTCAACTCCGAGACGTACTTGTACAGCGTGGTCCGTGAGACTCCCAGCAGTCGCGCGATCGAGGACACCGACTCGTCCGGCCGGGTCAGCAGTGCCCGGGCTTGCCGGATCTGTTCCTCGCTCATGGCTGGTGGCCGGCCGAGGCGCTGCCCGCGGGCCCGGGCAGCGGCGAGGCCTTCGTGGGTGCCGTCGACGATGAGCTCGCGGATGAATTCGGCCAGCGCGGCAAAGACGTGGAACACCAGGCGCCCACCGGGGGTGGTGGTGTCGAGGGCTTCGTGCAGCGACCGGAACCCGATCCCGCGGCGCCGCAGATCGGCCACGATCGAGATCAGGTCCTGCAGGGAGCGGCCGAGCCGATCCAGCGACGCGACCACGAGGGTATCGCCGGCGCGCATGTATTCCAGGCACGCCGCCAACTGTTCGCGCTCAACATCCTTGCCGGACTTCTTGTCGGCGAACACCTTCTTGCAGCCGGCCGCCTTCAACGCGCGGGTCTGCCGGTCCAGGTTCTGGTCCCGGGTCGAGACACGGGCGTACCCGATCAGTGCTCCTCCCCCACCGATCGGGTCCAGGGCATCGCCGTCGAGGGAAAGCGATTCGAGCGCATCGGTATCCGTCACCCCTCAGATCGTACACAAAAGGGTGCTGTGCTTTTGTTGAACATCTGGACTTTACGACACGTTTGTTGAACAGTCGCCGATTTTGGTCGACCTGGGCGTTTCCGCGCCGCGGCCCGTTTCGGGCCCACTGTTCATAAAACGATGGGATTATGAACAGCCGTGCGAGCCGGTCCGGAGTGGTCTCGATCGCCCTCGCGGTTGAGTAGATATGGACAGCTGTCTACCCTGATGTCCAGAAATGGCGCTGCTGCCGGATCGGCTGCCGCGACACGATGGGAGGCTCGCTCGTGACGAAGGTTCCAACCCGGCAAGCACGGCTGGCGCATGCCGCGAAACACGCGGAACTGTGGAATGCGGGCCGCAAGGACGAGTGGGTCGCCTCCTGGCGCACCATCATCCCCGCCGGTGTTCGCATGTTCGACCCGGTCGGCACCGAGGAGAAAACCGGGTTCGAGGCGGCCACCACCCACGGCTGGGATCTGTTTCAGCAGCTGCTGCGGATCACGATGCTGACCGTGCAGGTCAACGGCGACGAGATGGCCTGGGTGTGCGAGAACCGGTTCGGCACCGGCGAGGACATCGTGACGGTCCACAGCATCGAGACGTTCGCGTGGGAGACCAACGGTGATCTGCTGATCAAGACCTACTACCCCATGCCGGAGCGCGTCGGCGCCGACGATGATCCCTACACCCACATCCTCGAGGGAAAACCCGGCCACCAGTCGTAAGAAGCGGACCGGGTCGCGCTACAGCATGGGCCCGGTGTCTCGAAACCTTGGTTGTGAGACGAAAACAGAGCTGTCGCTTCGCCAGACGGCATCAGGGGAATCGTCGCCCGGGCGGTTGGTCGGGACCGTGATACGGTCGGATTCTTCTCCGCCCTCGGGCGGGTTGGTTCAGGTAGGGGGACACGAGATGCCAGCCGATGACACCGTTTTGGACGCTGGTGCTGTGCTGGCCGCGGTGAACTCGTTGAACGGGATCCACCAGTCCCTGGAGTCCGGGCTGGGTTCGGTGGTCACCGATGCCGAGGCCCTGATCTCCGGTGGATGGGCCGGTCTGGCCGCGGACGGGTTCCGTGATCATTTCGAGCAGGTCCGCACCCAGGTCGAGCAGTTGCTCACCGATGCCCGCGAGATCGTCGGCCATATCCCGAGTGTGGTAGCCGAGTTGGGCAAGGTCGATGACGGCAATTCCGAGCAGCTGGGCAGTCGAGCGCCGAGCTCGCTGAACCTGTGAAGGCCGGGACCCGGTGGCCGGCACCTCCTATGACGTCGATCTGGACATGCTCGAGAACGTCGAACAGCGCCTGGCCACCCCCGAATTCCAGGAGATCCAGCACGACGAACGCTTCCAGGGCTGGCTGCGGATGCAGGAAGCGGCCATGGACATCGAGTTCACCAACTACGACGTCCCCGAACTCAACGGCCACCTCTACACCCGCGAAGGCCTCGTCATCGCCGAACAGCAGCTCCTGCAGCGCTACGCCAACCTGCGAGACATGCTCTCCGAGGACAACCTCGAGATCGGCATGCGCTTCGTCTACTTCATCGGCGAAACCATCCGACGAGCCGTCGAGGGCACCTGGGTCGCCCTGCCCCCGAACCCCGAACGGCCCACACCGCGGTCGGTTATCGACTCCCCGATGTGGACCGCCTTCCACGACCCCCAGCACATGATCAGCCTCGCCCTGAACCGGCGCACCGAAAAAGAGATCTCCTCGATCTATGACCGCGCTGTCAAACGCCACCAGAAATGGATCGACGCCGGCCGCCCCGCGCGAGACAGCTGAGGATGTGGAAGGATTTATTGTGGAGGCTTGTTGCCGCCACCGCCTCGGCGCTGCAGGTCGGTCCCGCGTGATTGCGGAGGGTGAGTCGGCCGATCAGGTCGCGGAGTCACCGAATGCGGGTCTCTGCGGGTCAGATCAGATCGCGCAGGGATCGAAGAGCTGTCGAGACGGCTTCGCGGACGTCGGGCGGGAGGCCGCGCACCGGAGCGGGCAGGTTGGGGGTCGATACGAGCCCGAGGTCTTCGGCGATTGCCGAGACCGTGCGCAGGCTGCCGTGGCTACGGAAAATGGTCCACAGAGGCTCGAAACGGTCCGAGAGCTCTGCGGCGGTGGCCGCATCCCCTGCCTGCGCGGCCCGGGTGAGTGCGACGCACGGTGCGGGCAGTACTCCGGCGAGAACGCTGTACCAGAGGTCGCATCCAGCATTCAGACCGGTTGCGGCGGTGGGATCGTTGCTGATTCCAAGGGTGATCGTGGCCGGAATGCGCGCGCGTAGCGAGTCGATGCGCTCGGCGGCATCTGCTCGCCCGGCCGGGACTCCGGGGATCTTGATAGATGCGATGTTCGGTAGCTGCGCGATCCGGGCGTGGAGTTCGTCGGTGAAGGTGAAGTGGGTGGTGCCGGGGTTGTCGTATACGCAGAGGGGCACCGACAGCTCCTTGGTTACGGTCTCGTACAGCCCGTATACCTCCTCGGCGGTCAACGGCTGATACGACATCGGCGCCAGGAGAACCGCGTAGGCACCGGCGGCTTGCGCGGATTCGGCGTGACGGCACACATCGCGAGTCCGTAACGCACCGATCCCGACGATGACCGGAGTCGAACCGGCGGCTTCGACCGCGAGCCGTGCGGCCCTGCTGCGTTCCTCGGCGGTCAAGTAGGCATAACTACCCGTGGATCCCAGCGCGCCAACCGAGTCGGCGCCGGCCGCCGCGATGCGGGTGACCAACCCGACGAAGCTGTGCTCGTCGATCTGCGACTCCGTCATGGGAGTCAGCGGAAAGGCTGACAGGCCGGTGAATATGCGCACGCCTACAGTGGACCACCAGCGGCGCTCACTGCTGCGGCCGGGCCTCGGCCAGCGATTATCGAGATACCGCGTTCGCGGGTCATGACCCACACCCGTCAACGCGCTACTGCGCCACGACAGCGATCTACTCGGCGTGCTCTCGGTAGACCCACGCACCGGAATCCTGCTCGACGCCCTCGGACCGGAGGCGATGCTGCGCACGATTCTGCCCATCTGGCGCTCACACGGTCTGGCCCGCTCCGATTGGACCATCGCTGACCAGACCTTCGCACTGCACACCCTCGCCACGGGGTTCATCGCGGTGACCGCCGACCACCCCGAGCATCGACCGGATGCCTTCGCGGCCGGCCCCGATGCAAAGCAGCGCGGTTGTGGTCGAGGACAGCTTCCCGATCGCTGCGTATATACGCCGACCGGATGGCCGGTCTTGGAAACGATCCGGGCCGCGCGCCGACAGGATCACCGACTCGGGCACGACCCGCAAGGCGAATTATCGAACATACGTTCTACAGTGCGGTAGGCTCGCTCGGGTGACGATACATTCGACCGCGCTGGCGCCGAAGGCCCGAACACCAGGATGGCCGGATCTGGCCGATGTCGACTTGCTGCGCGCCCTCGTCGAAACCGAACGTCGGCGGAGGCGACTGGACGCTGCCATGCGCGCGGCCGTCGCCGAAGCCGAGCGTCGCGGCCTCGCCGCGGACACCGGCTACCGGGACACCGTGGACCTGTTGACCGATCTGCTGCGAATCAGTGCGCACGAAGCGCGCCGGCGAATCGAATACGCGGCCCCGCAGACCCGCTCGCTTTCCAGAAAGATGCGGAGGGTGCTGGCGGTCGCGAGCTGAGTTCGCGCCCCGGTTCGTCGGCTGATCTCCTCGTCCCGGCCGCCGTGCCGCAGCGGCCGGATATCAGCCCCGCGGGGCGCCGCGGCGCGACCCGTTCGCCACGAAAACGGCGAACCCGTCGAGATGGCGGGCGAGACCGTATTCGAACAGCTCCTCCAAATCCGTCGGCGCACTCTCCGACAGGGCCGCCAGCAGCGGGAACCCACCGCCGTCGAGCAGGTCTCGGGCCCTGGTCCGCTGGGCGGCCTGCCACCCGGCCAGCGTGATACCGGTGTCCTGCTCGGCCTCGGTTTCCTCGGCCATCGACAGCGCCAGGGTGACGACCAGCGCGTGCAGGGTGAGCGCCTCGTGCATCCGGACCGGCAGGGGCAGGCCGAGGCCGTCCAGGGCGGCCAGCACCCATTCGGTCTGCGCCATCATATTGGGCGCGAGCAGGGGCCGGGTGAACGAGATGACGCGGGGCAGCCACAGATGTCGCCGGCACAGCCGCCACTGCCGGCGCGCGCTCATCTCCAGATCGGCCCGCCACTCCCGCGCCCCCGGTGCCGGTAGTTCCAGTTCGCCGAACACCTCGTCGGCCATCTGGGTGAGCAACTCCTCCTTGTTCGCCACATACCGGTACAGCGACATCGGCCCGGCACCCAGGTCTGCCGCCAGCCGGCGCATCGATACCGCCTCCAGTCCCTCACTGTCCGCGATGGCGACAGCACTGCGCAGCAGCCGTTTTCGCTGCGCAGTCCGATCCGTGGGTTCGGCCGCCCGGAGCGCCGGTGACCGCTCACGGCCCGGCGCGGGCGGTCGCCGACGGCCGCCGTGCGCGCTCACCACCGTGCCCGCACCGACCTTCGCCTCGACCAGCCCCTCCTCGCGCAATGTGGCCAGCACCCGCGTAGCGGTGGCGATCGCGACGCCCCATCGCCCGGCGATCTGCCGGATGGAGGGCACCCGATCGCCGGGCTTCAACCGGCCGTCGCGGATCCGGTCGCGGATCTCCCCCGCGATCACGAGGTAGGGCGCCGCCGGACGCGGGGTCTTCGACATGGTTCCTCCACTTCAGCGGCAGGTTTCCGGACCAAGTGTACTAGAACACCAAGGAAGTGGACTAGTACACCAATTCGCTTATGACATGGCTTGTATCAGCGATATTGGCTACCGTCGGACATGTACCGATACAGCGTACGCATCCTGCGGGGCCGAAATTCGGCGAGTGCGCCGCCCCGCCCCTCCGGACCACCGATTCGACGAGAAACCAGGGAGACCCCTATGCACGGCCGGAACGTCCTGATCTCCGGCGCCGGAATCGCCGGCCCGACCCTGGCGTATTGGTTACACCGATACGGCTTCCACCCGACCGTGGTGGAGCGGGCCCCGGAACCGCGCAGCGGTGGTCATGCCGTCGATATCCGTGGCACCGCCCGGCAGGTCGCCGAGCGGACGGGCATCGTCGACCAGGTCCGGCGGGCCCGTACCGGCGCCCGCGGGATGGCCTTCATCGACCACACCGGTAAGCGGGTCGCGACCATGAGCACCGAGGTGTTCGGGGATTCGGGCGGACCGGTGGCCGAAATGGCGCTCCTGCGTACCGATCTCGCCAGGATCCTCTACGAGCGGACCCGCGGCGATGTCGAGTATCTCTTCGGCGATTCCGTCACCGCGGTCGCACAGGACGACACCGGAGTTCGGGTGGAGTTCGCGCACGCGCCGGCACGGCAATTCGACCTGCTGATCGGTGCCGACGGCGTCCGCTCCACCGTACGGCGGCTGGTATTCGGTGCCGACGAACGCTATATCCGCGACCTCGGCAGCTACATCTGCCTGTTCACCACCCCGACCACCGTGGATCTCGACGGCTGGCAGTTGATGTACACCATGCCCGCCGGTCACGGCCGGCCCGGCCGGACCGCCGGATTGCGGCCGCGATCGGAACCGGGGACCGCGGTCGCCGGGTTCTTCCTGCGCTCGGCCCCGCTTTCCTACGACCGCAATGACCTCGACGAGCAGAAGCGGATCGTGCTGCGGGCCTTCGGCGGCGACGGCTGGGAGATCCCCCGGATCCTGCCCGCGATCTGGGACACACCCGACTTCTATTTCGACCGGGTCCACCAGATCGAGGTGCCGGGCTGGTCCCGCGGCCGGACCGCGCTGCTGGGCGATGCCGGCTACTGCGCTTCCCCGATGTCGGGTATCGGCACCAGCCTGGCGCTCGTCGGCGCCTATGTCCTGGCCCGCGAACTCGCCGCCGCCGACGGCGACCACCGGCGCGCCTACCCGGCCTACGAACGGGAGATGCGCGAATTCGCCGACCGTGCGCAGGAATTCGCGCGCAGCTCCGGCGACGGCGGTCTGATGCCCGCTTCCCGGGCCCAGCTCTGGTTGCGCAACGGTTCGGTCCGGCTGCTGCCGTATCTGCCGAAACGCCTCGTCGGCCGTGGCATGGACAAGCTGTCCACCACCGTCGAACTCGGCGACAGTCCCGCCCTCATCCACTGAATCCCCTACCGAGGAGAAAAACCGACATGCCTGTGAGTACTTTCCTGTGGTTCGACGGCCGCGCCGAGGAGGCCGCCGCGCACTACACGAAGTTGTTCGCCGACTCCGCGATCCATGCTGTCGAACGTGGTCCGGACGGCGCGGCCACCACGGTCACCTTCGAACTCTCGGGGCAGCGCTTCATCGCCTACAACGGCGGGCCCCGGTTCGACTTCACCGGAGCCGTCTCGCTGTACGCCGACTGCGAAACACAGGAGGAGGTCGACACCCTCTGGGCCGGTCTCACCGACGGCGGCGCGGAAGGGCCGGGCGGTTCCCTCACCGACCGTTTCGGCGTCACCTGGCAGGTGATCCCGAAGGCGATGGGTGAACTGCTCGCCGAGGCGGAACCGGATGCGGCGCGACGAATCCTCACCGCGATCCACGCCATGAAAAAGATCGATATCCAGGGTCTGGCCGACGCCCGCGGACACTGAGCCCGGAGCCATCACGCGGCATCGCACGGCCAGCCGGCGGACAGCGCCGGAGAACACCTTCGGCCGCGGCCGACATCCGGGCGCACCGCGAAAGAACCCGCCCGGCAACTGTCCGGGCGGGTTTCGGGAACGGGCGTCCGAGCGGGTCACTACGCGAGACGTCGCCATTCCAGGCCGGCGGCGAGCGCATAACCGGCGCCGCCCGCGACGGCGAGCACCCAGAAGAGCCCGGAGTCGCCGACGGCGAGCGCGACGGTGGAGACGAACGCGAGCCAGGCGCCGAGGGCGTAGTGCAGCACATTGCGGCGTACCGCGCCTTCGCCCAGGTAGATCAGGCCGACGATGAGACCGGAGCCGGCGGGCCAGAGCAGAGCCGGGAGATCCTGCATACCGGTGATACCCGTCAGACCGGTGATGGCCAAGAACAGCGCACCGAATCCGACGATCCACGACAGTCCGAGCAGTTTGCCGCTGAGCAGTTCGTGCGCACCGGCGCCGCGCTGGGCACGGACCGCGGCCAGGGTGGCGCAGACGGTTCCGGTCGCCAGGCCGATTCCGAGCAGGGTGAGCGGCAACCAGGCCGGTAGTTCGACCAGCGGATGTTCACCCCGGGAGAGCGCGGCGGCACCGTGCCCGAGGATGTAGCCGAGTCCGAATCCGATATAGGCGGGGCGGTTGTCGACCTCGGTCCCGCCCACGGCGGGAGTGGCGGCGACCGGGGCGGTGCGGGTGGCGGTGGTCATGAGGGGTCCCTCCGGATGCGCTGGGAAGTGGAGTCGATCGAGGGCAGGGCTGCTCGGCGGGTGATCACGACCGGTGCGCGTCGGGCACGAGCACTACTTTCCCGGCGACGGTGCCCGATTCGGCGAGGGCCAGTGCCGAACCGGCCTCCGACAGGGGGATTTCCGCGGCGATACGCGGAGCCACGGCACCGTCGGCCAGCAGGCCGAATACCGCGGTGAGGTCCGCGCGCATCCGGCGCCGGAAACCGTCGATACGGCGCTTACCGGCCCACAGGTTGTAGAAATGCGCGTGTTTGCCGTTGGGCAGGTAGTTCCACAGCGCCAACCGGGCGAACAGGGTCAGCACCGGAAGTTGCGAGCTGCCCTCCACATTCTTCGTCGCGGCGGTGCCGTAGGACACCAGCGTCCCGCCCCGGCGCAGCAGCCGCCACGAATCGACCAGTCCGTCGCCGCCGACATGATCGAAGACGGCGTCCACCCCGCCGGGCGCGATTTCGGAGATCCGGCGATACATCTGCGGGTCGCGGTAGTCCACGGGCGTCACCCCCGCCGCACGCAGTGCGTCGTGATGACGCGGGGAGGCCGTGCCGATCACCGTGATCCCGGCGTGCCGGGCCAGCTGCACGAGGATGGAACCGACGCCGCCGTTGGCTCCGAGCACCACGATCGTCGCACCTGCCCGCACCGCGGCGGTCCGGTGCAGCATCTGCCAGGCGGTGACGCCGTTGACGGTCACGGTTTCGGCGGCCGCCGGAGAGATACCGGCCGGTACCTCGATCAGGTCGGCGGCAGCCAGCAGCAGCGCCGAGGACCAGCCCCCGATCTTGGTGACCGCGGCGAACCGCCGGCCGATCAAGGTGGTGTCGACCTCCGGTCCGACCGCGGTCACGGTGCCGACCACGTCGTATCCGGGCACGAAGGGGAACGGCGGCTGGTCGAAGTACTTTCCGCGGCGCATCTGCTGTTCGGCGAACGAGACGCCGGTGGCCTCCATACTCAGCACGACCTGGCCCGCCGCGGGTGCGGGCAGGTCGCGGGTGGCGATCCGCAGGCCGGCGGGCTCGACCGTGCCGGGCAGGACAACCTCGGTGATGTGGCCGGTGGCGGTGTTGTTTCGCATGACGTGTTCCGATCCCTCGATGAGCTAACGGTTGTAAGCATACGATCGTTATCCGAAAAACCGCAAGAGCTAACGCCTGTAAGTTTGCCGATGTAATCTGACGGAATGGCAGCGAGCAGAACGACCACACGCACCCGTAACCCGCGCGGCGAGGGCGGCCGGCTCCGCGACGAGATCGTGACGGCGGCGGTGGGCCTGCTCGACGAGACCGGCGACGCGAACGCCGTCACGCTGCGCTCGGTAGCCCGCAGCGCCGGTATCGCCGCGCCCTCGATCTACCGCCATTTCCCCGACCAGCCCGCCGTGATGCTGGCGGTGGTGCGCAGCGCCTTCGCCGACCTCGAAGTACAGCTGCGGATCGGACTCGACGCCGCGGGCGAATCGCCCCGGGGGCGTCTGGTGGCCCTCTGCGAGGGATACCTCGACTACGCCCGCACCCATTCCGGTCGCTACCGCACCATGTTCGGCGGGGTCTGGATGCCGGATCTGCACGACAGCTCCGTGACGCGGGAAGACGTCGCCACCCTCGGCGATACGATCATGGCGCTGCTCGTCGACGCGCTCGAACGCTGTATCGCCGCCGGCGAATCCACCAGCACCGACGCCCATTCCGACACCGTCGCGTTATGGCTCGGCCTGCACGGCCTGGCCCACCAGCGCGCCTCCACCGTCGCGTTCCCGTGGCCGCCGGATATCGCCGAACGGCTCATCGGCACGCTCGCGCACCTCACGGAGTAACAACACCGGAGCGGACCTCCCGCCAGCGGCGGCGGGTCGGAGGCCGCACCGCGAGATTGCGCTAGGTTGGATCCAGGCCACCAGGGCAACGGCGCCGGCTACCGCGGACGCCGATTACGGCGCAGGGAAAGGACATCGGTGATCGCGACGCAGGCTCGGGCCGCAGGGCCGGTTCCCGCACGGCGCCGGTCCCGGTCGTTGCCCCGGGTGCGCGCGGTCCTGGTGGTACTGCTGACCGCGGTGTCACTACTGCACTGCGATCTGCTGACCCCGGCCGCGCACGCCCATCCACAGCACGCGGTGACCGGCACGACCGCCGGAATCGATACCGGGCATACGCACGCCGCCGGCGCCTTCGACTCCCACTGCCCCACCCATACGGTGCACTGCGTACCCCAGGTGGTCCTCCCGACCCGGGTGAGCGATCTCTTCGATTTTCTCTGGCTGGGCACGTTCGCACTGATCACCCTGGCCGCGATCTCGGTCGCCGCCGTCGCCTGCCGCCGGCCCAGGGGGCCGCCCACCGCCCGCCCCGCACTCGGCGGGCAGCGGATCCTGACCCTGTTCTGTATCGCCCGACGCTGATCGGTCAGCGCCAGGTCGCGCCACCACGGGTGGCCGGCCGGTGTCCGCTGCCGTTCACCGTCGAGGGCACAGGTGTGCCCGATACAAGAAAGCGACCAGAGGTCGATGGACAATATTGTGCTGCCCGAATGGGCCGGAGCCGGAGCCCGCGGTATCGCCGCGCCGGGCGCCGCGCTCACCCCGGATTCACTGGTCGGCAATACACCGGTGCTGCGGGTTTCCGGCCCGCTGGCCCCGGCGCCGCGCGGATTCTGGGCGAAGCTGGAGGGGTTCAACCCGGGCGGGATGAAGGACCGCCCCGCGCTGCATATGGTCGAATGCGCCCGCCGCCGGGGCGAGCTCGCGCCGGGAGCCCGGATCGTGGAGTCGACCAGCGGAACGCTGGGGTTGGGGCTGGCGCTGGCCGGGGTGGCCCACGGGCATCCGGTGACCCTGGTCACCGATCCGGGCCTGGAACCGATCGTGGCCCGGATGCTCGCCGCCTACGGCGCCACCGTGGATACGGTCACCGAACCCCATCCGTCCGGCGGCTGGCAGCAGGCCCGCCGCGACCGGGTGGCGGAACTACTGTCCGCCGAGGCGACAGCGTGGTGCCCGGATCAGTACTCCAATCCCGACAACATCGCGGGATACGAATCGCTGGCGCTGGAGTTGATCGAACAGCTCGGCGGGGTGGATGTGCTGGTATGCGCGGTCGGCACCGGCGGGCATTCCGCCGGGGTCTCCCGGGTACTGCGCCGGTTCCATCCGGCGCTGGAGCTGATCGGCGTCGACACCGTGGACTCCACCATCTTCGGGCTACCGGCCGGACCGCGGCTGATGCGCGGACTGGGTTCGAGCATCCATCCCGCCAACGTCGATTACGACGCCTTCGACGAGGTCCACTGGGTCGCGCCCGCCGAGGCGGTCTGGTCGGCGCGTGCCCTGGCCAGGACCTATCACATCAGCGGCGGCTGGAGCGTGGGCGCGGTCGCCCTCGTCGCGGGCTGGGCCGCCCGGACCCATGAGCCGGGCACCCGCATCGCGGCGGTGTTCCCGGACGGACCGCAACGCTACTTCGACACCGTCTACAACGACGACTACTGCCGCGCGCACGATCTGCTGCGCACCGAAGCACCGGTGGGTCCGGCGGTCGTGGCGTCGCCGACCGAGGGCCCGGTGCGGTCCTGGACGCGGTGCCGGCACGTGCGAGATCCCCGCGCCGCCGCCGCTGCCACCACCAGTGCCGCTGCCACCACGACCGAGGAGGAACGCTGATGGGCGCCGCGGCCGATTTCCGTAGTTTCGACACCCCCGCCCGCCTGCTGATGATCAATCAGTTCGGCATCAATCTCGGCTTCTACATGCTGATGCCGTATCTGGCCGGCTATCTGGCCGGGCCGCTCGGGCTGGCGGCATGGGCGGTCGGCCTGGTGCTGGGGGTGCGCAATTTCTCCCAGCAGGGCATGTTCCTGGTGGGCGGCACCCTGGCGGACCGGTTCGGTTACAAACCGCTCATCGTCGCCGGATGCCTTTTCCGCACAGCCGGTTTCGCGCTCCTGGTGTTCGCGACGAACCTGCCCGCGCTGCTGATCGCCTCGGCGGCGACCGGTTTCGCCGGTGCGCTCTTCAACCCGGCCGTCCGCGCGTATCTCGCCGCGGAGGCCGGACCGCGCCGAGTGCAGGCGTTCGCGCTGTTCAACATTTTCTACCAGGCGGGCATCCTGGCCGGCCCGCTCGTGGGTATGGCGTTGATGTCGCTGGATTTCCGCACCACCGCCGCGGTGGCCGCGGCCGTGTTCGCCGTACTGACGGTGGCCCAGCTGTTCGCGCTGCCGGTGCGGCGTGAGCACACCGCCGGAGAGCGGGGCCCGGTCCTGGCGCAGTGGCGGGCGCTGGTCGCCAATCGGCGCTTCGTCGCGTTCGCGGCCGCGATGACCGGCTCGTATGTCCTGTCGTTCCAGGTGTATCTGGCGCTTCCACTCCAGGCCGAGAGCCTCGCCCCGGAGCACGCGCAGTGGTTGATCGCCGGAGTGTTCGCGGTCTCCGGGGTGATCGCGATCGCGGGTCAGATGCGGATCACGGCGTGGTTCCGGGCGCGCTTCGGCCGGGGACGCGCCCTGGTGATCGGGATGGCCGTCCTGACCGTGGCGTTTCTGCCGCTGACACTGATCCCGGGGCCGGAGGTCCTCGGGACGGGGGCGGCGGTAGCGGCACTGCTGCTGTGTGCCGCGGCGCTGGCCGTCGGCACCGCCACCGTGTTCCCCTTCGAGATGGATACGGTGGTCACCCTCGCCGAAGGACGCCTGGTCGCCACTCATTACGGCTTCTACAACACGATCGTCGGTATCGGAATCCTGGTCGGCAACCTCGCCACCGGCGCGGTGTTCGGTGCGGCCCGCGACGCCGGAGCCCCGTGGGCCGTCTGGGCAGGGCTAATCGCGGTGGGCGCGGCCACCACCGCCGCGCTGGCCCGCCTCGACCGCCGGCCGGACCCGCACGACCCCGCCGCCGCACCCGGACCACCGGGCACGGCGGCCCCGGGCGAGGTCCGGACCGTGGGGTCCTGACCCGACGCTCGGCGATGCCCCGTAGGGCAGCCCCGTCCGGTCCCGGACGGGGCTGCCCTTCGGGGCCGTACGTCTCGGCCTGCACGGTGACAGTCGGTCGCAGCGGATCTCCCTGTGGTGCAGAGACTCGCCTTGTGGCACAGCGGATCAGGCTGTGGCGCAGCGGCTCTCCGTCAGGAGACCAGCACGGGGACCAAGGCCGCGAGGAACACCGTCAGGCTCCACAGTGCCGGGGCCGCCGTGCGGAGCTGATCGTCGCGGGCTCGCGTCCGGTCCGATACCGCCCGGCTGCGGCCGGGCGACGGCGGTGCGACCCACGCTTCCAGCCGCTGGTACACCAGACCCAGTGCCGCCCCGTACAGCAGGTGACCGATCAGCGACGGAAAGGCCGCCGCCACCATCTCGGCGGACCACTGCGGTAACTCCCCGAGCAGCAGTGGCAACAGAAGCAGATTGCCGAGCACCCACCACAGCAGGCCGTAGGACACACCCCAGCCGATTCCGGCCGCGGCGTCGAAACTCCTGCCGCGGAACAGGATCGCGTAGCCGGCGCCGAGGGTCATCGAGATCAGCAGGTGCAGGATCAGCCCGACGCCCACCGATTCCGAACCCGCCAGCGCCGCCACCGTGGGCAGGAAACCCACCGCGACCATCACGGCGGTGAACACCGCGCCGCCCACCAGGCCGGCGCCGATCCCATGCAGTACCGATACCGCTCTCCCGGCGATGAGGCGGTCGGCGTACCGGTCCCGGACGTCGCCGGAGCGCAGTGCCCGCAGGAATCCGTCGACCAGTCCGTATACGGCGGCCGTCCCCGCCCCGATCAGCAGATAACCCGGTAGTGCCGGGACCGCGTCGCGGGCCGCCCGCGCGGTCCAGTCGAGGCCGTCACCGGCCGGCAGCGACGGCAGGGTCAGACCGGCGACCACCCACCACAGCAGGCCGTACACCGTACCGCGGATCAGCGCCGGACCGGTTCCCTCCCGCCGGGCCCCGAACAGCAGCCCGTAGCCGGCGCCGAGGAACGATCCGGCGATCACCAGCGAATAGCCGCCACCCTGCATGGGCCGCAGTACCAGCGACAACAGCACGCCGCAGGCCACCCCGGCCAGCGCCGCGACGGCGGCGGCCCGAATATCCGTATCCGGGTCCCGCCGGTCCCGGTACCGGCGGGTGGCCCAGGCGAAGACGGCCGCCGTCACGGCCCCGTACAGCAGATGCCCGACCAGGCTCGGAAACAGCTCCTGGGCCGCGGAAACGCTCCAGCGCACCGGATTCCCGGACAGGGCCGGCAACAGCGTCAGTGGACCGGCGAACCACCACGCCACCCCGTAGATCGATCCCCAGAACAGCAGATCACCACCGTCGGGGGTCTGACGAACGGCCAGGGCACCGAATCCGGCTCCCAGGATCACGGCGATGACCATATGTACCGCCGTGCCCACCACCGGACTGTCGGCGCGGACCAGGGCCGCCACGGTCGGGAGGAAACCGATCAGCGCCATGATCACGCCGAACGCGACCCCACCGGCGGCGCCTGCCAGCGCACCGGCTCGGGCACCCTGCACCGGCGTGATCGACCGGCCATCCGGGAGTTCCGGGCGACCGGGCACATCGGTTGCGGGCGTGCGGGTTACCGAAGATTGGTCATACATGTCGATCCCTGTCCGGTGCGGTCGTGGAAACGAGGGTGGCCGAGGTGAGCGCGATATCGCGGGAGAAGACCAGATCCAGCAGCCAATCGACGGCGACCCGCAGCCGTTTCTCCGCTCCGGGCAGTTTGCCCAGATACACCGCGCGCCACAGCAACCATCCGAACTGCCCGGACACTCGGCGGCCGAACACCTGTCCCGCCGCCCGCCGGTGGCCCAGCGAGACCAGGACTCCGAGCCCGCCGTACCGGAACGGCGCCGGTTTGCGTCCGCCGGCCACCGCGGCGATATTGTCCGCCACCGCCTTACCTTCCCGGATGGCATGTTGAGCGGTCGGCGGATAGTAGGTGCCGGGCCGGCCCGGCACCGGAATACGGGCACAGTCCCCGACCGCCCACACACCGTTCATACCGGTCACCCGCAGATATTCGTCGACCTGAAGCGGGCCGCTCGCGCCCGCCGATCCGATTCGTTCGACGAGAGCGCCCGGCCGGTTGCCGGCGGTCCAGACGAAGGTGCGCGTCTCGACCTGTTCGTCATCGGAGAATCGCACGAACCCCGGCCCGGCCTCGACGACCCGCGTCCCGAGCCGGAACTCGATACCCCGGGCGGTGAGCGTGCGCAGCGCGTAGTCGCCGAGGTCCGCGGAGAGTTCGGGAAGCAACCGGTCACCGGAATGCACGAGCACGAACCGCGGCGCCGCCTCGTGCAGCCGCGGGTAGTGGTGCAGAACGCCGTGGACCAGGTCGAACAATTCGGCGACCAGTTCGGTCCCGGCGAATCCCCCGCCGGCGACCACGAAGGTCAGCAACCGGACCTGTTCGGCGGTATCGGTTTCCAGATCCGCCTGTTCCAGCGCGGCGAGCACCTGGTTACGCAAACGGTTGGCGTCATCGATGGATTTCATCGCGAACGCGTGTTCGGCCACCCCCGGCAGCTCGAAGAATCGTGGCACGGCGCCGACCGCGACGATCAGCTCGTCGTAGTGCACCCGCTGCCCGCCTCCGCCGCCGGCGGCCACCACCAGTTCCCGCCGATCGGGGTCCACCGATTCCACCCGGCCGTGCAGGAACGCCGCGTTACGCAACGCGGCCCGCACCGGCGCGCTGATATGCCGCGGTTCGAGGGTGCTCGAGGCGACCTCGACCAGCAGCGGTGTGAACAGCAGGAAGTTCGATTCACTGATCACCGTGACCTCGGCGCGCAGCCCGCGGCCGACCAGGGTGTCCAGCCGGCGGGCCGCGCCCACACCCCCGAACCCGCCGCCGACCACGACGATATGCGGCGGGCGGGGTACCGGTCGTCCGGCTTCGCGCCGGTCCCACAGCACCGTCAGCCCGTACAGGAGTGGCCCGGTGAGCCCGCCCAGCAAAACGGCCCGGACGAGTTCGTCGTAGCCCGCGACCACCTCGGACAGCGACCACCGCGGGACGTCTCCGGCCAGCAGCACCGTGAAGGTCAGCTGCCACAGGATCCAGTCGCCCAGACCCAGCAACAGGCCCACCGCGAAAGAAGATGCGGCGGTCTGCTTCCGGCCCGAGACCAGCAGGCCGAATACCGCCCCGAACACCACCGCGTGCACCAGCCACGCTGTCCACGACGGCCCGCCGGTTTCCCCGGCCGATATGGTCGCGACCACCCCCACCGCGGCGCCCGCCGGCACCCCCGTGGCCACGCCGAGCAGCAGACGCGGCAGCGTCCCCGCCTCTGTCGGTTCCATCTCACTCTCCCTCTCCAGGACGCGGCGCGACAGCCGCCGGACACGAACCGGCTACCGGGTGTCACCGGCACCGAGCCCGATAGGATTCCCGGCACAGTGGTCACGATCGGCATCCGCGTTACATCCGATCCCGGACCGCCCCCTCGCATCGGATCACTACCGGGTCACCCGATCATCTCTGAAAAAATCGTCTGAGAGACATGCGAATTCGATGACGAAACAGTGACGTCCCCGGCGGACCGGCCCGCCGGTCCGCCGGGGACAGGCCCGGCCGCCGAGCACACGCCGTCATACTTTGTTCACCACTTTTCGCGTGATTTCCACCGGCCGCCGACCGTAACGTCGGATCCGTGATCGCAATCGACAGCGAATATCCGGCTATCACGGGTGCGGATGCTCCGGCATCGTCGCGGCGGCCGGGAGTGGTTCCGACGGGAGACAGCACATGAGTCCGGCAGCCACCCGGCACGATCCCGAACCGGAGGAGAGCCTGCTCCTCCCGGCCGCCATCACCCGGCGAATCTCACCGGAGCGTTCCGCCGCCATCGCGGCGCGGATCGGAATCGCGCTGGGCATCGCGGTCGTGGTCTGCTTCGCGACCGGACTGATCAGCCACTGGGTGCAGCATCCGCCGGTCTGGTTCCACTGGCCCGCCAACCCGCCGTGGCTCTACCGCGTCACCCAGGGCGCGCACGTGATCTCCGGCGTGATGGCGATACCGCTGCTACTGGTCAAGCTGTGGTCGGTGTTCCCGCGGTTGTTCGCCCGGCCGCTGATCGGCAATCCGCTGCGGCTGCTGGAACGCGGATCGATCGCGCTGCTGGTCGGATCGATGATCTTCCTGCTGGTCACCGGGCTGTTCAACACCGCGCAGTTCTATCCGTGGAAGTTCTTCTTCACCAGCACCCACTACGCCATGGCCTATATCGCGGCCGGCGCGCTGGCCGTCCACCTGGCCGTCAAACTCCCGGTGGTGCGGACCGCGCTGGCCCGCCCGGCCGGCGGAACCGAACCGGCCCACCCGGCGGGCGATGCCACCGGTACCGAATCCGAAACGCCCTACACCGCACCGCCCTCCGGCACCCGCTTCTCCCGGCGTGGCCTCTTCGGCGCCACGGCCGCCGCCACGGCGCTGGCCGGACTCGTCGTGGCCGGGCAATCGGTGCCCTGGCTGCGCTGGGTCTCGGTATTGTCACCCCGGACCGGCGAAGGGCCCCAGGGGCTTCCGGTGAATCGCACCGCCCACGCCGCGGGTGTCACCGAACGCGCACAGGAATCCGGCTATCGCCTCACGGTGGTCACCGGGACCACCGAGCGCGTCTTCTCCCGGGCCGAACTCGAGGCGCTACCGCAGACCACGGCCATCCTGCCGATCGCCTGTGTCGAGGGCTGGAGCGCATCGGCGACCTGGTCCGGGATCCGGATGCGCGATCTGCTGGACGCCGCCGGTGGCTACCGCGGCGGCGATATCGCGTTGCAGTCCCTCGAACGGGGCGGCCTCTACAGCCGCACCCTGCTCCCCGATACCCATGTGGTCGACGATCAGACCCTCGTCGCGCTCCGCCTCAACGGCGAAGAACTCTCCCTCGACCACGGATACCCCTGCCGGCTGATCGCCCCGAACCGGCCCGGCGTCCTGCAGACCAAATGGCTGTCCAGAATCGAGGTACGCGCATGACCGCCGTACGGATACTGCTCGTCCTCGGCGGCATCTGGCTCGCCTGGTACGGAGCGGATCTGGTCCTGGAGCAGAACTCCCGGGACCTGATGTCGACCGCCACCTGGTTCCTCGGCGGCATCCTCGTGCACGACGCGCTCATCGCACCCGTGTGCGCGGTCGTCGCCGTGGCCGTCCGGGCGTGGCTGCCGCCGAACTGGTGGGCCTCCATCGTATGGGGCGGTCTGTGCACCGCCACCCTGCTGGTGATCTCGATCCCGGTCCTGCGCCGTTCCGGTGCGATCGCGGGTAACCCGACCGTCCTCGATCGCGACTATCCCACCGGTCTGCTGGTCGCGCTGATCGTGGTCTGGGTCGTCGTCGCCCTCGATATCGCCCGCCGCCATCTCCGTGCCCGGACACCGCACCGCACCCTCACGCAGAAAACCCCCGACCCGAGGACCCGGCCATGACCGAATTCCACGACCTGCGCGCGCTTTTCATCAACGCCACCTTGAAACGCTCGCCGGACACCAGCCACACCCAGGGGCTGGTCGATATCAGCGCGAACATCATGCGCAAGAACGGGATCGAGGTATCCCATATCAGAGCGGTCGACCACGATATCGCTGCCGGTGTCTATCCGGATATGACCGAACACGGCTGGCCGTCGGACGAGTGGCCCGCGCTTCAGGAGCAGGTGATGGCCGCCGATATTCTGGTGCTGGCGGGCCCGATCTGGCTGGGCGACAACAGTTCCGTGATGAAGAAGGTCGTGGAACGGCTGTACGGGAGTTCCGGAGTTCTCAACGACCGGGGCCAGTACGCCTATTACGGCCGCGTCGGCGGCTGTCTGCTCACCGGCAACGAGGACGGTGTCAAACACTGCGCGATGAACCTCCTCTACAGCCTGCAGCATCTCGGCTACACCGTCCCGCCGCAGGCCGACGCGGGCTGGATCGGCGAGGCCGGCCCGGGTCCGTCCTATCTGGATCCCGGATCCGGCGGCCCGGACAACGATTTCACCAACCGCAACACCACCTTCATGACCTGGAACCTCATCCATCTGGCACGTTTGCTGAAGGACAACGGCGGTATCCCGGCGCACGGCAATCAGCGGTCGGAATGGGACGCCGGCGCCCGGTTCGATTTCGAGAATCCCGAATACCGGTAGCCGCGGCACCCGGCCCTCACGGGGCATCGGTGGCACCGGGCGGCACCCCGCCGGTGCGGCTAGAGTGCCTGGGAGTCATATTCCGATCGAGGAGACCTCCCGTGAGTTCCGAGGGCACGCTGCCGCCCGACGATGTCCTGACCGATCGGCTCCGCGCCGGCGACGAACAGTATTTCCAGCTGGTATTGGACGCATGGTCCGGTTCGATGCTGCGGCTGGCCCGGTCCTTCGTCTCGTCCAACGCCTCCGCCGAGGAGGTCGTCCAGGAGACCTGGCTGGCCGTTATCCGCGGAATCGACAATTTCGAGGGCCGCGCCGCGCTCAAGACCTGGGTGTTCCGGATCCTGGTGAACACCGCGAAGAAGCGGGGCACCAAGGAGAGCCGGACCATCCCTTTCGGGAGCCTCACCTCCGACGACGAAGGACCCACCGTCGACCCCGGCCGTTTCCGGCCGGTCGGCGATCCGTATCCGGGGCACTGGCTGCCGGGCGAACAGCCGCGGCGCTGGTCGGAACCGGAAAACGCCGCCGAACGCGCCGAGATCCTGCGGGCCGTCGGCGCCGCGGTCGCCACCCTGCCCGAGCGCAGCCGCATCGTGATCACCCTGCGCGATGTGGAAGGATACAGCTCGGAGGAGGTGTGCGAGATGCTCGATATCTCGCCCGGCAATCAGCGCGTGATCCTGCACCGGGCCCGGGCGGTCGTGCGGGCGGCGCTGGAGGACTATTTCGAGGTGCAGCGGGCGGTGCGCCCGTGAACTGCGACGAATTCGTGGAACTGGTCACCACCTTCCTCGACGGCGCGATGGACGAAACGGCCGAACAGCGCTTCGTCGAACATCTCGCGCTGTGCGACGGCTGCGACGTCTATCTGGACCAGTTCCGCCGCACCATCCGGACCGTGGGCGAGTTACCGCCCGACAGCATCTCCGAGGCGGCGCGTGGAAAACTTCTGGCCGCCTTTCGCGATTGGCGGCACTGAACCGCCGGGTCCGAGCGACGCGACCGGCCCCCAGCAGTATCCGGAGCCCCACACCGTCGTAATGCGCTGTTGCGCGCCGAGCTTGGCGCGCAGCCGCTTCACATGCACGGTCACCGTGGACAGATCTCCGTATTCCCAGCCCCAGACGCGGGACAGCAGCTCCCGGCGAGCGAACACCGCGCCCGGATGCCGGAGCAGGAAGATCAGCAACTGACATTCCCGGCGGGTCAGCTCCACCCGCGCGCCGTCGACGAGAACGACCTGGGAATCGGGCCACACCCGGATACCGCCGTCGCGCAGCTCCGCGCCGGCCGGCGCCGGCGACACCCCGCACCGGCGTAGCACCGCGGCGACCCGCAGCGCCAACTCCCGCGGACTGAACGGTTTAGCGACACAGTCGTCGGCGCCCGCTTCCAGGCCGTGCACCCGATGTCCGTCCTGACTGCCGAGGGCGGACAGCAGGATGATCGGCAGATCCGGCCGGTGTGATCCGGCCCGGATCTCCCGGCAGATATCGAGACCGCTGCGGCCGGGCAGGCATACCTCGAGCACCGCCAGGTCGATGGAATCCTCGTCGCCGCCGGAATCGGCGCCCCCGCTCAGCGCTGCCAGCGCGGTCTCGCCGTCGCTTTCCTCGAGCACTGTCAGCTCGTCCCGTTCCAGGTAGGTCCGCACCACCGCACGGGTCACCGGATCGTCGTCGACGACCAGCACTCGTGGCCGTGCCGTACGCCGGCGCCCGGCACCGGATGCACTCGCCACCCGGCACCCCGTCAGGACTGAACTGTTCTCCACGGCGCACAGTGGCGCCGGGTCCGGGATTCGTTACGGACATTGCCCGCGCCGGGATAGAATGCGCGGGATATCCGCAGGTGGCAACCGACCCGAAGGCTGCAGGCAATGGATTGCGACGAAGCGGCAGAACTCGTCACGGCATTCCTCGACGGAGCGCTGGACGAGCCGAGCGAAGTGCGGTTCATCGAGCACCTGGCCGCCTGCGCGGCGTGCGAAACCTACCTGGAGCAGATCCGCGGCACGGTATCGGTCATCGGCGGCCTGGCCGACGAGCCACCTACCGGACTGAGCACCACGACCCGCGACCATCTACTCGGCGCGTTCCGGGAGTCCGCTGCCCACCGCTGGACCGGAATCGTGGCAGCGGCCGCCCGCTATTGCCCCTACGCGGCGCAGGTGCTGATGCTCGACGCGGTATTGCGCGACCTGCCGGACGCCGACTGGCTCCGGCCGGTGACCGCCCGGGGAAATCCCGGCGAGCCGGTTCGGTCGATCCGCGAGACGGTCGCCTGCCTCGCCGCCGCGGACAACGTGCTCGCCCGGTATCTCGGCGAGCCGGACACTGCTCACGCTCCCGACGAGCCCACCACGCTCACCCCTCTGCCTACCTTGCCGGTGAGCCGGGTGCGGACCCGGTGGTTCGCGCAGGCAGCCCGGATCTGCGCGGCGCTCGGCAGTACGCCGCCGTCGACGATGATCCCGCTGCGCGCCGGACTACCCCTCCCCGACGCGGTGCGCGCACGCGCGCTGGAAACCTGGATACGCACAACCGATATCGCGGAGACCGCCGAGGTGCCGGTGCCCGTTCCGAAGCCCGAGACCTTGACGTCCATCGCCGACCTGGGTGTCCGTATGCTGCCGGCCGCGTTCCGGGCGGGGCGCCGCGAGCCGGCCGGCGGCACTGCCGAGATCACCCTCTCCGGCCCGGGCGGCGGCCGGTGGACGGTCCCACTGGCATCCGGTGACCGGCGCGGCCCGGTGACCTCCATCGATATGGATATCGTCGATTTCTGCCTACTGGCCGGCGGCCGCCGCGATCCCGCTACCGTCACCTACCGGGCCGACGGCGACCATGCGCTGGCCTCCGATCTCCTCGCCGCCGCACCCGCTGTCACCGGCCCGGGGGCCTGACCCGCGGTATCCGGTCGCCCGCTGCGCACCCCGGTCCGAAGCCGGGTGTGCGGCGAGCGGGTCAGACCGCCCCTGCTACCGCCGGTTTGGCGATCCGCCCGAGTTCCGCGCGGCCCGCATCGCTCTGGGTCATTACTGCTCCTGTCGTGAGTTGTCGAGGTATCGAGCCGCCCATATCGCGAGGACCCGCGCGGAGTACGCCGCGTCACCGCGGTCGGTGAGCAGATGGTCGGCGCCGTCGAGGCAGACGAACGATTTCGGGTGCGCGGCGGCGTCGTAGATGCGCCGGGCGTTGTCCACACCGACCACGCTGTCCTGGGGTGAGTGCAGAATCAGCAGGGCGCGGCGCAGTCGCGCGATCCGTGCCAGCTGCTTCTGCTCGCGCAGATCCGCCACGAATTCCCGGCGGATCCGGATATCCCGGCCACCCAGCCGGATGGTCGACTCACCGGCCGCTTCGATCACCGCCGATTCGGCCTCGAACAGATGCTCGACATGGGCGGGTTCGGCGGGCGCCCCGATGGTCGCGACGGCACGGACCTCCGGAATCGATTCCGCGCAGGCGAGGGCCGCCGCACCACCGAGTGAATGCCCGATGAGAATCGCCGGAGGCGCCACCGTGGCGCGCAGATGGTCGGCAGCGCAGACGAGATCGCCGATATTGGTGCCGAAGGTGGTGTCGGCGAATTCGCCGCCCGACGCGCCGATACCGGTGAAATCGAAGCGCAGGACCGCGATCCCGTGCCGGACGAGTTCCCGAGCGATCCCCGTGGCGGCCGCGGAATTCCTGCCGCAGGTGAAACAGTGCGCGAACAGCGCGACCACCTTCGGCGCGTCGGGGGGACGTTCGAGTACACCGGCCAGGCGGGTACCGGTGATGCCGTCGAAGTAGACGCGTTCCCGGTTCACGACGGCGCGCCCGCCGCCGGGATGATCTCGTATCGCATACCGCACAGTGGCAGTGGGGAATCGGATCGTTACAGGGTCGCGCGGCCGAACGGCGACGCCCCGGCCCACCGGAATCCGGCGGCCGGGGCGAGTCCCGTCGGTATCGGTCTCAGCGGGAGATCACGGCACCAGGACGAGCCGGATCGGGTCGCCCTCTTTGGTCTCCAGGGCGCGCACCGCCGCGGGGGCATCCGCCAGCGGCAGTACCCCGCTGACCGACCGGGAGAAGTCGATACGGTGCAGCCGCCGCAAATTCACCAGCTCGAGCACATGCTCCGGCGCCGAACCGTAGTGCCCGCGCAGTTGCTGCTGGAAGTAGCTGAAAGCGGTTCCGTCGGTGACGGTGATCGGCTTATCGGTCAGCCCGACCAGCACCAGCCGGCCCGCCGGCGCCAGACAGCGCACCGCCTGCTCACGCACCGCGGGCACACCCGCGAAGTCGAACGCGGCCGCGAGCCCCACGCCGCCGGTCGCCGCCAGCACAGCGCTCCGCAGGTCCGGATCGGCGGCATCCAGGGCGATATCGGCCCCGAATTCGAGCGCCCGCTCCCGCGCGGCGGGCAGTGGGTCGACCGCGATGATGGGCGCGGCGCCGGCCAGTCTCAGCAACTGGACACCGTGTGCGCCCAGTCCGCCGATTCCCCACAGACCCACCGGCTCGGCCGGGCGGATCTGCGCGGTGGCGGTGATCGCCGCCCACGGTGTCGATACCGCGTCCGGGATGAAGCAGGCCTCCTCGAAAGGCAGCTCGTCCGGAATCGGCACCACGGTATCGACGGAGGCGAGTGCGTATTCGGCCCAGCCGCCGTCGTAGTCGACACCCCGCGTGTAGGTGACGCCGTCGCGGATCTCACCGGCCTGCAACAGCACTCGGTCACCGACCTGCGGTCCGGCGACACCGGGGCCGAGCCGGTCGACGGTCCCCGCGACCTCGTGTCCGAGGACGACCGCCTCCTCGTGCAGGAACAGCGGTGTCAACATGCCCTCGATCAGATGCACATCGGAGAGACACACACCGGCCGCCCCCACCTTGATCAGCACCTCCCCCGGCCCCGGCACCGGAGTCGGCACCTCCTCGACCCGGAAACGCTTATCGGCCTCTGCCCCTGGATACAACCTCGCGGCAAGCACGGGATCCGGCTCCTCTCCTCACTGTCGGATGGGACGCTTCGGACGATATGCCCCGGCGCCGGCCATGACGGTGTGTACGGCTCCGGCTCGCCGGGCCTATGGTTCGAGCGGCCACGTAACGCGGGTGGGGGCGGACGACACAATGCTCGGTCGCGGCCGGTCCGGCCCCCGGCTCAGGCCGGGCTCAGCGCGGCGGCCCCGAACGAAACGGAGAACCGCTCACACCAGATGGTCACCGTGCGCAGCGCGTCGAGATCGGTGCCCGGGGGCACCGCGTAGTTCTGGTTGCCCTCGTTCCCCTTCAGCGCACCGAGATCGACGTAGGCACCGTCGTCGAGATTGGTTCCCAGACCCGGTTCCACCGGCCGGTCGCTGAGCCACACCCGCAGCGCGGGACCGTCGGAAGTGCGCAGATCGTCCAGTGGCAGCCACCCCGCCCACCGTTACAGCGAATGTCACGTCACACCCCCGGCCGGGCACTGTGCCGACACCCGACAGTGGAGGTTGGAATGGATGTCGCGCTGACACATCCGAATTCGCCCGGCCCGCATGCCACCCACATGTGGCCGACCCGCGCGGCCGCGGCGGACTATATCGAGGCCACCTGTTTCACGCTGCGGCCACTGAATATGGTTGTGGTGCTGCGGGACTCGCAAGGCGGCACTATAGTCCGAGAGCGGAGTCACGAGATCAGTCGGTGGTCGTTACGACCAGCGCCGAGACAACCATCTGGAACCCGGGGGACCTGGAAGATGGACAGGCACGCTCAGTCGACCATGATGCCCGGCGATTTCGCCGGACCGCGAACCGCCCTGTATTCGCCGGAATTCGCGGCGGACCCGCCGTCGCACTACCGCGAGATGCGCCACCGCTACGGATCGCTGGCCCCCGTAGAGCTGGCGCCCGGGATACCGGCCACCCTGGTGATCGGCTATCACGCCGCGCTACGAATCTTCAACGATCCGGAACATTTCCCCGCCGACCCACGGAACTGGCAGCGCACCGTGCCCGCCGACTGCCCGGTACTGCCGATGCTGGAGTACCGGCCCAATCCCATTCGAAGCGCGGGCTCCGAGCACGTTCGGTACCGCTCGGCCGTGGCGGACGCACTGGGCGGCGTCGATATGCACCGGTTGCACGCGACCGTCGAGGAGCTCGCGGTCCCGCTGATCAATTCGTTCTGCGAGACCGGCTACTGCGATGTGCTCAGCCAGTACGCGCAACCGCTCGTCTTCGCTTCGCTCAGCGCCATGCTGGGCGTGCCGCCGGAGATCGGACAGCGGGCGTCGGAAGGTATGGCGTTGATCTTCGGGATGGACGACGCCGCCGCCGGTAACGCGATGCTGGCCGACGCCCTGCTGGAACTCGTCCACCGCAAACGGGCCGCACCGGGCGACGATGTCACCAGCCGGCTCGTACAGCACGAAGCGGGGTTGGACGACGAGGAGATGATGCAGCAGTTGGTGCTGCTGTACGGGGCGGGGCTCGAACCGCCGCAGGATCTGATCGTGAACACTCTGCTGCTGATGCTGACCGACGACCGGTTCGCGGCGACCGTACTCGACGGCAGCCTGTCGACGCGGGACGCGCTCGACGATGTGCTGTTCAACGATCCGCCGATGGCGAACTTCTGCATCAGCTATCCACGCCAGCCCATCCTGGTGGACCGGACCTGGCTCCCGGCTCATCAGCCGGTGGTGATCAGCATGGCCGCCTGCAACAACGACCCCGCCATCCGCCGCGGTGAGATCATCGACAACCGGTCTCATCTGGCGTTCGGTCTGGGTCCGCATGCCTGTCCGGCCCAGTCGCCGGCCATGCTGATCGTGCAGGATGCCATCGACCAGCTCCTCGACGCGCTGCCGGAACTCGCGCTGGGGGTCCCGCAGCCGGAATTGCAGTGGCGGCCCGACCCGTTCTACCGGGCCCTGGTGTCGCTGCCGGTCGAGTTTCCGCCGAGCCCGCCGATCGGCGGCTTCGGGTAGTCACGAGGAGTTCTCGATGGAAAAGCACATCACCCCGGTAGTTCTCGACCCGGCGGGCGCGGATATCCAGGCCGAGAGTGCCCGGCTCCGGGACCTGGGTCCGGTGGCCGCCGTCGAACTCCCGGGCGGGGTACACGCCTGGTCGGTCACCGATGCGGCACTGCTCAAAGAGCTGCTGGCCGGGCCGGAGGTCTCCAAGAACGCCGCGCAGCACTGGCCGGCCTTCCGTAACGGTGAGATCCCCGCCGACTGGCCGCTGACCCCCTGGGTCGCGGTGCAGAACATGTTCACCGCCTACGGCGACGATCACCGCCGGCTACGCCGGATCGTCGCACCCGCGTTCACCCATCGGCGCACCACCGCCCTGAAACCCAGGATCGCCGAGATCACCGAGGACCTGCTCGGCGCGCTCGCCGCGATACCGCCCGGCACGGTCGTGGACCTGCGGGAACAGCTGGCCTACCCGCTACCCATCCGGGTGATCTGCGAGCTGATGGGCGTACCGGGACATATGCACGCGAATCTGCGGAAATGCGTGGACGGGGTTTTCGATACCTCCCTGTCACCCGAGCAGTCCCAGGAGAACTACGCGGACCTGTACGCGCTGATGTACGCCTTGATCGCCTATCGCCGGGAGAACCCGGGCGATGATATGACCAGCCTGCTGGTCGCCGCCTCCGATGATCCCGAAACCGCGCTCGGCGAAAAGGAACTGGCCGATACCTTGATGCTGGTGATCGGCGCGGGTCACGAGACCACGGTGAACCTGCTCGACCAGGCCGTCTTTCAGCTGCTCGTGCAGCCCCGGCACCTTGCCGGCCTGGCCGCCGGCCGTATCTCGTGGCCCGACCTGATCGAAGAGGTGCTGCGTTTCGAGGCCCCGCTGGCGCATGTCCCGCTCCGGTTCGCCGTGCAGGACCTGACGGTGGGCGGTGTCGCGATCACCCGCGGCGATCCGATCCTCGCCGGCTACGCCGCCGCGAACCGCGATCCGAACGTTCACGGCGCCACCGCCGACGAGTTCGATCCCGCCCGCCCGGTCAAGGACCATCTCGCCTTCGGCTACGGCGCCCACCACTGTCTGGGCGCACCGCTGGCCAGACTGGAGGCGACGGTGGCCCTACCGGCCGTTTTCGAACGCTTCCCCGAGATGGCACTCGCGGTGCCGCCGGAGGAACTGGGCTCGGTGGCGAGTTTCATCTCCAACGGCCACCGTCATCTGCCGGTGTACCTGAACCAGACCCGCTGACGCACCGGGCCGCCGACCTGCATGTTGGCGATCCGGAGCGCTTCCCACTGGTGAACGGCGCCGTAAGCTACGTCGGTCACGACTACTGCAGGCCCGGCCGGAGTTCGATCCGCTCCGGCCTGCCCACCCGCCGCCGAGGAGCCAGCAGTGAGAAGCCGCGCCGCGCGGTGGTCGATACCGATCATCGCGTTCGTCCTCGCCCTGCCGCTGTGCTCGGGCTGTGCGATCGACAAGGGCACCGCCCTCGCCGCGGATTTCGAAAAGCACTGGGCCGGCAAACCGGACGTCGAGAAGGTCGAGGTCAAGGGCTACAACACCCTGCCCTTCGCCGGACTGGCGACCGGAGTACTCGTCCTCGCGGACGGCACCCCGCCCGACCGGGTGGTCGAGCGGGCATACGAGCTGAGAGACTATGTCGCGCGCCACGGCTCGGTCACCGGGCGGATAGCCGCGGGCGGCTTCACCGTCACCGTCGACGCGGACGAGACACGTACCCGCGAGGTCATGGCGCTGTGGCGATCGCTCGCGGCGGACCAACTCGTGCCGGAAGGCGATATCCACCGGTCGGTGTCGAAGATCGGCTACCGCTGGCAGGTCGAGGTCACCGCGGTTGATTCCGCCGCAGCGATGGCGGCGTTCGACAATCTGACCGGCGGCACCGGCCCCCACCGGCCCCTGTCGGATGTGACCTCGGTCGAGGTGCTCACGCGGCGCGGCGCGCGGGGCGGCATCCGCGTCCGAACCGATGCCAACGGCGCGCGGCCGACCGACGCGATCGCCGCGTATGAGGCGGTGGTCGCCGAGTATCCGGTCTCCGGTGCAGTTCTGGAACCCGCCTCCGCGCGGATTGTCGTGGCGAAAACAACGGACCCGGATGCCGCCCGCGAACTGGCACGAACCGCCGCGCCCGGCCTGGGTCCCGCCGCCCTCACAGTCACCGTCGAAGGCGGCGCCTGACCGCCGGTCGGGCAGCGGTCCCGCACCGGGGCGGCCTTCCGCACGTCTACCGGAAAACAGCACGAAGGAGCATGCCGGGTGACAACCCATCTGACCATGAGGATTCCGCCCGTGATGCTCACGGACCTGGAGCGTGCGGGCGCGCCCGTGGTCGTCCGGAACACGATCGATCTCGTCGACGAATCCCGGACGCCCCGGACGGTCGCGTATGTGGAACGCGAGCTGCCGCCCGGCGGAATCCCCGACTACCTCGCGGCACGCAAAACCGGGGCCCGCTCGTTCGTCCTGTGGGCCGACGAGCACCGTACCCACCGGGTCGCCACCCTGCTGACCAGGTCAGCGGACCGCGGAGTAGCGACGTATCAGGTCCTCGACGCACACGGGGCAGTCATCGGCACGCTCGTACGAGAGAAAGCCTTCAGAGGCAAGGGCGTACGCACCCGCTGGACGATGCGCCGGGCCGACGGCGGTGAAGCGGTGGGCTACAAAGGCCGGATCCTCTGGTGGCCGATGTGCTGGCTGCTCTTTCCGCTGTTGCCCTTCGTCGTTGTTGCCGCCATGTTCCAGAACGGCGACGTCCCCCGTTCCCCTCGGCGCGTCAAATGGCGTGGGGACGGCCGGCTGCTCCTGGATTTCAGACCCCTGATGGACCGGCTGGAGCTGCGCGCACCCGAGGTGGACTGGCGGCTGGCGGCGGCCCAGCTGGCTCTGCTGCGTTCTTTCGACGGCTGGTTCCACGTTTCCTGGGACAGCCGCAAGAAGTGACCGCTGAGCAAGACAGCACCATTCGTCCGGTGGCGCCCTGAGCGCGGCCTGGATAGCCGCACCGCGCAATCCGGCGAGCGGAGCGTCCGCCCGGGCACGTATTTTCCCGGGCGATCCGGTGCGGACCTACGCTCGGGCCGGCGCCCGTTCCTTATCGCTGGACTGTTCGTAGCTCTCCCAGAAGGTGGCGCCGGCGATCCCCAGCGATTTCGGATCGAACACCGGATCCACCCCGGCTCGCTGCTGCTTCTCGTAGTCGCGCAGCGCCTTGTACGCGGGCTGCTGCAGGATGAGAATCCCGACGATATTGAGCCAGGCCATCAGCCCGACCCCGATATCGCCCAGCGCCCAGGCTTCCGCCGCGGTCGATACCGCGCCGACCACCACCGACATCAGGATGAGCGCCTGCAGCACAACCGTCGCACTCCACCCGGCCGACCGGCGGAGGAACGGAATCGTCGCGGTGCCGTACTTGTCGAGCAGGAAGCGCAGATTGGTTTCCGCGATGTAGTAGTAGGCGATGATCGTGGTCAGGCAGAAGAACGCCAGCGATACCGCGACGAAGGTCGATCCGGCGCCGCTCCAGAGCGTATCGAAGCCGACCTGGACGAAGCTGGGTCCGACGGCGACATCGGAGGGTAGGGCGCCGCCGTCGGCGAGGGTGGCCCCATCGGCGGTCCCGCCTTCGAAGACTCGGTAGGCGCCGGTGGACAGGATCAGGAAACCTGTTGCGCTACAGACGAACAGCGTATCGAAGTAGACCGCGAAGGCCTGGACGAATCCTTGTTTCGCCGGGTGCGAAACCTCGGCGGCGGCCGCGGCGTGCGGACCGTTGCCCTGCCCCGCCTCGTTGGAGTAGATACCGCGTTTGACACCCCACATCACCGCCGCGCCGATGATCGCGCCGAATGCCGCGCCCGTACCGAAGGCGGCCCCGAAAATCGTGGTGAGAACCGAAGGTATTTCGCCGGCGTCGACCACGACGACGATCAGGGCGACCAGCATGTAGCCCACGGCCATGAACGGCACGACCACCGACGCGAAGGCCGCGATCCGTTTGACACCGCCGACGATGACCACCGCCAGCACCAGCGCCGCACCGGCCGCCCCCACCCACTCCGATATCTCCCACGCCTGCTGCATCGCCGACACCATGGAGTTGGACTGCACCCCGGGCAGCAGCACACCGCAGGAGAGCACGGTGACCCCCGCGAAGAGGAACCCGTAGACCTTGAACGCCGGGGCCGCCTTGGTATGCGCCATCGCCCTGCTCAGGTAATACGCCGGTCCACCACGGTATTCGCCGGTGATCCGATCACGGGTCTTGTAGATCTGGCCGAGGGTGCACTCCACGAACGATGTCGAGGCCCCGAGAAAGGCCATCGCCCACATCCAGAACATCGCTCCCGGCCCGCCGAACGCGATGGCGGTCGCGACACCGGCGATATTCCCGGTTCCGATCCGCCCGGACAGCGATATGGCCAGTGCCTGGAACGACGAAACCCCCGACGCGGATTTCTCCCCCTTCACCATCAATCGGATCATCTCCGGCACCTGACGCAACTGCAGGAACCGGGACCGCACCGAGAAATAGATACCCGCCGCCAGGCACAGGTAGACCAGCGCGTCGCTCCATACGTAACCATTGACCGTATCGAGAAACTCTGCCAAAACGGATACTCCTTCGAATCTGCGTCGATCCGCATGGTCGCATACGTGACCATGTCAGGAATGACCGTTCGGTGACACCCGTGTAAGAGATCTCGACCGGTCCGCGGCCTGGTTCCACATCACCGCGCCGGCGACCGGTTCCTCCACGGGCCAGGCATCACCGGCGGCGTCCTCGGCCGGCGGCACGACCGGTCCCCGGGACGGAACACGTTCAGGTGGTGAAACGGTTCTCGCGCGGCGCGCCCCGCCCGAGGGCGGGGCGGACTCGCACCCTCAGTGCGCGGTGCCGGCCTCTCGGGGCTCCGTGTCGGCCGACCGCGCATGGTTCGTGGCGGTCAGGAACACCGGCCGGTAATCGGTCCGGGTCTCCGGCGCGGGGCTGCGCTCGGTGGTTTCGGGATTGCTGAACAAGTCGGTTCCGCTGGTGTGCACAGATCGTTCTTTCGTCGAATCGTCGATGGTGTCGGTCTCTTTCCGGGAGGAGGCGCACGGCTCGGTGCGCCGGAGGTTTCGGCCGGGGTTGCCACCCGGCCGCCGCCGGTGGTGTTCGGCCGGTACCGGGTGCGACGCACCCGGCTCGGCCGATCTGTTCCGGATCTCTATCCGCGTCGGGTGCTGCGTTCGGTATCCCCCTGGCCGCGTGTCCGCCCACCGCGGCGCCCGGTGCCCCCGGGCGAGGAAGTAAACGTTCGGTCGCGCCATATCCACGTCCTGACTCGATCCGGACGGATCGGTGTGGGCGACCAGGCGGACCGCAGGCCGATCACCGCCCGCGGCGCGGACCACCTCAGCCTACGCCTCGCCCCCGGACCCGACGGCGTGGCACCTGATAAGGGCCACCACCACACCGCACTCAGCGTCGATCCCGGAAGACTTCCACGTTCGGTCGTCCCTGGCCGTAGGCCGCCCAGCCCGGAGTCCCGTTGCGGGCGAAGGCGACCCAGGCGCGGTGCATTCTGCCGGCCAGATCGGCCGGGGCAGGGACAGGGCCGAGCAGACCGGTCTCGCCGTGCAACCAGGGTTCGTCGGCGATATCGAATACGAAGGGGAGTTCGACGGTATGGGCCGCGCCGAGCCGCCCGCCGAGAGCCGTCGATCGATGGGCGAACGAGTAGGCATACGTGCGACCACCCGAAATCCGCGCATGCGCCTGCGTCAGCCGCGTGGTACCCGCCCCGAACAGGGCTTCTCCGAGGACGGCGGATCGTAGCTCTCCGGGCGTGGCGGCCGGGTTCCCGGCCCGGCATGCGGCGATCGCGGCCGCCGGGTCCGGGTGGACCCGCCCGGCGAGTTCGCACACGTCTGCGTCGGTGGAGGTTTCCAGGCTGCCCTGCGGCACCAGGTACAGGTGCCCTTCCTCGGTGTTCGTGCCGATGAGCAAATCGATATCGGCGGCCGGCCCGGCGGCGAGATCGTCGGCGGGCTGGGTCGGGAGCACCGGGGCGAACGCACTGAGTCCGGCCAGCGGGTCCGTCGCGTCGTCGGTACGCAGGTCGATTCCGGAGAGCGCGGGCAGGATCTCCAGGAATCGCTCGTCCGGGATACCGGCGAACTCCGCCGCGGTCGGTGCGACCCCCAGCGCACCCGCGGCGGCCGCGGTGACCCGCCGCGCCTGTTCCGGGGTAAAGGCACCGGTTCCGCTGCCGCTCTGGACTATCGCCCGCCGGAACAGGCTTTTCGCCGCCGGTGTCGCGAGCAGGGCCGCGATGAGCGTGGCGCCCGCGGATTGGCCGAAGACGGTCACCGCGCCCGGGTCGCCGCCGAACGACGCGATCGTGTCGCGCACCCAGCCGAGCGCGGCGAGCACATCGAGCAGTCCACGGTTGGCGGGTGCGTCCGCCAGGTCGAGGAATCCGGGGATGCCGAGCCGGTAGCCGACGGTCACGAGAACCACGCCGTCGCGGGCGAACGCGCGGCCGTCGTAGAGAGCGGCACGGGTCGAACCGGTGACGAATCCGCCGCCGTGCACGAAGACCATCACGGGCCGCGCGCCCGTGTCGGCGGCCGGGGTGCGGATATCGACGGTCAGGTACTCCGCCCCCGGGATCCAGCCGGGGCCGAAGTATGGGGTCATATCGAGAAGGCCGAAATCGCGGGTGGGCTGGGGCGCCGTCGGCGCGGGCCGGGTGCCGTCACGGACGCCGGACCAGCCGGGATGTGGTTCCGGGCGGGCGAAGCGACCGGCACCGATCGGGGCCGCCGCATACGGGATACCGCGATAGAGTTCGCCGGCTTCGTCACGGATTCCGCGGACTGCGCCCGCGGGCGTTTCGACGACCGGGTACGAGTGCTGGGGCATGATCGATCTCCTGGGTGGGGCCGTTACGAGACGCGGGAGAAACCCGCCCAGTCCCTGATCGCGAATTTGGACCCGTTGCGCTGTACCTGCGCGGCGCCGCGGCCGCCGAAATGCGCGGGGAACACGAGCGCGTTGGTGTCGGCGGCGTGGCCCAGCAGTGTGTGGCGGGTCGCCCGCGACTGGGCCGGGTCCTCGCAGAAGCAGGAGTTGGTATCGGGTTCCACGATCTGCAGGGCGGTGTGGACGAGATCGCCGACGAACAATGCCCGGTCACCGCGTGACTCCAGCACGAGCACCGAGGATCCGGGCGTATGTCCGGGCGCCGGGTCCAGCCGCAGGTTCTTGTCGATCCGGTGGCCGCCCTCCCACAACTGCGTCAGGCCGGCCTCGTGGACCGGCGCGACGCTGTCCTCGAAGACGTTCTGGTTACCGCGGCCGAGCACCGGATCGTTGTCGTTGGCCGGGTTCCAGAATTCGAAGTCCCGCTGCGGCATCAGGTAGGTGGCGTTCGGGAAGGTCGGCACCCAGGTGCGGCCGTCGAGCCGGGTGTTCCAGCCGACGTGGTCGATATGCAGATGGGTGTTGACCACGAGATCGACATCCTCCGGCCGCACCCCGGCGGCTGCGAGATTGTCGAGGTAGCCGGTGGTCAGCCGGCTCCACACCGGGGCGTAGGGCCGCTCTTTGTGGTTGCCGACGCCGGTGTCGACGAGAATCGTGCGTCCCTCGCTGCGCAGCAGCCACGACTGGATCGCCGAGCGGCACTCACCGGTCTCGGTATCCCAGAAATCCGGCGCGAGCCAGTCCCGGTGCTCGTCCCAGGCGCCCGCGGGGCTGCCCGGGAAGAACTCGTCCGGCGTCATCTCGACGGTGCCGTAATACTCCTCGATACGGGTGACGGTGACGTCGCCCAGGGTGATCTGTTCCATCTGGTCGTCCTCGGGTCGGTGGTTCGGGGCCGGACGTCACCGAGCCTGGACGCGCGGACAGCAACGAACCACTGCCGGTTCGTCGTACCCCTGGCAGGGTGTGGCTGCGTCTGGGCCGCGATCTCATACTGGGGTGATGGACGGACCCGGCCCACTGGGCGATTTCCTGCAGGCCAGAAGGGCGCGGCTGCGCCCCGAGGACGTCGGCCTGCGGGACCTCGGCCCGCGCCGGCGGGTGGCCGGGTTGCGGCGCGAGGAACTGGCTCAGCTGGCCGGCGTCAGCGTCTCCTACTACGCGCGGCTCGAACAGGGCCAGTCCCGCGCGGCGTCGGCGGAAGTGCTCGGCGCGATCGCCCGCGCCCTGCTGCTCGACAAACACGAACGCGCGCATCTCGACCGTCTCGCCGACGCCGCCCGCCGCGCACCCCGGGCTCGCCGCTCCCGGCCCGAGAAGGTCGCCGCGGAGACCCGGGAACTACTCGGCGCGGTCGAGGACATCCCCGCGATGGTCCTCGGCCGCCGCACGGATGTACTGGCGTGGAACACCCTCGGGCACGCACTGCTGGCAGGTCACCTGGATTTCCACGATCCCGACGATCCGGCCCGGCGGCCGAATATCGCTCGCATGCTGTTCCTGGACCCGCACTGCCGCGACCTGTACACCGACTGGAAGCGCAAGGTCCGCACGGTCGTCGGCAGCCTGCGCGTCGCCGTCGGCAAATTTCCGGACGACCCGCAGCTGGCGGAACTGATCGGCGAGCTGACGATGAAGAGCCCGGAATTCGTCACACTGTGGCGAGACCATCGCGTGAAACCCTGCGACGGAGCATCCTATGAACTGCGTCATCCGGCCGTCGGCACGATGACGGTGACCCAGCAGACGCTCTCGATCGCCCGCTCGCCGGAACAGGCGCTGGTCCTGTGCACCACGCCCGCCGGTTCCCCGTCCGGGGAAGCGCTCATCCTGCTCCGGCGGATGAGTCCCGGCCCGGCGTCGCCGACGGTGCCCGAGCGGGCCCCGTCGACCGGAAAGCCGTCCTGAGCAGCACTCCCACGCGGCCGCCCCGGACCGCGATTCCGGGCGGTGCCGGCGCCTGTCGTCCCCGCGCCGCACTACGCACAACTTCCCACAGTTGAGGGTTCAAGCATCGGCTCCGAGGGTGCGACCCGAGACAATTGATCTTCGGGCGAGAGACAGGCACTGAGGACGGTCGGATGGCGCAATCACCACGAGTCGAGTTACTCGGTGATCGGGCTTGTGGGCCGGCGAGGGTGTTGGGTCGGCTGGTGGTCGAGAAGGCGCGCGGGCGGTCGGATCCGTAGTGACGGTCCAGCTTCCGGACGGTATCCCGCCCTGGGTCGCCGACCTCGTCATCGGTCATATCCCGGTGGGCGACCCGGAGGCGATGCGACGCTGCGCCGACTACCTGTCAGCGGCGGCGGACAATCTGGCCCGCCGCTCCCGCGAACTCGACCAGTTCACCCTCGACACCGTCCGCGCGTCGATGGACAGCGAAACCAGTGCGGCGCTGGAAGAACTGCTGACACGCAACGCCGCCGACATGCGCGCGGTCTCCGAAGGCCTCGACACACTCGCCCGCAAAATCTACGAAGCCGCCAACGCCCTCGAATTCCAGCAATACCTGGCGGTAGGGATCGCCATCGCGTTGACCGTCCAGCTCACCGCGTCGCTGGTCATGTTCGCCGCCGGCGGGTCGGTGATCGGGCTCGCGCAACGACTCGCCGCCAAAGAAGCCGTCGTCCTGGGCTGGCGCAACATGCTGACCTGGATGGCGCAGATCCTCGCCAGATGGATTGTGCGGTTCCCGCGCCTGTCGATGACCCTCGGCGCGGCCGCGCTCGGGATGGGCATCGGCGGCGGCGTCAACTACGGAGCCCAACGCCTGCAGGTCGCCGAAGGACACCGCGACAAAATCGCGTGGGGCGAAGTCGGAGTCGCCGTGCTGGCCGGCGGAGTCGGTGGCGTGGTGGGCGCCTCGGCCGGCCGCGCCGCCGCGGCCGCGGTGACCCGCCGCGGCCTGAACACCGCGTCCAGAGCGGCGCGGATGCGCAGGCAGGTGCTGGCGACGCTGGCCGCCGGCGCCTTCGGCGGTATCTCCGGCGGGCTGGCGGGCGGGATCGCGGCGTGGGCGGTCACCGGCGGGCAACTACGCGGCCGGGACCTGATGAACATGGCGGCGACAGGCTTCGGGTCCGGACTGGTCACGGCGGTGAGCTCCTCACTACATGCCGCCCGCGCCGCCGGACGCGCCGCCCCGCCGACCACCGATACCGCGATAACCGGCGTCCCCGCCCGGGGCCCGCGACCAGTAGGCCGGCTGGCGACCGCCACCATCCCGGACGGCCCACTCCGGCCGGTCACCGCGACCGGCGACGGTCACGCGCCCCCACCCCGGGACCTGTCCAGCACGGATATGGCACGAGGCCAAGAAGTTCCCCGCGACCTCGCCGGCGGGGTCGACGAAGTATTCCGCACTATCGATATCGACCCGGCCGCGTTCCCGGACGGCCCGGCCCGCAACGCCGCCGACGCCTTCATCGCCGAACAACGCGGCACCACCCGCCCTGCGGGCCCCGCCACCGAAGCCAACACCGGCACCGCACCGAAAGACCCCGGCACCCAACCAGCCACCTCCACCACAAACCGAAGCCCAGCCACAGCCACCGGCCCGACACCCGCAACGGCACACCCCACACCCACACCCGCGCCCGGAACGGCTCACCCACCCGCCGGTGGCGTATCCGCGCCGGAAGCAAGACCGGTTCGCGTTACCGCGCCCGTGGCCGCGACCCCCGACTCCGCCCCACCACGGATCTCGCTGGACTCCTCGAACACACCGTCGCGACCGGTAGCGGCCGCCCCCGAAGGCATCGGTGACGGGTCTGCGATGCGCCCTGCGATATCCGCTCCCGACGCCCCGGCCGGACCGGTCGGTGATGCCGGGCCGCCGGGCCCGGCGCCCGACGTATCCACCTACGCGGCGCCGGACGGCGGCGGGGACACAAATCCCCCGCCTGGAAGCACCGACAGCCCCCCACCGAGCTATGGTGACGGCGCCTGGAACGGCCCCGCCGCACCCGAGAGCTACACACCCGGCGAAATGTATTGCGCCCCTGAGGCCGTCGCCGACACATACCAGAAAACCGGCTACAGCGGCGTCGACCCGTCCGCCCTGCCGACCACCGCAGCCGCCCGCGGTGTCGAGGTGGTGAACTATGTGAAATCACTCGGCGGCGATATGCGACCCGGCGGCTGGGACACACCCCGCGCGCTCGTCGAGGATATCCGCACCGGCGCCGACTCCCGGCACGTCGCCGCGGCGATCCAGATGAAACACGGTGCGCACGCCTTCACCGTCACCAAAACCGAAGCCGGGCACACCATAATCCACGAACGCGTCGGCAACATCGTCCGCGATATCTCCTCCCAAGGCTGGATCCGCGAACACCCGGTCGACGGCACAGGCCGCCGAATCGGCCCCGACCGAGTCACCCACGACCCCGACGCCCTCGGCACCTGGCTCACCGGACTACCCGAGGTCGTCATCACCAACGGAGTCGAATTCATCGACGGCCGACCCGTACTCCCACTCAACGGCGCGGAACCCGGCGGCCCCGACGGACTCCGCCCCGGCCTCGACGTGCCCTGGGACCCACTCGGCAACCTCCCAGAAGGCGCCACCGCCCTCTTGGAACGAGACGCGGCCCCGCCCCCCGATCCCGAAGCGGCGCCCTTGAACCCGGCAACCGAGGCAGCGTTCGCAGACCTGGCCCGGATGTTCGACCGACCCTCGGCACCGGTATCAGCGGACCTCGGCCCGGTCACTGCCCCGGAAGCGGCCGCGAACCCAGCAACCCAACCGGCGCATCGAGCCACCGAACCGAGAGCGAATCAGCCGGCCGATAAGTCGGCGGGCCCGGTCGCCGAAACCACTCCGAATCGACTGACCGCCTCCGCCGACCGGTTCGCCGGGCCCATAGCCGACGAGCCTTCGACAGGCCGGGCCGCCCAACCGCCGAACCGCTCCGCTGAGCCGCCCGCGGTAACAGGCTCGCGCGACGATGCCGGATCCGCCGCAGCGCCCGCACCGCACCCCGATTCCGGCAGTCCGGAAACCGCGACCACCACCCCGAAATCCGCGGTATCCGCCGATCCGACCCCCGGCGTCCGCGCGCCCGCCGCCACCAGCCCTGCGGACACCCCCGCGACCGCCACCCGGGGCGCGGCCATGGGCACCACCGGGTTCGACGAACAGCCCCCCGAACCCGAGGAATTCCGCCCCCGGCCCCCCGGCCCACTCGTGACCATGCCCCGCCCGAGCCTCATCCCCGACCCCGGCGAATACGGCACCACCTACCCGATGGAATTGCCCCCGGAATACGAGCGCACCCAAGGCGACTACATCCAGATCCCCGGCGTCCCCCACACCGAAGACGACGACACGAACCGAGAAACGGTCCTGCCCCGAGAACTCTCGGAATCACGCCCCAGGATCCCCGCCGAGCGCCTCCGCTTCCAGCCCTACGACCCCGACCAGGAAACCCCCGGCGAATCCGACCCACACGCCGAACCCCCCGCGACCCCCTGGGCCACCCCGCCACAACGGTTCTCGGCCGCACCCCCCGCACACCTCCCCGCCACCCCGGCCACAGCACCCACCGACACCTCCCCGCTACCGGGCCATTACGCGAAACGCCCCGACGACACCACCCCCGGCGCCCCCACCGACCCATCCCGGCGCCCGAGCCTCAACCCGCACAGCCTCGACCACGCCCCACCCCTCAGCGGCATCCCCGACCACACCACCGGCCCCGCAGCCCCACCCGCCCCACCACCGGGAAAACCGGCGAAAACCGCCCGCCCCGTCCCCTGGGCCCAGGCCGGCACCGGCGACCCGGCACCCGGGAAGAAGCGGCGTGAGCCGGCCCTTGAACAACAGAACGTTCCGGCCACGTCTCCGCCGCCGAGCCACCGACAAGCAGACGACGAGCGGGCGTACGACCTCGACCCTGCTTCGAATCCGGTGTCCGCGGCAGTGGTGGACCCCACCGCGGCTCCCGCATTCGATCGTATGGAGGCGGCATATTTCCTGCCCGTGTTCGAGGACGCGATCGAGGTGCAGTCGGCCGCCATCGAAGCCATCGTCGCCAATCCAGGACCGTGGACCCCGGAGAACACCCTGCGCCCGTTCATCGATTCGGGGCGGCTGCTGGGTGCGGTGAAACCGCTGTTCAGCGAGAAGGCCGCGGTAGACCGCGATACCGCGACCGCGCAGCTGGAGCCGAGGATCGCCGAGTTGAAGGCGGCTCATACGAGCCGGGTGCTCACCGACCCGGGTTTGGCGGCGATCTTCGCCTACCTCCATGAACACCGCGATGACTTCGAGCTCAGCGAGCGGGACCGCGGATTCCTGGAGCGCAAGCATCAAGCCTTCGTGGACGCGGGCGCCTACCTCGCCTCCGACCAGGACCGGCGCGCTCTCGCCGCGCTGGACCGCGAAGTGTCGGAACTGCAAACCGTTTACAAGGATAATCAGGAGAACGCGGCCAAGGATTTCGTGCTCCGCGTATCCGATGCCGAAAAGCTCGACGGTCTGACACCGGAGCAGATCGCCGGCGCCCGCGATCGCGCCGGCGCCGCCGGGGGATACGCACTGCCCAAACCCAATGGAGCCAGCTCCATCTGGCATCCGTACCTGCCCTATTTGAAAGACCCCGAGCTGAGCCGGGAGCTCTATGAGAAGGTCGCGGGTCTGGCCGTCGGCGGCGCGCACGACAATTCGGCGAATGTGCTCCGGCAAGTCAGGGCTCTGGCAGTGCGGGCCCGGATGACGGGTCACGAGAACTATGCCGACTATGTGTTGTCGGGGGGCATTTTCGATTCGGTGCGCACTGTCGGAAACATTCTGGATCAGATCGCGCCCGCGGCGGCCACCGCGGCCCGGGTGGAGCTCCCACTTCTCGCCGCCGCGATCGGGGAAGACGCGGTCCGGCCGTCGAACCGGAGCCGGGCCGTCGAGACTCTCATCACCCAACGCGTCGGGCTCGACAGCCAGCGTATGCGTGAGTTCTTCGAGCTCGACTGTATCCTCGTGGACGGCGTTTTCGGCATCGCCGGGGATCTGTTCGGGTTGACCATCAGTGAGGTCACCGCGGCCGAAAAGCCGCCGGTCTGGCACGAGGACGTCCGAGTCTTCGCGGTCGCCGACGAAACCGGGAACCACCTGACCGATTTCTATTTCGATCCGTACTCGCGTGCCGGCAAGAACGGCGGCGAATGGACCGACCCGATTCGGCTGAGAGATACACCCGGCGGACGGCCGCCGCTGGTGGGTGTGCACCTCAACCTCGAGAAGCCGATCGCCGGCATGCCGACTCTGCTGGCTCCCAACGAGGTGAGCACCCTGTTCCACGAGTTCGGGCATGCCCTGCACTTCCTGATGAGCGAGGGACCCTATGAACCGGCCGAACGTCATCTGGTTTTCGGCTGGATCGAATTCGTGGCCAAGGTGTTCCAGCAATTGTGGAATCACCCCCGGGTGCTCCCCCGGTTCGCGGTGCATCACGAGACCGGGAGGCCGATGCCGCCGGAAGACCTGGCGAAACTCGACAAATGGCTGTCGGCGTACCGGGGCACCACCACCGTCTTCCGCCTGACCGGTGCCTATATCGACAAGGCCTGGAGTTCGCTGACTCCCGAGCAGATACCGCGGGTCCCGGCGGGCGCGGAGGCCCGGACGGTCGTCGCGCGGTTCGAACAGGACGTGCTCGCCGAGGCCGGTGTCCATCTACCCGAGATCGGCAACCTCTATCCGTCCCAGTGGTTCCGTCACCTGTTCGGTCAGATGGGTGGGTTCGGTACCTACTTCGGCCAGTACTCGGCATATCTGCTCAGCGATGTGCTCGCTCATATCGTTTTCGGCCGGCATATCGATCCCGCTGTCGCGCGGCACGGGATTTCCCGCGAGACAGGGAACATCCTCCGAGAACTGATTTTCCGGACGGAGGAGACCGACTTGGCGGGGGCGGTCCGGCGACTGGTCGGATCGAACCCATCGGTCGGGCAGTTCCTCGCCGCCGAAGGTCTCCTGTGGGCGAACGCGCTGGTCAAGCTCGACGCGATGGCCGACCCCGAATGGCTCACCACGCCGGCTCTGCGTCCACCCGGCACCGATCTCGTCGCCTGGTGGAACACCGAGCTGACCGCCCACGAGCGGGCAGCGATGATCCAGGCCTTCCCGGCCGAGGTGCTGGCGATGGGTATCGACCACACCCAGGAGACCGAGCACACCGCCACCGAGCGGCTGCGCACACCACTCCCCTACGCGGTGGCGGCACCACCGGTGCGGGCTCCGGCCGAAACCACTCCCACGCCCCCCGACGCGACCCCGCGCGATGCCGCGAGCGGCACGAAGAACTCCGCGGATACACCGTGGAGCGGGAGCAGCGATCATTCCACCACAGCCGCGGCGCAGGATTCGACTACATCATCGGTAGAGGAGCCGGCCGATACCGCCCCCCGGCCATCCCCCTGGCAACGGACGGCCGCGGCAGGGTCCACACCGCACAACGAGGACCGCGCAGCCGGTGCATCGAGAAGGCAGCACCACCGCCGCGCCCCGGTGCCGCGACCCCCTACCGAGCCCCTCGCGACAAATCTCTCGAGAAACGGTCCGCTCGATCCTGCCGTCCCGGCCCCGGCGATCCTGCCCGGACTGAAACAGCGCCATGTCCCCCCGGGCGCGGTGTGGTTCGCCTCCGGCCCCGGAGATGATCAGCCCAACGCGTTCGATGGCTCGAATTCCCAGGAGCGGGCAGCTCGGGCGGCACCGGCCGTCCCTGAGAACACCACCACGGGCGAGCACGCGGCGGGCCCCCCGGAGCAGGCGGCGGGGTCCGGTTCGTTCCCCATCGATCTGGAAACCGCCGACGTGGCCGCGCTGCGCCGGGCGATGGAGCAGGGGCATACCGATTCGGTCGCCGTGGTCGGTGCATACCTGCGCCGGATCGAAACCCTCGACAGATCCGGCCCGCTGTTGAACGCGATCAGGGCGGTGAACCCGGACGCGGTGCGGGACGCGGCCCGGCTCGACGCCGAACGCGGCGCCGGACAGGTTCGCGGGCCGTTGCACGGGATACCGGTCCTGGTCAAAGACAATATCGACGTCGCGGGTATGCCGACGACGGCAGGCGCGCTGGCGCTGCGCGATTCCTATCCCGATCGAGACTCGTTTCTGGTCGCCCGGCTTCGCGAAGCCGGGGCGGTGATTCTCGGGAAGGCGAATCTGGGGGAGCTGGGAAACTTCGTCACCGACAGCATGCCGAGCGGATACAGCGCGCTCGGCGGCCGGGTCCTCAACCCGTATGGCACCGAGCTGGATCCGATGGGTTCGAGCACCGGTTCGGCCGTCGCGGCGGCTGCGGGCCTCGCGGCGATCACCGTGGGCACCGAGACGGCCGGTTCCATCATCTGCCCGGCGGTGTTCAACTCGCTGGTGGGCGTGAAACCAACCGTCGGCCTGGTGAGCCGCACCGGTATCGTGCCGATCTCGGTCACCCAGGACACCGCCGGCCCCCTCGCGCGGACAGTGTCCGACGCGGCAGCACTGTTGACAGCTCTGTCCGGCCCAGACCCCGACGACCCCGCAACCGCGCGCGGTGCCACCTTCGCCGGAACCGACTACACGGCAATGCTGTCCACAGAGGCGTTGCGTGGCAGGCGGTTGGGAGTAGCGATCACCGCGCCCGATGCCGTCTACGGAGTGGCCGAGGATTCGACCCTCTTCGCCCAGCTCGCCGAAGCCCACACCGTGCTCCGGGAGCAGGGTGCCGAACTCGTACCGGTCTCCGTGGTCCCGCCCGGAGGCGAGCGGATCCCACTGTACGAATTCAAGCCCGCACTGGAGAGTTACCTCGCCCGCCTCCCGGCCGACGCACCGATCAAGACGTTGGCCGATCTGATCCGATTCAATATCGACCACGCCGGCGACGGTGCGATCGAGTACGGCCAGGAAGTACTGATGAAGGCCGAAGCGATCGATCTCGGCGATCCGGCCACCTACCGCAAGTACCGGGACGGCCTCGACCGCCAGCTCGCCACGTATCGCGCGGTAATCGACACCGCGCTCATCGCGAACCGGCTGGACGCCATTGTCTTTCCGCACTCCAACGCGTGGCAGGTGGCGCCGAAAGCCGGGTATCCGGCGGTCTCGCTGCCGATCGGATACGATCCCGCCACCGCGCAGCCCCACGGTATGACCCTGGTCGGCACCGCATTCTCCGAGGCGTCGCTGCTGGCGATGGCCTACGCCTACGAACAGGCGGCGCCGGTGCGCCGCCCACCCTCGGAGCTGAACCCCGCGGTCGCGCGCGCTCTGCTCGGCCGCCCACACTGATCGACGCAACCACCGACCAGTCTCGCCCCAAGATCTGCGGCGCCACCGCGGCAGCCCCGGACAGATGGCGTGCGGCCGATGCCAGGGCTGCACCCGCCTGAAGTGGTGCGGACCGCGCCGAATTCGACCGCCGAAGCGAGCCGGGCCCGGATTTATTGAAGGATGAATTCGCCTCACCACGAATAGCGCTTCCGACACTGCGATCCGGCGCCTCGTCTTTCAAGGAGTTCTCTCGTGACCAGTCGTCCCGCCGAGCCCGGAACCACCGATATCGATGGCTCTCGCTGGCATATCTGCGCGGTCCGGATACCGGCAGAGGCCGGCGATGATCACGAGAAGCTCCTTGTAGGCCTGCGTGAGTTGCGCGCCCGCATTCTGTTCGACCGAGGCCGGCGCCCGGCATTCGGTGGTGTCGCCGAGGATTCCGCCGACGATCAACAGTTGGATTACGGTGCTTGGCATTTCCTGGCCCGCCGGGATCCGGACGGGCCGCCACTGGGATATATCAGATTGTCGACTCCGGCCACCGGTCATCTGTTCCAATCGCTGGAATACCTGGGCGCCGAGCAGTACCAGCGGGTTCTGGCGGCCGAGGGCGTCGACGCCGCCCACACTTTCGAACACAGCCGGCTGGTGGTCGAGCATCGAGCCCGTAAGCTCGGGCTGGGCGTGTACTTGAACGCCGTCGCCATCGGCGCCGCACATCATCTCGGCGCACGTCTGATGATCGGCACGTCGGGCACCGCCGATGGCCAGGACAGCTTCCATGCCCGGTTCGGGTTCGTACCGGTGCCGGGGACCCGCCGCTACACGGAGCGGTACACCGAGGACGTGATCATTCTCGTGCACCGTCCCGCGTCGGGTGCCGGGGAATACACCGAACTGGTCGCGTCGATGGCGGAGGAATTCCCTCGGCACCCGACCCTGACCGCCACCGAGGCCGGCGGTATCACCCCCTCCGCCGCCACAGAGACTGCGCGGCCGATACCGGCCGGGCTGAGTGGCGTGTCGACCCCGGACGAAACCTCATGGCAGCCAACGCTTTTCGAGCCGGTGCGGGCACAGGATTATGCCGCCCTGACCGAACTGCTGGATTCGGGCCGGGTGCGGTCGGTGTTCGACAGCATCGGCGAGCAGCTCGACGAGTTGGTTCGCTGCCGGGAACCACACCGCCGGTTCACCCCGGATGATGTGGCCGCCGCGGTGCGCGAACAGCTCGACGGTATCGAACAATGGGCCTACGGCACCTGGGCCTGGTACCCGTGGTCCGGGCGACTGGTGCACATCCTGCCGTGCGAGGAATTCCGGCTGGTGCGCACCGACCGGAACCGTGAGAAGATCCAGCGCCCCCAGCAGCGCCGGCTGTTCGCCCGCCGGATCGGGATCGCCGGACTCTCTGTCGGCAACTCCGCCGCGCTCACCCTGGCCGCGGGCGGGATCGGGGGCCGTTTCCGCCTCGCGGACTTCGACGAACTGGGCTTGTCGAACCTGAACCGGTTGCGGGCCGGCCTGCACCACCTCGGGGTCAACAAAGCCGTATTGAGCGCACGTCAGATGTTCGAGGTCGATCCCTACCTGGATATCGAGATCTTCACCGGCGGACTGACCGAGGAGAACATCGATCGTTTCTTCGACGGCCTGGATCTCATGGTCGAGGAATGCGACACCCCGAAAATCAAACTCGCTGCCCGCGAATACGCGCGTGAGCGCCGCATCCCGGTGGTCATGGACTGCAACGACCGCGGCATGCTCGATATCGAACGGTTCGATCTCGAGCCGGACCGCCCGCTGCTGCACGGCCGCCTGGGAGCCGTCGGCTCCGCCGAACTGGACAATTTGACTCCGGCCGAGCGCGCGGAGGTGATGCTGGCAATGGTAGACCCCGAACGGATCAGCCCGGAGCTCGCCGCGGCCTTCGGGCAGATCGGCGTCACGCTGAGCACTTGGCCCCAGCTGGCCGCCGATGTGGCATTGGGCGGCGCGCTGGTGGCCGATGCCGCACGCCGCATCCTGCTCGGACTGGCATGCGAATCCGGGCGCTTCTACGTGGACCTGGCCGAACTCATCGCACCGGAACACAACACCGCGGTGCCGGGCGGAGTGACCCGGTGACAACGCCGCCCGACACTCGGCTCTCGATGCACACCCCGCTGGCCGTACCGGTCGCCATCGCCGGAACCGGACTGCACCTGCCGCCGGCCGTCATCTCCAACCAGCAGCTCACCGAGACCCTGGACACCAGCGACGAGTGGATCGTCGAGCACACCGGAATCCGCGAAAGGCGGCACCTTTCACCCGAGCTGGCAGTCTCGGATATGGCCGTCGCGGCCGCCGAGGACGCGATCGCCGCATCCGGGGTCCGTGCCGTAGACCTGGACGCAGTTCTGATCGCCACCTACACCGGCGATCAGATCCTGCCGTCCACGGCCCTGATGGTCGCCGACCGGCTCGGCGCCCGCCGCGCCCTGCCGATCGATATCACCCAGGCCGCCTGCGCGAACGGCCTGCAGGCGATGCTGCTGGCCGCCCATCTACTACAGAGCACGGCACGGACCGTGCTGGTCGTGGCGGCCGACTGCGCCTCGCGCGTCACCGACCCGGCCGACCGCACCACGCGAGTCTTCTTCGGCGACGCGGCGGTCGCGGTTGTCCTCACCCGCGGCACCGAGCCCGGAACCGGCCTTTTGTCATGGGATTTCGGCGCCGAACTTTCGGACAGCGTGCAGATCCCCGCCGGCGGCTCACGACTGCCGGCCAGCGCGCGCACCGTGGCCGAGGGTGACCACTATCTGCACATGGACGGTCGCGCGGTGTGGGAGATGGCCACCGAACAGTTGCCGCGCAGCATCGAGAATGCGGTTCGCCGGGCGGGATCGACGGTGGACGCGGTGGATCATTTCTTCCTGCACCAGGCCAATCTCCGGATAGTCACCGCTGCCATGGACCGCATCGCCGTGTCGATGGATCGCGCGCCGGTCACCGTGGACCGGCTGGGCAACACCGGTTCCGCCGGCGCTTTCACGGCCCTGCACACGGTCATGTCACAGGGACGCATCAACTCCGGCGATACCTTCGTTCTCTCGGCCATCGGCGCGGGATTCCAATGGGGAACCCTGTACATGCGCCACCCGTGACCCCGGCCGTTGCCGACATCGGCCTACCGACGATGCGAGGACCGCTCAGCCGCGTGGCATTGCTCGAACGATTCTCGTGATCCTGGCTCCGGCCGCACACACCTTTTCGATCTTCGCGGCAAGTGCGGCACCTTCGAACTCCTCGGCCCGGCCGCCCACGCTGATCGATGCGAGCACCGCGCCGTCGGACCCGAGGATCGGCGCCGCCACCGCGGCAACGCCTGGCAGGTAATCGGAGACGCTGAGTGAATATCCGGCGTCCTCGATCTCGTCCAGATGTTCGACGAGCAGGTTCACGTCGGTGATGGTCTGCTCGGTGATCGCCGGCAGTCCGGGCTTTATCCATCTGTCTCGCAGCTCTTTCGAGTGAGCGAGCATGACGATCGGCCCCGCGGCGGCGTGATAGGGCATGACAGATCCGACGTTGATTCCGGCGACAACGAGCGAGTTCCGCCCTTCGAGCAGGTCGATGCAGACCGCACCCTGCTCCGCGGGCACCATCAGGTACGCCGTATTACCGAAGGTGGTTGCCAGATCGGACATGAACGGCTTTGCCGCGGAACGTATATCGAGCTTCGCCAGCGCCGCGGAACCGATCTCGAACACCGGCATCGCCACCCGATAGGCGCCCTCGCCGGTGCGGTTCACCCACCCGGCCTGAACAAGTGTGGCCATCAGGCGGAAAACCGTGGTCTTGTTCATCCCGCTGGCCGTGGTGAGGTCGTTCAGCGTCCAGACGGGCCGGTCGGCGCTGAACTGACCGAGCAGCGTGCATGCCTTGAGGACGGCGCCCACGACATCGCGCCCTCCCGGCGCCTCGGACTCCACCGGCACAGCCACTGATACTCACTCGCTTCCACGGTTCGTGCGATCGATGCCGCCACCTTACGAACACATCGGCCGATCGGGGTTGACTTTGTGACTGGGACCACCTTACCGTCTGCATATCGAGAAATGAAACGCATTCCGCATTGCGAAACGGAGAGTGGACTGGTGCGCAGCCCGACCTTGAAAGACCTCACGTCCAACGGACTCGTCTACGCCCCCGGCGTATGGGACGGCCTCACCGCCCGCCTCGCCGAACAGGCCGGGTTCAGCGCCTTGTGCGCCTCGGGCTTCGCCGTCTCGGCCGCCCTGGGCCTGCCCGACGCCGAGCTCTACACCCAGACCGAGAACCTTCAGGCGGTCCGCACGATCCGCGAATCCTCGAAGCTGCCCCTGGTCGCCGATATAGACACCGGCTATGGCAACGCCGTCAACGCCGCCCGCACCGCCACCAAGTTCGTGGACGCGGGCGTCGGCGGCATGTTCATGGAAGACCAGGTCTCCCCCAAGTCCTGCCCCATCTGCGTGGGCGACCCCGTCGACCTGATCACCGTCGACGAGGCCACCGGCAAGATCCGCGCCGTCCGCGATTCGATCCCCGACGACGTCCTCCTGATCGCCCGCACCGACGCCCGCGGTGACGACGCCATCCGCCGCGCCCAGGCCTACGTCGAAGCCGGCGCCGACATGATCATGCCGGTCACCAAGACCTTCACGACCGTCGAGGAATGGCAGCGCTGCCACGAGGAGGTCGGCGTCCCGCTCATGGCCACCCTCACCGCCTCCACCTGGACCGAACGCGATTTCACCCCCGAAATCCTCGACCAGATCGGCGTCCGGCTGGCCCTGCTGCCCACCCAGGTCCTGATGGCGGCCGCCGGGGCGGCCCGCGCGACACTGAAACGCCTGGCCGCGGGCGAGGCCCCCGCCCAGGTCAGCGCCGACGCGCTCCAGCACCACGAGTTCGTCGAGCTGATCGGTTTTCCCGAGGTCGAGGCCATGCAGAACAAGTACCTACCCGCGAAGGAGCAGTGACCGTCGTGGGCTACACGATGACGGAGAAGATCCTGGGCCGCGCCTCGGATCAGAAAACGGTCCGCGCCGGTGAGAACCACCCGGTGCAGCCGGCGCGCATGATCGCCTACGACTTCCCCGGCTACACCGACGTGATGTTCCGCCAGATGCGCGACGATTTCGGGATCACCGAACTGAAGGACCCGAGCCGCTACATCGTCTTCATCGACCACATGCTGACGAAGCGCAACGACAAGGAAACCGAGGTCCACCAGGTCACCCGCGACTGGTGCGAGTTCTACGGCATCGAGCTGCACGAGGGCCGCGGTATCGGCCACCAGCTCACCGCCGAACTCGGCCTCGCCATCCCCGGCGAATTCCTCGTCCACTTCGACGGCCATATCAGCGGTATCGGCGCCTTCGGCGCCCTCGGCTGGGGCATCCGCCGCGACCTCATCGAAGCCTGGGTCACCGGCCAGGTCTTCGTCGATATCCCCGCCACCACCCGTTTCGACCTGGTCGGCGAGTTCCCGCCCGGCGTCGACAGCCGCGATCTCGTGCACACCATCATCGATATGGTCGGCGCCGACGGCTGCGCCCATCAGGTGATGGAGTTCGGCGGCCCCGGCGCCCGCTCGATGGCGATCGACCACCGCCAGGGCCTGTGCGGAATGGCGATGTTCACCGGCGCCGTTTCCGCCATCTTCGAACCCGACGACATGTCGCTGGCCTACGCGAACAAGGTCGCCCGCCGCAGCTTCGATCCGGTGTATCCCGACGCCGACGCCACCTACGCGGCCCGCTACGAGATCGACCTCGCGACCCTCACCCCTCGCGTCGTACTGCCCGGTTCGGCCCGCGCCGTCAACACCAAGACAGCCCAGGAACTCGCCGGCACCCCGATCACCAAAGCCTTCATCGGCTCCTGCGCCAGCGGCCGCATCGAAGACCTGCGCGCCGCCGCCCTGGTCCTCGACGGTCGCACGGTCGCCCCCGGCGTCGAACTCAATGTCGTCCCCACCTCACAGAAGGTGTACGAGCAGGCCGAGAACGAGGGCATCCTCGACGTCCTCCGCGCCGCAGGTGCGCATATCAACATATCGAGCTGTGATTTCTGCTTCGGCTACCAGAAACCCCTGCAACCCGGCGAGAACTGCATCTCCACCGGCGTCCTGAACATCTCCGGCCGCATGGGCAGCCCCGACGCCAACATCTACATGGGCTCCCCCTACACCGTCGCCGCCAGCGCCCTCACCGGCACGATCCAGGAGTCGGTCCAGTGAGCGCCTATCCCCCACCGCCGGACATGATCGAAGGCAAGGTCGCCTGGATCTTCGGCGACGATTTCGATATCGACCTCGTCGTCGGCGTCTCCAACATCAAGTCCTACGACCCCGACCACCTGCGTTCGGTGTGTATGCAGGCCTACGACCCCACCTTCACCGACCGTGTCCGCCCCGGCGATATCATCGTCGGCGGTCGCAACTTCGGCTACGGTCATCCGCACTATCCACCCATGGTGGCCCTCCGCAACGCGGGGATCTCGGCCATCGTCGCGGAATCCTTCTCGCCCGGCTTCTGGCGCGGCGAGACCTTCAACGGCATGCCGTTGATCACGATCCCCGGCGTCTCGACCTCGGTAAAGGTCGACGACACCGTGGCCCTCGACTGGCGCACCGCCACCCTGCGCCTGACCGAGGGAACCGACCTGGTCGGAACCCCACCGAGCCCGCGGACCATCAAGGTCATCGAAGCCGGTGGTTCGTATGAACTCCTGCTCGCCGAGCACGCACGCGAAAGACAGATTCAATGACGAACACAGCACCTCGCGTCGGGTCCCGTGACCTCCACCCCTCCGGACCGCTGCCGGCGACAGCAGCCAAGAAGTCGAACTCGGTAGCCCGCCGCGCCGCCATCGCCGGCGGCGTCGGCACCCTCATCGAGTACTACGACTTCGCGGTCTACGGCTTCCTGGCCGTCACCATCGCCCCCCTGTTCTTCCCCTCCGAGAATTCCGCGGTCTCGGTCCTGTCGACCCTCGCCGTCTTCGGTGTCGCCTACGTGGCCCGCCCCCTCGGCGGCATCTTCTTCGGCCGCTTCGGCGACCGCCGCGGCCGCCGCCAAGCCCTGGTCATCACCGTCGTCAGCATGGGCGTGGCCTGCGGCATCCTCGGCCTGCTCCCCACCCATTCGGCCGTCGGCGTCCTCGCCCCCATCCTGCTGGTGCTGGTCCGTCTCGCCCAGGGCTTCTCGGCCGGCGGCGAAGTCGGTGGCGCGGCCACCTATATCGCCGAGTCGGCACCCCCACGTAAGCGTGGTTTCTTCGGCTCCTTCACCCCCGTCGGCTCCACCCTCGGCTTCGCCGTGGCCGCCGCAGTCGTGGGCGTCGTAGCCCTCATCACCACCGATGAGCAGATGGAGTCGTGGGGCTGGCGTATCCCGTTCCTGCTCGCCCTCCCCCTCGCCTATGTGTGCCTGCGCGTCCGGATGAAGCTCGAGGACACCCCCGAATTCGAGGAGATGGCCGAGAAGGACCAGGTGACCAAGAGCCCGCTGCTCGACACCGTCACCAAGAACCCGTGGTCCGTCGCCCGCGTCGTCGGCGTCGCCATCGCCATGAACGGCTCCGGCTATATCGGCCTCACCTACTTCAGCGTCTACCTGATCAACGACCTCGGCTTCTCCAAAGACTCCGTCTACTGGACCTCCGCCATCGCCATCGCTCTGGCCTGCGCCACCTTCCCGCTCAGCGGTATGGCCACCGACAGGTGGGGCCGCAAACCGGTCCTCATCGCCGGCTACCTCGCCTACGTCGTGATCGCCCTACCCGCATTCATGATCATGGGCGCGACCAGCAGCATCGTCGTCATCGGCCTCGTCTACTTCGTCTACATGGTGCTGAACGGCGTAGTCCAGGTCCCCGCGTTCCCGCTGTTCACCGAACTCTTCCCCCGCACGGTCCGCTACACCGGCGTCTCGCTGGGCTTCAATATCGGCACCATCGCCGCCGGCGGCACCGCCCCCTACGTCGCCGCCCAGCTCGTCGAATCGACCGGCAACGCGATGTCACCCGCCTACTGGGTGATGGGCGTCTGCGCCATCGGCCTGCTCACCGTCGCCACCATCCGCGAAACCAGCCGCAAGGAACTGCCCGCATGACCACCGGTAACACCGGGAAAGCCCCGTCCGCCGCATTTGATGAGGGTGCGGCGGGCGGGGCGTCCCGCCCGCGAGAGGTAACCGAACAGTTCGCCACACTCGTGGCGGCATGGAACGACCGAGTCCAGCACGAACCCGACGCCCCGGCCCTCGTCTACTTCGACACCACACTCACCGTCCGCGAGACCGACGACCTCGCCGACGCACTCGCGGCCGCTTTCACCGACCGCGGCGTGGGGCACGGTGAGCGGGTGGGCATCCACCTCCAGAACATCCCGCAATACGCGCTCGTCCTGCTCGCCCTGTGGAAACTCGGCGCGATCGCCCTGCTGCTCAACCCGATGTATCGCGGCCGCGAACTCCGCGAACTGGTCAGCGATGCGGAACCGGTCGGGATCATCACCACCGACCGCGATGTGCGGCAGGTCCGGGAGGACGTCGAGGGCACCACAGTCGGGTGGGTACTCGGCACCGCCGAATCGGACCTCCAGTCCCGCAACGACCCCCGCGTCTTCAAACCCGAAACCACCCCTGCCGGCGAGAAGTCCGCGGACCTACTCACTTTGGCGCACGAGTACGCCGGCCGGAAACCCCCGACGATCCAGGTACACGGCGACGACCTCGCTTTCCTCGCCTACACCTCCGGCACCACCGGCCCGCCCAAGGGCGCCATGAACTCGCACGCCAACGTCCGCGCGGTAACCACCAGCTTCGCCGAACTCGCCGGCATCACCCCCGGCGACGTCGTCTACGCCCTCGCCCCGCTCTTCCACATCACGGGCGCGGTAGTTATCGGCGCCCTCGCTCTCACCGAACGCACCTCCCTGGTCTTCACGGGCCGCTTCCACACCGAGGTCGCGGTCGATGCGATCCGCGAGCACGGGGTCACGTACACGATCGGTTCCATCACCGCCTTCAACGCGATGATGAACTCGGAATACGCTTCGGCGGAACACCTGAGGTCGATCAAGACGCTGTACAGCGGGGGTGCGCCGGTGCCACCGAGCACGGTCGAGCGATTCCGGGAACGCTTCGGCCACTACATCCACAACGCCTATGGCATGACCGAAACCTCCTCGGCAGTCACCGCAGTCCCGCCCGGAACGAGCGCACCGGTCGACCCGGACAGCGGCACTCTCTCCATCGGACTACCGCTCCCGGGAGTGAATGTCGAGGTGGTCGCCCCCGAAGGTCACCCTCTCCCACCCGGCAGCCAAGGCGAACTCGTCGTCACCGGCCCACAGGTCATCCGTGGATACTGGCGCAAACCAGAAGAATCCGAAGCCGCCCTACCCGAAGGCCGCCTCCGAACCGGTGACAGCGCGATCGTCGACCAACAGGGCTGGGTGTACCTGGTCGACCGGATCAAAGACCAGATCAACGTGTCCGGGTACAAGGTATGGCCGCGCGAGGTCGAGGATGTTCTCTACGAACACCCGGCCGTACTCGAAGCTGCTGTCGTGGGCGTTGCTGACGAATACCGAGGCGAGTCGGTAGCCGCCTATGTCTCTCTGAAAGACGGCCACACCGCCGACGCCGACGCGCTGATCGCGTTCGCCCGGGAACGCCTCGCGCCCTACAAACGGCCCAGGTCCGTGGGAATACTCGCCGACCTACCCAAAACACAAACCGGCAAGATCCGCCGACGAGCGCTGCGCGAGAACCTGCAGGACATTCGGACAACGCAATGAAATGCTGTCAGTCGCCCCGGTACAGCCGCTCGAGGTCGATCAATTCCACATCGTCGCGGGAATCCGCCACGGCGCGCAGTTCGGGGGTGAAGTCGTATCCGGTGAAGAGCAGCAGTTTGGTCTGCCGCGACGCGCGGGGATCGCGCTGAACCAGCAGATCCCGGATCCGGTCGAGCCGGTTGACCTGTTTCTCCCCGACGACCGCATGGTTCTTCGCCTCACCGATCGCGAGGATCCGTTCCGCACCACCGGCGTCCCGCCCGAACACTACGACGTCCAACTGATGGCCGGTCTTACCCGCGGGGTCGGGCAGAACTCCGGAAAGCACATGCGTGCGCCTGCCTCCCACGGTGCCTGGGGCTGCGTACCACCGGCACCACGCACGCGACAACTGCTCGAAATGCGGACCGAGTACTTGACTTGTGAAGGTGGGCCACGAGCGTTCCCATACCTCAGTGGCGTGCCCCGGGCGTTCGAGGTCGCTCCATTCCGAGCGCATGATCGCGTAATAGAACGTCAGCAGCGGCTCGGTGATCCGGTAAGTGGACCGGCGGGCGTGGAAGGCGTCCTGTTCGCGGGCGACCATGCCGACGTCTTCCAGGACGGTAAGCGGGTGCCCGAGGTCGGTGGACTTGCGGCCGAGGAAGCTCGCAATGCCGCCCCGAGTGTTGTTGCCCTCGGCAATCGCCGCGAGAACACCGTGATAGAGCGCGCTTTCCCGTAGTTCGGGCTCTTCCGCCAACAGGAACCGCGCTTCCCGGAACAGCGGCCTCGACGAGTTGAGCACATTACGGACCACCCACGGTCCGAAATCCTCGCGGTCGGCCGGTGTGTCACCGAGCGTATATTCGCGCCGGTACGCTGGCGTACCCCCCACCACGGCGTTCACCAGGAACGCCAGCGACAGGTCGCCGATCTCCCAGAACTCCCGCGCCAGCCGGTAGTCGAGGGTCGGCACGACAAGCTCCAGGCTTGCGCGTCCCCGCAACGGGGCGCTTCCGACGAGCAGTTTGCTCATGAACGACTGGGCCGAACCGCACAGCAACAGGCGGATGGCACCGGCGTGGCGCCGACCGGCCGGATCGAATGCGCGTTGGATCAACGACGGCAGTTCGGGTGACGCCTTGGCCAGGTAGGGAAACTCGTCGAGGACCACTGTCCGGGGCCGGTCACCAGCGCCCAGGGTCATGATTGTCTCGATTGCCTCCGGCCACCCGGCGAACCGGCGCGGCACCGGCTCGCCGAGATACCGCGCCAGAGCGCTACCGAGCTGGTGCAGCGACTCGGGTTCGGTGGCCTCGGTGGCCGCGAAGTAGAACCCGCCGGTTGCCTCGCATACCGCGTCGAGGAGGAAGGTCTTTCCTTGCCGGCGACGCCCCGAAACGATACCCAGCGCTGGCTGCGGCCCAGGGTAGGTGGCAAATCGGGTCAGCTCTGACCACTCGTGCTCGCGATCGAACATGGTCTCGGGCTTCAGCATGAGATCTATTATAACTCGATCTATTATAGGTGGAGTTATAGTAGTCCGGACTGTCGTGGATCAGCTCGCGTCGCTGCGGCAGGATCTCACCCGATTCACACCACCCGCTGATTGCCTCGGCGGCACCCGGGATGGAATCTGCTTCTCCACTGCGGCCCGCACCTCGTCGACCAGCACTGCGGGAGGTTCGGCGTTGCGTTTCCCCGGCCGCAGGATCGCGCACTGCAGCACTCGCGGCCTGAACGGAACTGCCGGCAGCCGCGAGACCTTCCACGATGCGATCCGCGATCTGAAACGATTCCTCGACGAACCCAGAACCACCGGTCGATCAGAATTCACATGGCGAGTCGGCTCGCCAACACCGAAACCGCGGCTTCACCGAGCCGGCTGAACACGATGTGTCAGCTCCGCGGGATCCACCGCTTGGACGAACGACTCGATCCGATCGCCGCACGCCGGGAGGTAAGAGCGATACTCGGCGACAGCCAACACGTATGTCCAGGCGTACAGCCGGTTTTCGTCGAGCAGGTGGTGATCGCAAAGCGCGCTCAGCCGCTGCGGAATCGACTCCGGCCCGTCTTGGATCGCAACCCATAACCCCGCCTCGGCATTGATATCCCCGACCGCGCCGAGTGGATCGATCGTGTACCACCGACCCGGGCCTTGGAGAATGTTCTTCGCCTGCAGGTCCGCATGTAGCACATGACGCTCGGTAGTAGTGCTGAGCAGTACCTCCAGCAGCTTCTCTGCCCTTGCGAGATGAGTTGCAGCACCGAAACGTTCCATGGCGTCGGCATAGCGCTCGTCCGCGAAACGTTCCCGCGCCCAGTCGATCCGCATCCAAGCTATATCGGCGAGGTCCTTGAGCTCGGGCGGTTCGGGCAGACCGGGAGTGTTGAGCCTGCTCAGCAGCTCACCGAATTGCGCCGAATCGCCGGCGCCGTGCACGGGCCAGGCAATTTCACCCGGCACTATCCGGGTCATCAGGAAGACGCCCGAGTCTTGGTCGAAGTACAGAATTTCCGGTGTCACACCCGAAGCCGACCAGCGATCGAGCATCGCCATCTCGGTGGCCCCGGATTCCTGGTCGACGGGAATTTTCAGTACCGTAGCCGTTCCGTCTTCGGTGCTCGAATACACGCAGCACGACATGGCTCCGCTATCGGCGATGCTCTCCAATCTCAGACGCCATCGATCGGCATAGCTCGCGATCCGTTCGGGCAACGCGTCGAGCCACACCCGGCCGTCGTCTTCACCCCGGAGAAAGATGATCGCCCTTTCGAGCCGTTCGGGAACGAGAGGCACTGTCACCTTGGGGTACCTCCTTGACTGCAGCAGGCAAGCGCTAGAGGTCGTGGTGGTGTCGGGAGGCTTCAATGGCTGCGCTACCGGCGGTTCACCGGCCAGAACACCGACCACACGATCACTGCGACCGGCAGCCCGACAGCCACCGCCAAGCCGAACATTGTCACCGCGGAGTCCCGGCCGCGTACCACCGTGCGAACGACAACCGGGGTAGGACCGTCTCCACGTCGGCCACGTCCATCACCCGGTTCAGTTCGAGCGCGCCGAGGTGATCCGGCGCGGGCAGTATCACCGCGTCGACCCCCGCGTTCCGCACCTGGTCCACGACCGATAGCACCGAACGCACATCGGGCCAGATGATCCGATAGCCGAGACGGTCGGCCAATCGCCGAACCTGCGCCCGGTCCCATTCGGGCGCGGTACTCACATCGTCATCCACCCATCCGAACGCGGCTGGCCGCATCGTTTCCCCTTCGGTTCATATCGTTGGCGGACTCCCCGTGGCGCGGCGCCGACACACACCACGGGGGTCGCGAATCAACGTATGGACACTGGCCGGACATCTGAACTACGTCCGGGACGTTTCTCCGGACACTTCAAACCATCTGAATGTCCCGGTATGGTTCGGGCATGAGCCAGCGCCTCGAATCGGCAATGCTTCGGGCACAGATTGATTCGGCCACACTCGCCGCCGCGGTCGGCGTCGACGCCAAGACCGTGAATCGGTGGCTGGCCGGGCGGGTGCCGCACAAGCGGACCAGGGCCGACGTTGCCCGTGTGCTGCACGAATCCGAGTCCACCCTGTGGCCGCAAACTCGGCCGGACCTCAGCGCGGGAGCACCTGCTACAGCCGAGGTCGTAGCCGCTTACGCGCACCGTGCCGATATCCCGAATGACGTCTGGATCTCCCTGCTGACGAGCGCGACTCAGCGGATAGACATCATCGGATACGCCTATCCGTTCGTACTCGAGTTGATGCCGGATGCCTCCGACCTGATCGCCGGCAAGTGCCGCGACGGTGCCACCGTCCGACTCGCGTTCGCCGATCCGGATTGTACGCACGTCGCGGAACGTGATGCGCTCGAGCAGATGCAGGGGACGCTACCCGGCCGCATCCGGAACGCGTTGAGCATGCTCGGCCCGCTGGCCACAGCGCCGGGATGCCGGATCGGATTGCACACGACGCACCTGTACAACTCGGTATTCAGGTTCGATGATCAGATGATCGTGACCCCGTACCTGGTGCGGGCCCGTGGGTACCAGCACCCGGCGCTGCATCTGCGCAAACTGTCGCCGCACGGTATGTTCGCCTCGTTCGAAGACCAAACCGAACAAATCTGGGGAGTAGTGACCCCGTACCTGCAAGAGGTAGGTCCCGATGGCATCACGGCGTGACTACTACCGAGACCCGGATGCGCCCGAGGCGAACAGCCTGGTTCCCGGAGGCTCGGCACTGATAGTCGACGACAACGGCGCGGTTCTGATGCAACGCCGCAGAGACTCGGGGAACTGGTCGTTTCCCGGCGGCACCATGGAGATCGGCGAAACGCTGGAGCAGTGCGTGATCCGGGAAACGAAGGAAGAGACCGGCCTCGATATCGAAATAACCGGTCTCCTGGGGATATACACCGATCCTGACCATGTGATCGCCTACGCCGACGGCGAGATCAGGCAAGAATTCAACATCACGTTCTACGGGCGGGTCACGGGGGGCGCCATCAGGGTCAGCGCGGAATCGACCGAAGTCGCGTTCCTGACTCCAGCGCAGCTGCAAACGCTCCCGGTACACGAGACGGTGCGGCTCCGGCTACGGCATCACGCCGACCAGAGGTCTGAGCCGTATCTCGGCTGACGTCGTCGAGCAGAGTGGTGGCGATGCTCTCCAACCGTAGATCCCATCGGCCGGCGTAGCTCGCGATCCGATCCGGGAGCGCGGCGAGCCACACCCAGTCGTTTCTTCACCACACATAAGGATGATCGCCCTTTCGAGCCCTTCGGGTGCGAGGGACACTGTCATCGCTAAAGAGCAGCGAACAGCACATGCAGCCGCTCGTACACATCGTCGACATCCATTCGGGCCAGGACGGCGAGGTAGTCGACTTCGAAGCTGTAGCCGATCAGCGCGGCGGTCTCGAGCAGCCGCTGATCCTCCGGCCGCAGGAACGACAACCGCTCTTCCAGCACGGCGGCGATCTGCCGTGGCGCCACACCGTCGCCCTGACCACCGAGCCGCACGAGCGACTCCGCGAACAGCGGGTTCCCGGCGCTCAACCGGACGATCCGCGACACCACACGCGCCGAAACAGGACTGCCGTCCGCCGCCTGCCGGACAAGCTGCTCGGTGTCAGCACTCGACAGCCGCGGCAGGTCCATGACAACGGTTTCGGGCCGGTACCGGCGCAACCGGAACACCGCCCGCTGCAGCGGATGAGTCTTGGATCTGTGACTTCTCATCGACACACAACACGATCGCCGACTCGGGCGGGTCGAGATACAAACCCACCACATCGCGCACCTTGTCCACGAACAGTGGATCGTTGGAAATCTTGAAATCATCGGTTCGATGCGGCTGCAACCGGAACGCCTTCCAGATCCGCCCGATACTCGATTTCGACAACCCGGTCTCGACCGCCATCGAGGACCGCGACCAATGCGTGGCATTACGCGGCGAGCGCTCCAGTGTCGCCACGATCACCTGTTCGACCTGCTCATCGGTGATCGTGCGCGGTCCACCCGGCCGAGGCTCGTCGTTCAGTCCGTCCAGGCGCTGCGCCAGGAAACGTCTACGCCACTTGCCGACAGTCGGCAACGAAACGCCCTCGGCGGCAGCGACATCGGTATTCGACAACCCCTGCGCGCACGCCAGCACGATCCGCGCCCGCATCGCCAGTGCCTGCGCCGTTTTGCGTCGACGCGCCCACCCGCTCAACACCTCGTATTCCTCGTCGGTGAGCACCACCGGCTGCTTCGGACGTCCACGCTCGACCACAACCACCACCATGACCACCCCGTGGCAAACCAGCACGCCGACACACCGACACAAATCAAGAATTAAAAAACTAATTCCCGGCGCAGGACACTAGGACCACCTCGCAGTCGGACTGCTCGACACTTGCCGCGCTACCCGCTCCGTCACCTCGTTCCCAAAGCAATTGCGGCGCCGTTACCTCGCGGGCACAGTGAGTGGCCGGAGCTTCCGAAAGGCTCAGATCATTCGTAGCCAGTACCTCAGCATTTATGCCCAAGCTCCGCCTTCGGCTTCGACCGCGTGAATTCCAGTCATTTCAGCGATTTCCTTCTCGGCATCGTCAATAGCTTCGGTTTCAAGGGTGTCGGCCTGGTCCGACAGTTCGCTCGCTCGTTCACATAGCTCTGCGATTTCGTCTTCAACATTGGGATCGAACCTGGGGATCGGAACTTCTCGAATGTCCACGGGGTCGAGATGCGGAATTGATGTGCCGGATGCATGCCGGATAACGAGTGGACGACCGTATTTCTCATGCCCGAGTGTTGTCTGAAGGTACCCGGTTCTGACCTTATAATTATCGGGGTCTATGCGAATCAGATCGTGCGACCCGAAGATACCGCGATGTTGCTTAGTGAGAATCATCGTACGTCCGAGAAGACCGTATGTCTGCCCGGAACAAGCCATAATTATTTGTCCAGGAACCAGCATGTACCGTTCCGGTCTTACCAGTTGGGCTGAGTAGATCCTCTTGGTCACTGGAGCATTTACATCGAACAGCTCACCAGCAGATCGATATGGCGTGCCGTTCGGACCAAAATATCTTTTGAATCGTTGACCGACGCTGACTGATTTCGAAACCTCACCAACGATGTCTATTCCTCGTGTGGCAGCAGATCGGATTAGGTCCTCGACTGCACGGAATTCGGAACGGAAGTACTGTCCCTCCAATCGACGCCGCCCACTCATAAACTCGGAAGCGTTGACCTCCTGCCACGCAGTCTGGCGAACCGGTGAACCTGATGGGTTAAGCAATCTGGCGTACTTATTATCTGCTTCGGCCTGCAACCGGCGAGATTCTCTGCGGAGTTGAAGTGCGCGGTCCACCTTGTTGCTGATCGATACTCGCACGGTGGGATCTGGCATGACAACTGGCATCGAGAGCACGTGTGCCGGTTCCAGATGCTTGATCATGTGGCCATACTGCGCCGAGCGAGCGATCGAGTAAAACGTCGGCGTCCTCATGTAGGCGTAAAGCCATCCATAGTCAGAGGACAAGCGCGGCTCAATACGAAGCAAGTCATCAGTTATAACCTTGCCTAGATGCTCGTCATACACGGCAGTCAACTTGCCGACCTCGCCGGAACGAGAGAGGAGAAGCCAGTCCCTCTTCACCTCACGGCTAGAGGCATCTTTGACCATCGCTGTCGCGATCCACTTACGAACCCTTGGTCGTACCTCAAAGACCTGGCCAGCAGATAGATATGGCAACCCCATCCCATCGGGAACGACGTAGCCTTTTAGCCGGGACGGTTGCCATACCCTAGCTAGCCCCGACACAGGGATCGAGGCCCCCGCAATCGACTCGATGCGTTTTCGTAATCCAAACCCGTCAGCCAGGTATGTATGCGCCTCCAATCTCCGATCCCCGCTTTGGAAGAGCGTGGACGGAACCTCGCCCAATATCAGAGAACTTTCGAGCCCCCCGGTCAAAGAGACAGATATCTTCTTCATACGCCCAACCACTCACGGAAGGCAGTCGCGATCTCCTTCGTGTTGTCATCTACGATTCGCGATTGGGTTTTGTAGGATTCCTCGCCAATATGGTTTTCGTTTACGGTCACAGCATCCTCAACCTCCGCCACAACTTCGTAACCCTCTGCGTCGCGGACGTAGATCGTGTTCCCTCGCTTATCGTGTCCGATCCTGTCGCAGATAGCCATGAAGACTGGATAATCAGGCATGTATCGGCGCTCCTCGTCCGACTTACGGCGGAGTACAAGGACTGAAGTTTGAACGCTTGTTCCAGGTTGAAATGTATCGGGATGCAAGTCAAAAGAGCCCAGGATTACTGTGTTATCGAGCAGCCACTGCCGTACGAATCCCAAACCGGGCGAGCCCAGAATTCCATCGGGCAGTACCATCGCTGCGATACCCGATCCGGGCTTTAGGAACTGGATGCATCGTTCAATAAATAGGATTTCCGGCGGCCGTGAGGACGTTTCGTGCTGCCGGGTCCAGGTGTCCGCACTCAAGTCATACACCCAGGCATGACCTAGTTCGTACTGCTCCAGAACTGATGGGTCATCGATAGGTATTTTTGATCCGAAGGGAGGGTTTGTCAGGATTATATCGACCGAGCTCATGAGATTGCGTGCACGAAGATCGGATGACCACGTGGCAGGCGCCGCCAAAGAATTTGCTTGAAAAAGACCGCCTGAGCCGTCGTTGTTCATTACCATATTCATCTTCGTGGCCTTAACCAACTCAGGATTAAAGTCCAGACCTATTAAGTTATTGCGCAGAAACTGGTCAACTCGATCTCTTATCGCGGTATCACGAGCCTCCGGCCGCCGACCCGAGGCAATAACCTGCTCTTTTATGCGGTCGACAACATAGTTCATTGCCGAAATCAGAAAGCCACCCGTACCACACGCTGGATCGAGAACCAGCATGTCTTCCTTCGGATCCGTCATCCGGACCATCATATTTACCACGTTCCGTGGCGTGAAAAACTCACCCCGGTCACCGCGTAAATTGGAACCGACGATTTCCTCATACGCTTTACCTTTAACATCCACGTCAGAGGAAAGCAGCGAGTACATCTGAAGCTGCGAAACTATATATGCCAGTATATTTGGCTGTAGTTCGATCAACTCAGAAGCCTTGAAAATTTGTGGATAATCAGACTTGACCAGATCAAAAAGAACAGCGATACGTTTTTTTACCCGGTTGAGCCCAAGCGCCGAACCACGCTCATCGGGCGTAGCATAGAACTCCGGTCGCTCGGAATTACGCTCGTCTTTTATCTTGCAGAAAATCAACTTCAACAGTTCCCAGAAGGCACCCTCTTTGTGAATTCCCTGGTTTCCTGCAATGTAGTCATGGGAGCGGCGGAAAGCAAACAAAAGCGACGCCGAAGCAGCGGGGCGTAGCTGGTCGAATGACGGTCTTCCGACCTCTTCTTCATCCCCGTAGCGAGGAATGTCGGGGATCTCCGGAAAGAGCCTCTTCTTACCCTCTATGACAGATCGATATGCCTTCATACCGCCCGCAGGACCGTTCGTCCACATGCCCAAAGAGACGTTTGGGCATGCTGCCATATAGGACTGCAGCTGCTTCACACCCTCGGTGCGGTCAGAAATATTGGTTCCGGGCTTCTTGCATTCAATGAGCAGATAGACGTTCTGCTGGCTGCGCTTTTCTGGGGGGATTCCGCTAGGGAAAATCGCAATATCCGCTCTGACGTTCTTTGACCCGATTCGCATAGGCCACTCGACGGCCACGTCCTCCTTCGGGTACTTGTACTCGCGCACCAAGGATTTGAGAGTCTCCTGGCGGACGTACTCTTCTGGGGTGTCGTTGCGAATCTTGCCATCAACGAAGTCCAGCACCTTTCCGGGAGGGACGATGGCGAACTTGTCGTCGTTGACGATGGTTGTTGTAGGTGCCACAGTGTGCTCCAGTGCGGGTCAGTAGGCGTGCGCACAGCACCGCAGAGTGCGGCGCCGGCGTCACTCTAGTCAGCAGAATGGACAGGTCGCGTAGCGAGGCGGATCTTGCCTGTCGCAGGGCCATAGGCGAGTCTGCATCTTGGCGGGTCACCCGGAGGGTTGATCACGGACACTATCCCTTCTGCTTAGCCTGAAGTCCTCTGCACCCTTGGAAGCGGATCGCCAGTGCCGGCCGGAACCAGCCGATGGTAGCTCGTCTCAATCTCGTACCGCTCGGCAGCCCAGCTTCCTCCGGGTGCGCTGCGAGCTATCTGCCGCCGATACAAAACGACAGAATATATGCGGTCTCGCCCGGATCCACCGCATGTAGCGAAAGGCCGTGATCGAACCATATATGCACCGAGTTGCTGGATCTTTGTAAATGGCGCGCCCACTACCAGTCCGACGCCGCCACCGTCCTCCCCGGCCCACCCAACCGCCTCCCCCCGACTCCCCAACGCACGCCTCTACCTGCCCCTGGACCACAGCGATAATCGGACCGCAACCGAGCAACCGGACGGGCTGTCACGCCAGTAGGTCGCCGGACTCGCCGGGGGGGATTCAGTTCGGAATCGGCTCGTTCGACCAGTCCATGAAATTCTGAGCAAGGTAGCTCATCGACGCTGGCGCCATCGGATCAGGTACGGAACACCCGCAGCCAGTGCGCAAATCGCAGCCACGGCCACGGCGACCAGCAGCACCGCCAGAATCGGGTAGAGCGTGTACGGGCGCCGCCCCCTACGAGGCCACGGTCAGCGCCACCCCGATCTGTCGGAACACACTGCGCGACAGGGAGATTAGGACGCCGCACAACGGCCCGGCCGCCACGATCCACCACCAGCCGGAACTCAAGGAAATCTCGGCTGTCGACTCCAGAACGATCAGCATCGCGAAGACGACCAATGCGGTCACAAACCCTACTGGGCCGAACCAATCACGCGTGACCGACTTGCCCTCCCGGCCGACAGGACCCTCCGCGGGACCGGCTTTCACGCGAGCACCCCGGCGACGATCACCAGCAGGCCCGCAACCGAGAGACCGCGGGCTGCGCCACGATACGTGGGCGACGGCGATTTGCTCATCAACACCGCCGCGAACAGCAAAGTCGCGAACAGCATCGCGCCTGCCGCAGGCCCCTCTGATCCGTCGGGGAAATCCAACCCGGACATCAGCGCGGCGACCGAGCCGCCTCTTTTGTCCGGTAACTGCAAGCAGCAGGCCCTCGGGACTATCCGCGGCTCCGGTAGTGAGGCCCATGCCGGCGGCGAGGGTCGGTGAGGACCGCGTCGAAGGGGACGTCCGGGTCGCTCACCGGCATCGGGTAGTTGCCGAAAACCTCAAGTGTCACGTGACCGTAGAGCCGGACCCAGCCCACCGTCATGATCAGGTACGCCACGCCGAGGTCGAACTTCTCGGCCGGGAACTTCTGGTCCGAGCCCGCCAGCAGCGCCATGAGTTCACACTGGAAAGCGAGCAGGTCGGTAGACAGCGCTTCGGGGATGGATTCGACCGGCGGAGTCGCCAGGTCGTAGGCCGCGAGCAGTTTGCCGGCGGCTTCCAGATCGACGCCGTGAATGTGCACTTCCGAAGCTTGCGGTCGGCGCGCGTGAGCGACCGCCAGAAAGCACTGGCCACGGCGACGCTCGTGTGGGAACTGACGTTCGTGTTGGAGCGGCACGTCAAGCTCCCCGCAGCGGACCTTCCCGTGGTCCGGCCCGGCACTGCACCGGCGGGGGCCGCTGAGCTCCTTCGCCGACACTGGAGTCTGCCAGATGGCCCGGTCAAGCACTTGGTTGCTACGGCCGAGTCCCGCGGCATCGTCGTGGCGGTGCGCCCATTCGGTGAGATCGACGCGGTGGACGCCTTCTCGGCCCTGCTCGTGGACCGGCCCATCATCGTGACAACGCCACGGCGGACCGAGAACGTGTTCAAGCATCGGTTCTCGATCGCGCATGAAATCGGCCATCTCCTGCTGCACCCCGGCCCCGGTGAGCACGGCGCGACCATCGAGAAGGAGGCCGACGAGTTCGCCGCTGCGTTCCTCACCCCGGCGGCCTCGATGGATGCTGTCCTCCCACAGCGCCTCGACTTGGCTGCCCTCGATCGGCTGGGCAGGACGTGGGGTGTCTCGCCGCATTCACTGGTTCGCAGGATGGTCGAGCGCGGGCGCACCACCGAGTCGTCGGCCCGGCGGGCCTACCAGCGCCTCACAATGGTCAACGACCCGCATGCCGACCCATCGAGCGCGTACCCGGGAGAGGTACCGACGCTTCTGAAGAAGGCCGCGGAGCTCGCAGGAAACCACGGCGCTGGTATCCCCGCCCTCGCCGAAGCTCTCAGGATCAGCCCGGGCCAAGTCCGCGACCTACTCGGCGAGGCCGATCAGCGGCCAGTCCTGCGCCTCGTCGGTAGCGAATAGCGGGTCGGCCCGGATGCCTTCGGATAGTGGGAAACCGAAGGTGTCGAAGTGCCCGTCCGGACTGGGAATCCCTGACCACAGCCAAGTCCAGCCCGCACTCGAGCGCCGGGCACAGGCCGGGGAACCCTGAGCTTCGGAGTCCGCTTCGGGTCAGCGTACCAATGGCTTACCGTACTCCCGCGCGACGACCGACCGGCCGATTTCCTGCAGTCTCGGGTAGCGTCGACCGTCAATCGGGCTAGTCGAGCAGTATCACTGCGCATTCCACCGACGCGGGAACGAAGAGCTTCCACACAAGCTACCAAATAGGTGCATTACCTGCAGGTATAGTCAGCTATTGGGGTGATTTGTTCCAGATTTCACAAACAGGTCTAGTGCAAATACTGACAACTGACATTACGACTGAGTTGATGCGTTGCTATAGAGTCGGCGGCATCGAATCCGAGACCCCACCCAGTGAGGCGTTATGTCCGTAGAACCAGATCCGGCGACCAACATCCCGGCAACGTCGGCGCCGACCGGAGGGTCTGAGGCGTCGCACAGCGATACCGAGCCCTGCTCCCGGTGCCGGACCACCACATGTCTCGCGCATGTCCGGATCACCGACAAACCTGATACCTGGATCGACGTCGTAGACCGCTTCTTCACGAGGTTCAGCAGCGAGCACTGGGGATGGAAGAAAACCCTACAGCTGTTGGCCCTCATCGGCGGTCTGCTCTGGATGGCGGTGATCGCGCACAATTTCCTGTCCTGGCCCTTCCGGTAACCGCACCGGAGTCGACGCCCACCGGCTTCCCCGAACAACCGCCGAGCACGAGGACTCATGACAACGCCGACCTGGAACTTCACCACAATCCACCTGCGACTTTCCGAGATTGCCGAGAAGATCGGCGTAAGTACCGCGACCTGCAGTAACTGGCGCAGGCGCCATCCGGACTTTCCCACCCCTGATGAATCAGGCAGTTACGCGTCCGACGCCGTCATTGACTGGCTCGGCAAACGGCCGATACCCGCGGCCTACCGCGCTCCCGCGGAACTCGACGGCGCAACCTACGGTGACCGGTTGCAACGTGCGCTCGGCGAAGGCGTTCCCACGCGAACCTGCCGCGATGCCGGGGACGGGCAAGCGAATCAAGCCGCGCGCCAGTTTCTTTGCACCGGGCTGCCCAGGCGTTTCCGGGATGCCGGTATAAGCGATATCGACTACCTCGATGCCGGTCTACTGCTCGTGTTCACCTGGATCTGCTCCGAACAGCATTGGCAGCGCCTCACCGACGAAATCCAGCCACACGCGAGCGCGGATCGTCCGACCGTGCTGCTGGGCGTCGTAGCGGAAGCCGTTGATGCCGCACTGCGTTTGCACGGACTGCCGGTCGGGGCCGCGGAAGTCTTCGGCAGATTGCGGAAAGCCCGGACATCCGACGTTATCGCCCTGATCGACAACGCAAGCCGAGCCGGGAAGCCCGGATTCGACAGGCTGCTCGATCAACTCCCGAAGGCTCAACCCGCCACCAGCCACGACTACCGCACGCCTGCGGAAGTCGCGAGACTCATGGCAAGGTGCGTTACGCCGCCCGGGAACTCGGTGAACACCGTCCTCGACCCCTACACACGCCTGGGCGAACTACCGTTGGCAGTTCTGGGGCGAAAAGGGGCAACGCCGGTACAGTTGCGGGCGATCGGCCGCCGAACCGATGCCGCACGCCGTGCCGGCCTGAACCTCGCCGTGCACGGCTGTGTTTCCGATATACAAGTCGAGGACAAACTGCCCTGGCAGTATCGCCTCCGCGGACCTTACGACGCCGTCGTGGTCAACCCGCCGTTCAACGAGACCTTTCTGGACAGCTCAGGCACCACTTGGCCGTTCGCAACTCCTCCACACAGCGGAAATCTCGCTTGGGTTCACACGGCGGTCAAGGTCCTCGCCGCGAAAGGAAGAGCGGCAGTCCTGCTGCCTGCGGCGGCAGGCGGCACCAACAATCGGTACGAGCGCGAGAACAGGAAGGAGATGCTCGAACAAGGCGCCGTTCACGCCGTCATCCGGCTTCCGGCGCAGATCTTCCCGGCCTCCTCGATAGATGCCGCTATCTGGGTGCTGCGTCCCCCGTCGAAAACGCCACGCCCAGTTGTCTTCGCCGACGTTCGTTCGATGCTGCAGGCCACTCCCGGCTCTCTGCCGCGGCTGGCCGACACGGCACAGATCGCCGAACTCGTCAATACCCCAGAAAGGTTGAAGGAAGGCATTGCGGCTGTCGTCGAACACGGCGGACGTGCGATCTCGGTTCCCATCGAGACGATCCGTGAAGCCAAGCACTCACTGGTTCCCGATGACTACCTGCAGTCGGCACCCACAGATGCTGACGCCCACTGGCAGACGATCGGCCGGTACACCAACGCGATGGCGCGGGCGATCGAGGCGATCGACTCCTCGACCAGCGCACCCTTTCACCCGCCTATTTCTCGTACTCTGTCCAGTCCACGAGCGCTGGATGTGTCACCGGTCGCGGACAAATGGTTCCGAGCGCGGCTTTCCGACCTCTGCGAAATCAAGGCCGGCCCCTCCAATACCTATGGCATCAAATACGAACCGGATTCAGCATTTCAGGTGTTGAAAGCCAAGCATATCCATTCCCGCCGACTAGAAGTCCCCGAGAACGACGACAGTCGGATATCCCCGGAGATGGCGAATCGGCTCGCCGATTTCGAGGTACACGAGAACGACATCCTCTTCGTCCGCGTGGGTCAGGTCGGCGCTGCGGCGCTCGTGACAGACATGCACCACCGGTCTTACTTCGCCACTAACGTAATCCGACTGCGGATCAAGAATCACGATGCACTGGCCCCGGAGTACCTCTTGGAATGGCTCCTATCCGACGATATTCGGCTGCGCATCCGGTCCCGGGCCGCGGTCAACGCCGTTCCGTCGATCAGCACCGGCGACCTCGGCCGCTTCGAGATCGAATATCCGCCAACCGAACAGCAGCGAGCCATCGCCACAGTGTTGCAAGAATGCGACCATCGAGCACAGGCGTACCAAGATGCAGCGACACAATGCGCGGCCTACCGAACCGCGGTGGCCGCTGGGCTTCTCTCCGGCGCAGCCAAAGTCGACCGCCGGAGTACATTCGAACAGTTATACCTGTTCGAATAGATGCGGGCTGTCGCCGGAGCGACGAGAGCAAGCGCGAACGACCTGAGCATGACCGATGAAGGGTTCGCGGCCAAAATGAACGAACTCGACTTCAAGCCCGCGCAGAGCTGATGAAGATTTCGAAATCCCAGCTGGAGCGCTGGGACCTCACAGCCATGAACGACTGGGCCGACGCTCTGAACAACATCAACGAGCAGGCGATGCAGGCCATCGACAGCACCCGGAACTACTTCACCGACGCCGGAAACCATTGGCAAGGAGCCGCCTACAACGCAGCGTACGAGCGCATCTCCGAAGACCACGACCAATCCCATCGCGCCTACTACGAAATCTCCGACGTGCCAGGGATCATCAAGAACGCGGCAACCGACCTGACTTCTCTTCGCGGCGTACTCCGCGGCAAAGCCGACGACGCAGTAGAAGCCGGTCTCCGCGTCGACGACGACTGGACCGTCCACGGAACCGACGAGGCACAGGTCAAGACCCATCAAGATGCGATTCGGATCGCATACGATGCGCTGACCCAGGAGGTCTCCCGGCTTCAGATCGACCTCCTGAACCAGGCGGGCCTGATACGCGCGGCGGGTGACCTGCTCGGATCAGGAAACTTCATCGACGAGCAGTCGACCAACAATCGACGACAAGCACTCGCGAAACTCTTCCACGACGACCTGCTCGCCCGGTTCAACGTCCCAGTGGACCCCGATGGCATGACCACCTGGCCCAAGCCGCCGCTCAGTTGGGGTTTCGGCAGCCAGAAGATGACCGCCGAAGAGGCGCGTCTCCTGGACGATCTAGGGCTCCTGGGAGCCCGCGACGCCTACGGCATTTACAAGACCGCGATCCATGAATCCGAGAACGTATTCGACAGGGCCGGGATCACCGACGGCCATTCGGACGCCTTCCGGCACGCCTACTGGAACGCCATGTTGGCGAACCGGTTCGGGCCGGAGTTCACGCAGGAGTACACGAACGCTCACGAAGGTGTGGACACGAACTCGGCAGCCGCCGAAGCGATGGACCTGCACAACAACGCGGTGGGGAGAAGAATTGCCGCCGAGCACCCCGATGCGAGCCCGGAAGAACTGGCGACCTACGTCAAGGAAGCGGTTCTCCGGGGCGATATGGTCGTCGTCGGGCCGGATGGCATGCTGACACCGAGCGACCAGGTCGCCATCGGCGAGACCGGACGCGCTGACGGGCCACCGGCAACGGGCGGCACCAAACCTCCACCGACCGATACGGAGTTCACCTCGGGCGGATACAACCCGGGAAGCGACGGCGAAAGTTACGGCACCTATGACAGCTAAGAAGGTCCTGCTCGCGTTGCTGGTGTGCGCCGCTGTTGCGCTGACCGCATGTTCAGAAGATGGAGGGGTTGCTTTGGAGGAAGACCAGGCACTTTCGGCCGAACTGGCCGAACTGCGCCAGAACGGCGGATCGGTCAGCCTGCATGAGCTGACCGGCGGCGGCTGGGACTCGGTCTATGTGTCGCACCAGCCGGTCTCCCGCGACTACCTCGAGAGCGAAGTTGGGGGGAAGATCGACATGGACGAGACGTTCATGCAACGAGGGAACATCCTCGTCTTCCTGAAAGACGGTCAGATCTCGCGGGCAACTTACATCACCCCCGACCTGCTCCAGCCCGGTGAATACTCCAGCAGTGTCAGGATCACCGCAGACGGATACCCCGCACTGCTCCAGATGTCCGAGTAGGAGCGGACTGCGGCACAATCGGCCGGCAAGTGGGGTGCCGGGCTGGCCGGTCGTCCCCGAAATTCCACACGGGCACAGACGTGCGATCAAATCGCGGCATCGGTCACGGTCATGTTGAGGAATCCCGGCGCCAACGGCATCAAGGACTCGACGATGTCGACGTGCGCGGCTTCGAGTCGGCGGACCAGCGACTCTGCCGACTCGGCGGGCTTGGTTCCTGTTTCTCGGCCAGGAGCAGCGAGTCGTTCAATTGGTAGTCGGCGCGATCGGATCGTCGCACCAGGGTTTGGCTCCTGCCAGGTCCCCACATCCCGCAGGTTGTGCAAGAACAGCCCCGTACTGTTGTGCACCGGCATACCGAGCGGAAGCGTAGCGGTTTCCTATTACTGCTGTCCCTGGGACCCCGAAGGCCGGTCGATGACGCTTGATCCAGCCCCGACGCCGGGTCGAACCACATTGACACTCAGCGCATTACGAGGCCGCTGATCGTGGAAATCCCCGGCGCCGGGTGCATGCCATGACATCCCCCAGGAGGCACTGTGCGAGAACGACCACCTCTGCCCAAGCGACCGGAGCGAAACCGGGCAATGGAAGCGACCGTCCGGCTGTTGCGCGACCAATACTGCATCGATACAGCAACATTGGAACGAGTGGCGGCCGGGCTCCGCGCCAGTTGCGATGTCCCGGAACCCGCCACCGACGCCGACATCGCGCCATGAGCCACTCGATCGCGTTCGGCTGGATCAACCACGACATCAGCCGAGCACCCGAGACCGACCGCGACCGCGTACACCGCCTCGCCGACCGACTCGGCTACCACCTCGTATGGCCCGGCGAACACTCGGTGCTGCGCGTGGCCGACCAGGCACGCAACGCCGGCGCCGACCTGGTGATCCTGCCCGCACCCGACCACCTCGGCCCGCACGAACTCTACGCCGTACTGGGCGTCTGCGATGCGGAAACCGTGCTACCGCGTCTCAGCTTCCCACGCTGGACCTCCACGCAGGACACACCATGAGCGCCCTGGTAGTGGCCGGTTTCGCCATCGCGATCGGACTACCGCTGCTGGTGATCGCGGCGACGATCTGGTGGCCCTGACGGTCGGCTCATCGTATATGCGTCCTGCGGCTTCTCGCCGACCACGAAAGTAGGGTTGCGCTACTGAACTGGTCGTGACTACGATTCACTGGCCTGAATTCTTCGGGGCTGGCCTTGATCAAGCCCGTCCGATCAGCGGAAAATTTGGGCGGGCCGGTTGGTGTAATGGATGAACACGTTCCCCGGAAGGGGGAAGTTCCTGGGTTCGATTCCCGGGCCGGCGGAAGAAGTACGAGATGCTTCTTGCGCCGGCCCTGGAAGGGATGCTGAGATTGCCAACCATGAGCAGAATTGCATCCAATCGCTGGCTGCGATATCAGGAGAATAGAGATCTGGTCGACCAGGCATTCAGCTATGTAACTCGAATCGGAAAAGAAGCCATCCGACAGAACGACAAAGTTGCGGTCGGGACACTGGAAAGCTTAGCTACACTGCTGCTGGCAGCGTATGTCGAAAGCCGACTCAACGAGACTATCTGGTATTATTCGGGATTCGATGACTCCCAGCGCCAGACGCTGGCGGACCTTACTATCGAAGAACGATGGTACAAGGTGATCGACCTCGGATTTGCGAGACTACGCAACCTGACAGTACGTCAGGTACCCAATAATTTGAACTTCACAGACAAGGCCCGGAGAGAAGAGCTCGTCAGAGTGGTATCCGATTACATATCACCTCTAATTACAGCTCGAAATTCAATCGCCCACGGCCAATGGAAATATGCATTCAACCCGGACGGCAGTGCCATAAACGGAGAGCGGACGGCTATTATCAGCCGATACACCATATGGAGGGTTACGCTAGAAAAGAACCTCTTGGATCATTTCACGTGGATTGTGCACGATCTTGTCGTCACCGGGCACACATATGAGCGAGATTTTGACAAGCGTATTGACGACCTACATTCTGCAGTAAACCGCCTAAAGAAGGGTGATCGCAATAAATGGGAGGAAGGGCTGCGCGCTAGATATAGGCGTCGACCACAGGTGCAGTCGGGAATATAATTCCTTGGCCCCATCCCCAGGACACCTGCCTTGCCCGCAGTCCCGAGCTTCCGAGACCTGGGCGGACATCATCGAGGCCGACACGCCCGCAGGCGGTGCCGCTCGACGGGAGGCGTAGAGACGATCATTCACGGAGAGACCATCGGCGCGGTAACCATTGTCGGTGTGTATCAGACACTCACACTGACCTAGCAATCGTCAAGCGCGCGCGGCACCTTCGGGCCACACCACATCCACAGCCAACCCACGCTCCCGCGCCAACTTCACCACGCTGCCGGTTCCCCCGGCCTCGCCGCCCTCTCCATCCCATACCGCGACCAACCGGTCAGCCGACCCGAGGAGCACCTCGTTCGCCGCCTCATACGCCTCTCGGCCGGCCTCCTCGAACTCCATCACACGAACCTCTGCCGCACGCGCAACCAGCGCGTCGAACACCGGTGCGTGATCAGGCTTCACCTTGGCTTCCCGGTAGTTCCGAGAGGGCAGCACCACCTCGAGCCGGCCACCGGCCTTGAGCACCGCTTGCGCGAATACCGAATCGGCACCCCGAGCTATACAGCTCACGCCCACCAGATCGGGAACCGCGGCCAGACGCCGGGCGATCTCTTCACGCACCAGCACCGCGGTTTCCTCAGTGATGTTCATGTGCCCGGTCACAGCGACCCGCATTTTCACTCCTGTGCATTGACCAGCGGGCGCATCCGATCGCGCAGCTCAGCGATCGCGAGGTTGCCTTTCGCCCGCTCTGTTCGTTTGTAGAGCTTGCCGACCTTGACCCGAACCCGATCCGACCGAGTCCGTTCAACGACGTCCAACGCATCATGGCCTACCCGGCAGGCCTCCTCCACCTCGCCCTGGATAACGTGCGCCTCCGCGAGCCCGAGACGATCCAGCGCGACGCTACGAATCCGGTCCGGACGCCGCGATTGCACGGCCAGTTCGATATGTTCGGCCGCTTCACCTGCGAATACAGGTTTCCGGCGCGACATGTCCAACAGGCGACCTCCGATCGTTCCCGCCAGTTCCGCCGCATCGAAGTAGTGCACCCAGAACGGATCGGTTGCAGCCTGCGAGTCCGCGAACCGCTCTTTCGCCTTCTCGCATGCGCGCCGGAACCCTGATGGACGCTCGAGCTTGCTCATTGCCCAGGCCTCCCGCGTGTACAGCATTGCCTCCACCGTTGGCGTGAGTGCTCCTGCCCCGCGGTCACGGGCTATCCGGACCAGTTCCAGAGCGTCAGCCGCTCCCGCGTCGCCATCGAGACCCAGAAGTTGCCGCGCCATCCCGGCAAGCGCGAAGGCGCAGAACGCGGGGTCGTCCGCGTGGCTTGCTGCGCGGGCAGCGAGCGCGTAGTACTGCTGGGCTGTGGCCTGCTGGCCGGAGTCCCAGCTCATCGTTGCCGCGGTCTCGGCGAGCTGCGCCAGCACACCCCACAGTCGTTTCTCCACACGCACAGGCTGCCGCTCCCGCAGCATTTCGTTCACTTCCGCCAACTGGCCGACGACCGCCTTGCGCCGCAGCCCGCCGCCGAACTGGTCATCCCAGTCCCGGAATGATCGAGCGACGTTTTCGAGCTGCTCAACCTCCTGCATGCCCAGTCCCATCGGCTTGTCCACCTGCCGTGGAGCGTCATCGAAGAGCAGCCATCGCTCCATAGTCTCGAGCAGGCCGGCGCCAACCGTAACTCCCAGAAGGGCCTGCGTGGCATGGCGCCGATCCATCGTCAGGTCCTTGCGTGTGAGTTCCGCTGTCGCAGTGACACAGTCCGCAGAGTACGAGTTGTTCCAGACCACTCCGGCTGCACTGGTTGCCGGACTTTGCGCGCCCAAGCCAATAGCAGCCGCAAACTGCGCCCTCTGTTCGACAGTTGCGCGGGCCAGAGTCGTGTCCATGATCCGGGCAAAGTCTTCGGACAGAGTCACCCAGACGCCCCGTTGTGCCCACTTCTTGATAGTCGGAACACCAACTCCGGTGATCTTCGAGAACTTCGACTGCGTCACCCCGAGTGCACGCCGGAGCTCGGTAGCTTCCGCGCCGGTCCACGTAACCTGCATGCCCATATGCTGCCCCTAACGGGAGTCCGGTGGTACGGACATTATCCCAAGGGAGACTGCGGTATACCCCGATCGTCTTCACGCCGGCATCGGTGCGCGCCGATGGTGAGGGAGCCGCCCGATGCTCGACTTCTGTGATTGTTTCCGAGCCCGGTGGTCCAGCACCCATCCCAGCAAACCGTGAGGTGACCCATGGGCAAGACCCTGCCGCTTCCCGTCCGCCGGCCCATCGACCGCGCAGTGGCCCTGGAGTGTCGGCACGCCAGTCGGCTCAATGACCGCGCTCTTCTGGAACGGATCGCGGCTGGACTACGCGAGTTATGCGACACCCACCCAACAACCTCCCGAGCAGACCTCCCGATCCGTGGCCACTCGCGGCCCGACCAGGCGGCACCATGAACCACTCGACTGCCTTCGGCTGGATCGACTTCGACCTCAGCATTGCTCCGGAGTGGGACCGCGCCCAGATACACCGCCTCGCCCGCCACCTCGGATACCGCCTCGTCTGGCCCGACGAACGATCGGTACTCCGGTTGGCCGACCAGGCGCGCAACGCCCGGGCCGACCTGGTGATCCTGCCCGCACCCGACCACCTGAGCCCGCTCGAGCTCAACGCGGTCATGGACGTGGCCGATGTGGAAACCGTGGTACCGCGACTCAGCTTCGCCCGCTGGGCATTCGCAAAGGTGAGTCCATGAGCGCCACGGTGGCGATCGGGTTCGCCATCGCGATCGGGCTACCGCTGCTGGTGATCGCGGCGACGATCTGGTGGCCGTGATGATCGGAGCACCGAACCGCTTCGCGCATCTGCACAAGTCGGCCGCGACCTATCTCGACGTCGCCGCCAACGACCACGGCGACGAGAAGGGACTACTCGTATACCGGGCGTTGCAACGCGTCGAATCGCCTGAACCGCATCTCGTCGAGATCGGCCCGGGTGGCGGCGCTGCCGTTGACTACCTCGCGACGCGGGCAGCCGAGGAGCCACGCCCTGTACGACTCACCCTGTTGGAGGCACCCGGCGTCTCCTCGACCTCGCTCACGGACGCGATCGGGCGGTTCAACATGGTCGGGTCGTGCGTGCTGGTGCACGGATGGGCTCAGGACATCGGGCGACTGTTGCGAGAACCGGTCGACGTGATCAGCGCGTCGGCCCTGATGCACGAGGTCTACTCCTACGGTGGCGCCTATTCCGGACTGCACACCTTGATGCGGACTCTGCCGACCGTGCTCCATCCCTACGGTTACTTCGTCTACCGCGACGTCTACGCCGTCGCCGCGCCGAGCCTGCACGAGCGGGTCGTACAGTCCTACAGCTCACAATCCTGGTTGCAGTTCTGGCGCATGTTCGTCCCGCACTACCTGCGTGAAGGCACCCATCCCTATCACCATCACGACGACGAGGTCGTCGCCCGCCAGAACTCGCGCATCGTGCCCGTAGCGGAACTGGATACCCGGGTGTGTGCGGTGATCGAAGCGCCGGTCGGGCTGTTCCGCGAGGTGCAACGGCACTACATCACCTGCCGCGACCATGTCTGGCGTTCCGGGATCCTCGGCTTTCGGCCGGTTCTCGACGGACCACTGTCCGGAGACTGGATCGACTTCCGGACCGGCCACAAACGAGTGCACTACATCCTGACGGAATCGGATCGGATGCCGACAATGCAACGGGCGAACATCCTCGCGGTGAGTGAACCGTTCGACGACCATCACGTGATCGACGGAGATATCTTCGACGCCGTCAGCGACGTAGCCCTGATGGCATTCATGTCCGAGGCCGAACAGGGCGCCGACGACTGTGTCCGAACCTGGGATTCGTGGTTGACCCGAGAAGGCCGCGAGACCTACGCCTACCTCACCGTCGACGAGCTGCTTTCCGCGTTCGCGGTGCACTCGATCAACGCCCAACCCGACCAAGACCTGGTCCTGATGCCGGTCTCGGCCGAGGATGTATTTACCCGCAACCGGCGCTACTACAACCGATTCCTCACCCACCGCCTATCGAACCCGCTCGTCGACGCGAAGCAGATGGTGCTGTTCCAAAACATCCCGCTGAGCGACACCGAAACCCTGCAACGCGCCCTCGGCACCCTGCAAACGATCTGCTCGAAACCGACACTCGCTCGACTACACACGGCAATTCACTGGAAAGGATGATCCCCCGCATGGACCTGATCGAGGTCGAACGCAAGCGCGAACTCGCCGACAGCGAACCCCTGCGCCGCCGCCTCGCCGAACTCGGCTACCGCGAAATCAGCTCGCTGACCGAAGTCGACACCTACTACAGCCGACCCGACGTCGACTACATGGAAACCGTCGAATGCCTGCGGGTACGGCAGCGCAGCGACTGGGCCGAGATCACCTACAAGCCACCATCCAGCACAGCAACCCATTCGGATCACGGCGTCATCGCCAAGCAGGAGACCAACATTCAGCTCGCCGGCACCGGCCAAGCGGGCGCGGCGAACGCACTGCTCGCGGCGGTCGGAATGGTCGAACTCGTACGAGTCGAGAAGGCACGCACCACCTACCGCCATCCAGACCGTGACAGCACGACCGTAAGCATTGATGTCGTCGCCGGTGTCGGCGCCTTCGTCGAAACGGAGATTCTCGCATCCGACAGCGACGGCGCAGCCGCACATCTCGAGGACATCGAACAGGCGATCGGCATTTCCGCTAACCCGATCGTGCGCCTCCCGTACCGGGACCTGGTAATGCGCGCACAAACAGCAGTATGACGGATGCGCACGCGGCGATGGTGTGTGCTTCGCGCACCCTCGCTCTCGCCTTGCGCACTCCGCCGGATCTGCTCGGATCGGCCGACCCACCGCCGCGCACAGTGCGGTTTCGCCGGTCCCGCCGCTATCGTCGGCGTCACCCCAGCGCCGGACGAGGAGACCGAACCCATGCGTCGTCGCACGCTGCTGGCCGGCCTGGCCGGCACCGTCACCGCTCTCGGCGTCACCCCGCCACCATCGACAGCGGCACAGACATCCGACCCGCTATGCGCGCTGGAACGTGCGCTGCTGGCCCCGCCCGCTCCGGGCGTCCCCGTCGATCTACGGCAGCTCGGCCACCAGATCGCCGCGGCACAGTCGTTGTTCGGCCGCGGGCACTACACCGAGCTCGCCACCGGACTACCCCGGCTGCTGTCAAACGCGACGGCAACCCGCACATCAGGCCGCGGCGGTGCGACCCGCCCCGGCTGAACGTCCGGCTCACGCCGAATGTCTCGGCGGTAGGGTGTGATTCGTGACCACTGCGACAGAGGCGGACAGACTCTAGCCACCGGTCCCCGGTGGCTGCCCCGAGTCAGCGATACCGCGCCCTGACGGCGCGGCTATTCGTGCTGCTCTGAACTCCACCGGTCGGACCCGCTGTCGTCCGCGCGGCCATCCCCTTTCCCCGGATGTGCCGTCCGCTTAGCACTCAGTGGGAGTACCCCTATGCCCAAGTGGTTGGCGGCGCTGTTCGCCGCCTCGTTCGTGTTCTATACCGACGACTATGTGATCGCCGGTGTCCTGCCCGAGATCGCCCGCGATCTGGGCGTGAGCCAGGCCGCCGCCGGTCAGCTCATCACCGTGTTCGCCGTGACCGTCGCCCTGGTGGCGCCGGTCGCCGCCGTCGTCCTGGCCCGCGCCCCTCGACGCGTGCTGCTGGTGGCGAGCCTGTGCGCGTTCGTCGCTGCCAATGCGGCCGCGGCGGGTACGCCGTCGTTCACCGTGCTGTTGATCCTGCGCGTCGCGGCAGCGGCAGCCGCCGCGGTCGCGACCCCGGCGCTGTTCGCCACCGCGGTCCAGCGGGCGCCCGCCGCGAAGGTCGGCCGATATGTCGCGGTGGTGGCGCTGGGCGTCACCGGGTCGATCGCGGTCGGTGTGCCGATCGGCACCTGGATCGGTGGCGTGTTGGGCTGGCGCGCGGTATTCGCCACCATGGCGGTGTGCGGCCTGATCGCCCTCGCCGGTCTGCTGATCACGTTGCCGCGCGGAATGTTCGGCGGTCCCGCGCCCGACTGGCGGGCCCAGGTACGCAGCCTGCGACGGCGGCCGGTGACCTTCGGTCTGCTGGCCAACATGTCACTGATGACCGGCTCGATGATGATGCTCACCTACCTCGCGCCGTTCCTCACCGATGTCGCCGGAGCGGCCGTCGACGCCCGCGCCCTCTCCTTCGGACTGGCCGGTATCGCGGGAACCCTCGGCATGTGGGCCGGCGGCGCGATGACCGACCGGCACGGCCCGGACCGTGCCCTGCTGATCGGTATGAGCGCCATCGCCGGGTCCATGGCCGGCCTGTGGCTGCTGTGGGGCATGCGCCCGGTCCCGATGACGGCCGTGCTGCCTGCCCTCGCGGTCTGGGGTGCGGCCGCCTTCTGGAACTCACCCGCGATCCAGGCCCGGCTCGCCGTCCTGTCCGGCCCTCTCGCCCCACAGGCGCTGGCGCTCAACACCTCCGGCACGTATCTGGGTGTCTCCCTCGGCGGTCTGCTCGGCGGTCTCGCCCTGACCAGGTGGGGTTCGGGCGCACTACCACCGCTCGCCGTCGCCTGCACCGTTCTCGCGCTGGTACTGCTGTCCAACGCGCGCGAATCCGACCCTGAAACGCCGGCTCGCAAGTAGACGGCCCGGCCGCCGGTGCGGGCCCACCGCACCGGCGGTTCAGCCGTGCCGGGGAAGTCGGCGCCACCCGCCTGGATCGCCTCCGATTACGACGAGATCTTCTGGAACATGCCGCACCGCTGCTCGATCGGCTCGGTGCCGACGGAGGGAGCGATAGGACCTCGGACGTGAAATGCGGGATTCAGCGCGGATCGAGCCCGGCCAGTAGTAGGTCGACCGACCGTTCGGCCAAGCCGTCGGGTATGTCGCTGGTGAACTGCGTCGCATACATGTGCACGAGCCCGCCCAGTGTCAGCATGGTCAGTCGAGGGTCCGCGCCGGCGGTGACTTCGCCGCGCTCGATACCGCGACGGACGATTTCCTCGGATGCCGCGAGTCGCACGGCCCAGAATTCGCGGCGGGCCGCCTCGGCGTCGGCATCGGCTTCGGCGATGACGGTGGAGCGGATCAGTGCCGCGCCGGAGGGGGTGCGGGCGAAGCCGACGAGCGTCGTCATGAATTCGAGGAGGTCGGAGCGGACCGATCCGGTGTCGGGGATGGGGATCTGTGACTCCATCCGGGAGAGCAGTGCGTCGACCAATAGCCGGGGCAGCGTTTTCCAGCGTCGGTAGATCGAGGTCTCGTGCACGCCCGCGGTGGCGGCGATATCGGCGACGCGCACCGCCTCGATGCCGTTGGTCTCGATGTGGGCGAGGGTCGCATCCAGGACGGCGCGCCGCAGCCGCGCGCCGCGGATTTGCGGGGTGTGCTCGACAGGCGGGGCCATTCGGCCATTATTGCAAGTCCTCTTGCGTTGTGGAGCCCTCGGGCTTAGCGTGGCGGGCATCGCAAGTCGACTTGCGATAGATTGCAGGAGGAGCGAGATGACCGACAGCGACGTCATGGTGGTCCGCGGCATCCCATTCGCCCGGGCAGACCGGTGGGGCATGCCCGAACCGGTGCCCTATCTCGGCGGACCAGAGCGCGGGCGGCAACCGGTCACTGTGCCGCAGCTGCCGGGTCGACTGGAACGGGTGATGGGTGTGCCGGTGCCGTTGCCGCAGTCGGAGGACTGTCTCGAGCTGTCGGTCACGGCGCCCGCGACGACGCCGGATGCCGCCGGGCGTCCCGTGCTGGTGTGGATTCACGGTGGGGCGTATCTGGCCGGGGGCGGTGCCTGGAATCTGTACGACCCGACCGAGCTGGTCCGGGAGACCGGCATCGTCGTCGTGTCGATCAACTATCGACTCGGTGTGCTCGGCTACCTCCGGATGCCGGGCGTCGCACCGGGCAATCTCGGCCTGCTCGACCAGATCGCCGCGCTGACGTGGGTTCGCGAGCACATTCGCGAGTTCGGCGGCGATCCCACCCGGGTCACCGTCGCCGGCCAGTCCGCCGGGGCGCATTCCATCGTCGCGATGCTCGGCATCGAATCCACCCGAGGGCTGTTCCGGCGCGCCATCGTGCAGAGCGCGCCGTTCGGAATCGGATTTCAGAGTGCGGCGCAGGCGAAGCGCGCGGCACAGCGTTTCCTCGCCGCGCTCGGCAGCGATCCCCGAGACGCGTCAACCGCCGAGATACTGGTCGCACAGGCCGCGGCCGTGCGCGCGTTGTCCGGTCCGGGCGGGCTGAACTCCGCGCCGCCGTTCGCGCCGGTTGCCGATGTCGATCCACTGCCGGACGAATTCCTGTGGCGTCGCGAGGTCGTGCGGCGAGCCGGCGGCCTGCAGGTGATCATCGGGACAACGGCCGACGAGATGGGCGCGTTCTACGGCGGCCCGCATCCGGTGTTCTCCCGGATCCGCCGACTGCCGTTCGGTCCACGGATCGTTTCCGGGCTCCAGCAGCTGGTCGGACGCAAGGCATTCGAGGACGGCACCGCCGAATTCGCGGATCTGCTGGCCACCCACGACGCCGACGTCTACCGCTACCGAGTTCATGAACTGCATCCGAGCAACCCGTTCGGCCCCTGTCACTGCCTCGAACTGCCCCTGCTGTTCGGCGACGACAACGCCTGGCGGGACGCGGCGATGGTGCGACCGCTGAGCCGGGCCGACATTCGTGTGCTCGGCAGCGAGACCCGGAGCCGGTGGGGAACTTTCGCCCACACCGGAGATCCGGGATGGCCGCGTCATCTGCCCGGTTCATCGACCACCCACCCGATCCCCTGAGGATGCTCCTTTGATGACGCTGCCCACAAGCGGATGACGGAGCCCCCTGGTTCCACTCGGTCGTCGACCCGAGCGTCTGCGCCCTGTCGCCCTAGCGTTGCCGGGTCAGGATCATCCTGAGCCCACCAAAAGCCTTCGGGTCGTGCCGGCAATCTGTCACTCGCCGTCGCGTGCGTCGGGATCTCGCAGCGGCCGGCGTGTTCCGCCGAGACCGGACATGTGGAAAGCGTAGTGCCCGCGGTCGTCAACTCATCTCGGCGAAGGACCCGCACAAGGACCTGGTTCGCGCTGTCACGGTTGCGCTCGGAATCCATGACAGGGTCACAGTCAGTAGTTGGGCAGGGTGTAATCGTCGGTCTTCGCGAGCATGCGGTTCATGATCGGGCGCATCAGCCGGGTGGTCATGAGCTTGCCGATGGTAAGCATCATCTTCAGGCCGAGTTCACTGGTGGGCACCATTTGCTTGATGCCGCCGCCGGGGATTTCCTTGGCCTTGGCCAGGAACGGGGTGGCCTTTTCTTCGTACCGTTTCAAGGCGGTAGGGAGATCGTCCGGGGTGGAGGCGATTTCACCGGCGAGAAGGTAGGCGCCGACGAGGGCCATGGCGGTGCCCATTCCGGTCAAGGGGGAACCGCAGAAGGCGGAATCTCCGAGCAGAGTGACGCGCCCGGCGGTAAGAGTGGGCATGTCGATGCGGGCCAGTTCGTCGAAATAGAAGTCCGTGGTGTCAGCCATGGCGGCAAGGACCGTGGGGGCCAGCCAGCCCGCATCGGCGAGCATGGTGCGGATAAGACGCTGCTGCGCGTCGACATCGCCGCGCAGGCTCGGGTCGTGGTCGGTACGCAGGGTGATGATGGCCTTGGATGTCGCCGGGTCGCCGTCGGGGCGGATACCCACCGCGGCGTGGGGGACCGCGTGCATGGTCATCCAGTTCGGCCGGGTGCCCTCCGGAGTAGGGATGGTGAAGAAGGACATGTACCCACCGAGATAGGTGGAGTACTTCTCCTCGGGGCCGAAGGCCAGCCGCCTGGTGGCGGAGTGCACGCCGTCCGCACCGATGACCAGGTCGAACCGTTCGGTGCCGCCGGAGGCGAACCGCACCTCGACGCCGGTGTCGTCTTGTATGAGCGCCTCGATCCACTCGCCGTAGCGGTAGTCGAGTTCGCCTGTGACCGTGTCGAGTTCGTCGAGGAGCACTCGATTGAGGTCTCCGCGGGTGATCTCGATCTCGGCGACCGGGCCATTGCCGTCGAACATCTCCGCGGGCATCTGGTAGACGTCGCGCCCGGCGCGATCCACCAAGCTCATGCCCTCTTCGTGGAGCTGATATTTGCCGACGCCCGCCATGAGACCCATCCGCTCGATCACTTCCTTGCTGGGTCCGCGCAGGTCCACTGCCTGGCCGCCGGGGCGTGGGGCGGTCGAGCGCTCCACGACGGTTGTGCGAATACCGGCGCGCAGCAGTTGCAGGGCAACGGCATTGCCCGCGATGCCGCCACCGGCGACGAGGATGCGGAGGGGCGCGGGGGTCTTGTTCATCGGAACTCCTACATGCAGAACGTGTGTCTTACACAAATGTCTAACACATTTGTTCGCACATATCTAGGACAAACGTCTGAGACGCTGGTACGGTGAAATCATGGGAAACCGAGAAGCGTTACTTGCCGGTGCCCGCAAAGCACTGCTGGAACGCGGCCTGGCCAAGGTCACCGCCCGCGATATAGCCACGGCCGCCGGAGTCAGCCTGGCCGCCATCGGCTACCACTTCGGCTCGAAAGACCGTCTCATCACCGAGGCGCTCGCGGAGGCCACGGGCCAAGGCCTGGGCGATGTCTTCGACGACAGGCTACGAGAGGCCGCCGACGGCCGGTCGCTGCCGGAGTCGGTGGCGCCCACCTGGAACGGCATGCTCGATGTCATCCGGGCCAACAAGGAAGATCTGCTGTTGAGCCTCGAGAACGCGGTCCGGGTCGCGCGCTCCGAGGACTCGCAACAGTTCATTGCCGAAGCCATGGACAGCGGGGTGAACGAACTCGCTCAGATCCTCCAAGCAGTGGACCCCGCGCTGACAGGGACGGACGCGCATGCTGTCGCCAAGCTGTATTTCACTCTGCTGCAAGGCATGACGCTGCTGTGGTTCATGGCCCCCGCCGCCGACCTGATCGACGGCGACGATCTGGCCCGAGCCGTCGCTGCCCTCGCACCGAACCGGCCGGAACCCGAGGCCGAGTGACTTCGGGAACCGCAGTATCGACCGACCCCCACGGTCCGCTGGTTTCCGGCGATACCGTGAGTCGCGAAAGGTGCTCCGGCCCAGATCAACTGGTGAGATCATCACGCGCTATGCGGGGAATTGGGTTCGAGCCCCCTGGCTCCCCTCGAGTCTGTCGTTGCGCAAACACTTTTCCGCAGCCCTCATCAACATTTTCAGCTGCTCCGAGATGCCGGCACCTCTCTGCCGGCCGGGGCTCGACCAGAGAGGAGCCGTTACCGAGATAGTCCCCAACGAGGCCGAAATGATCCGGTGGGTACCACTCGACGAAGCGATGCGGATGATCGACCGCGGCGAGATCGTCGGCGCCGCGACCGTAGTCGGTGTATCGGGCGCTGCTGGAGGACCGCGGGTCGGTGGCCGGCCGCACGCCCGAATCGGCGGACCTTCGTTCACCGAACGGCTCGACGCCACCTACCCGGTCAAGGGCCGACCCCGCGGTCCCGTCCGATCAGCAGCCCTTCGGAGCCCGCCAGGCGTCCTGCGCGTAGGTGGTCGAGCCGACCATGGCGCCGACCACGCCGCCGATAATCCCGAACGGGATGGCCCCGACAAAGAAGATGGGCAGACCGGCGATCGCGCCGCTCCCGGTCCCGAGCAGGGCGCCCAGGCCGGCCCGGAGTTCGATGGAGTCGCCGGGCGCCATGCACGCCGCGATGGGCGCCGCCGCCCCGGACCCCGGAACATCCGGTGCTTGCACCGGCGCGACCGGCGCGGGCGCCGGGGCGGGCGCGGCTGCCGCGACGCCCCCTGATCCGACAATGAGCGGCACGGCAATGACGCTGCCGAGCACGGTGCGGGTCGATATCTTCAACATATGCGCGCAGTTCCCTGATCAGTCGAAAACAAGTGTGCGACCTGAGTAGTCAGATCTACGACCATAGTGTCGTATCGGCCGGTGTCATGCTCGCTTTCGGTATCCCGGTCGGAGCAGGCCAGAAACCGTGCTCGCCGGGGATCAAACCTGGCCCGCTGCCCCTCCTGCGCAGGTAGACCCCGGTTTCCGTCCTCCCCCAGTGTCGTCGGCTCGAAGGAGTTGCCGTCCGACTCTCGAATCGGCCGCCGGCACCTCGTGGGGTCGGGCCTGCTCGTACCAGGGCGTTGCCAGGTCTTATCGCCGCCGGTCATCATGACCGGCGACCGCCACAGGTCGAACGCGAACAGCACTCGGATCATCGCCGGTCTTGGTCGCAGCTGCTTCAAGCGGCCCGAAGCGCGGCATATGCCCGAGCGCTGCACGGCATGAAAGCCAACCCTGCGGCCACGTCGATGGTCGCCGCGACGACCGCCACCGACGTCCTCCTGACCAAGGTCACCAGTACCCGGAGAATCGAACCAACCGACCTGACGGCCGCTCACCGCGAACTCATGCGGGACGACCCGACGGACAGCGACTACGCCGGACGCTTCCTGGCCATGAGTGCGACCTGGGATCGATTCGAGATCGTCGAGCAGACGATCCTCTCCGATACCGATCCACTGGTCGCGCTGAACCACATACACGCGCGTTCCCGGGCCACCGGCCGCGAACTCGAATTCCCCATCCTGCAAACGATCACCGTGATCGACGGCCGTATCACCGCGGTGCGGCCCTTCTACTGGGACACCGCGGCGATCACCGCCGCATGCGCACCCCCGCCCGGTCTCCCGGACGAAGAGCACCGCGGGTAGCGCCGGTACCGAAAAGCACCTGAAGCCCTAAGCCCGGCCGCCGACCGACCCGTCGCAGGCAGGTCCGTTTCCGGTCGCTCGCGTGGCGGCGAGGAGCCTGGATCCCCAGCCGTTCATGAGGTCGGTCGCTTCAGGAGGCCCGTGCACGATGAACGGTGCTCCGATCGAGACGAGGCAGAAGGCCGCCCAGTCCAGGGATTCGGCGGCGATATGGACCTCGCACGAGCCGGGGTCGATGCTGGTGACGGTGCCGTAGTGGACGATCTCGGCTCTGACCCGTTCGGCGGAAGCCTGGATGGTGGCGTGCACCCGGTACCTGGAGGGCATCGACCCGATCCGGTCGCGGACGTATTCCACCGGATCGCCGCCGGGCAGGCGGCGCGGTGCGAATCGTGCGCCGGTGCGGCGTGGTCGCGCGACCCGGTCGATGCGGAAGGTTCGCCAGTCGGCGCGATCGAGGTCCCAGGCCACCAGGTAGAGGCGGCTTTCGACATTGACGATCTGATGCGGTTGGGTGGTGCGCTGCGAAGTGTCCCCTTCGCTGCCGTGGTAGGAGAACGAGACGGTATCGGCGTCTCGGCAGGCGAGCGCGAGAGTGGTCAACGCGGTGACATCGCCGATCACGGCTCGGTGGTGTCCCTCACCGGCGGGGGTCGCGACAGTCCGGAGACTGTCGATCCGGCGGCGGATCCGGACCGGAAGGACCTGGACGATCTTGGCCATAGCGCTCATGGCGGCTTCCGCGGAGGCGGGATGGACGCCGGTGGCGATCTCCTTCAGCCCCAGCACCGTCGCGGCGGCCTCCTCCTCGCCCAGCACCAGCGGCGGCAGGCAGGCACCCGCGCTGAGCTGGTAGCCGCCGCCGGTTCCGCGCGTCGTGACGATCGGATAGCCGATCTCCTGGAGACCGAGTACGTCGCGCCGGACGGTCCGCTCGCTGACATCGAGCCGGCGGGCGAGATCGGCACCGGACCAGTGGCGACGGCTTTGCAGCAGACCGAGAAGCGCGAGGGTGCGAGTGCTGGTGGACACATCCCGAGGTTAAGCGCACTTGTGGCCATATCCTGTCCGCAAGTGCGGCGAATCTGGGGGCACCAACCGAAAGGAAACAGTATGTCCACCACTCCCGCCGTCCCCCCGGCGCCCGCCGGATCCGCGACGGTCGACCCCTTCATCTGGACCGACGACGCGGCAGGTCTGCTCGACTTCCTCGTCGATGTGTTCGGGGCGATCGAGGTCCCCGAGGCGCGGACCGCCGATACCGACGGCCTGATTCTGCATTCCGAACTGCGGATCGGCGATTCGACACTGACGATCGCCGACCGCAAACCGGACTGGCCGTATATGCCGTCCTTCGTCCGCGTCTACGTCGACGATCCGGCCGCCACGCTGAAACGCGCCGCCGCGCGTGGTGCGCGGATCGTGACCGAGCCGACGGATTTCTGGGGCGACGTACTCTCCCGCTTCGCCGACCCGTTCGGCCATCTGTGGTGGGTGTACAAGCACAATCCGGGTAACGCGTCCTGGGATGAAGGATCGGCGGACGGAACCGGCGAAGGCGACTGGGGGCAGGCCGATTCCGCCGCGGACGGCGCGGGCGAGCAGTCCTGGGAGTCGTTCGCCACACCGGAATTGACCGCCGTTCATTCCTCGCTCATGGAAGCGATGGCGTCGCTGCAGGATCCGCGCACCCGCTGACCCGCCTGCTGTGCCCTGCGGCCGCATATGCGCCGCAGGGCATCGGCATGCGAATTTCCGGTGCAACGACTTCCGGGCCACCCGTTCGGCTTGTGGCCGTATATCGTCCGCAACGGAGGTTTTGATCGTCCTGTACCCCATCGAGAGGCAGGACGTGATCAACACCCGGAATTTGACCAGGACCTTCTACGGTCCCGGCCGATCAGAAGTCCGCGCGGTCGACGGCATCGATCTGACCGTCGCGCGGGAAGAAGTCTTGGCGATCCTCGGCCCCAACGGGGCCGGTAAGACGACCTTGATGCGCATGCTCACGACGCTGCTGCCGCCGACCGGCGGATCCGCGGAGATCGGTGGCCACGACGTCCGGCGTGAACCGGCCCAGGTGCGGCAGGTGATCGGATACGTCGGTCAGGGCAACAGCGCGGGACATACGCAGCGCGCGATGGACGAGGTGGTGACCCAGGCCCGGATCCACGGACTGGACCGGACATCGGCGCGGCTCCGGGCGAGTGAGCTGTTCACCGCCCTGGGTCTCGACGGACTCGGAAAGCGGAAGTCCCAGGCCATGTCCGGCGGCCAGCGGCGCCGGCTGGATCTGGCGATGGGTTTGGTCCACCGGCCCGCGCTGTTGTTCCTCGACGAGCCGACGACCGGCCTGGACCCGCACAACCGGGCCAATCTGTGGGACCACATCGCCCGCCTCCGTGCGGAATCCGGGATGACGATCGTGGTCACCACCCATTACCTCGACGAGGCCGACCAGATCGCCGACCGGGTCGTGATCGTGGATCACGGGCGCATCATCGCCGACGGTTCGCCCGAAGCGCTGAAGAACGAGCACGCGGGAGACCGGGTCACGCTGGAAGCGGGCGACCCGGCCCGGGCCGCAGAGCTGGCCGCGCTGGCGCGGCGGACCGAATGCGTGAACCGGGTGACCCACACCGGCACCACCGTCGTCGCCCACGCGGCGAACGGCCCGAAAGCCGTACCCGCACTGGTCACCGCGGCCCATGCGCGCGGCATCGAGGTCGTTTCCGCGGCGACCCGGGTGCCCACCCTCGACGACGTCTTCCTCGAGCTCACCGGACGCAGCCTGCGCGACCCCGGCACGGCCGAGAACGGCAACCACTCACCGGAGGAGACCCGATGACCACCACCGAACCGCGCCGAAATATCGTCGCCGACACCCTGCTCGTCACCGTCCGCGAACTGCGGCCCGTGCTCGGCGATCCGTTCTCGGTCGTCTTCGGCCTGGTCCAACCCCTGTTCTTCCTGTTGCTGTTCGGGCCGCTGCTGGCCCGGGACGGTGAGTCGCCCTGGGCCTGGTTCGTTCCCGGACTCCTGGTCATGACGGCGTTGTTCGGTACCGCCGGCACCGGCTCCAACCTCCAGTTCGACCTCCACAGCGGCACTCACGAGCGCCTGCTGGTCACGCCACTGTCCCGGTCGGCTCTATTCCTGGGCCGCGCGGTCAAGGAATTCCTCCCCCTGGTCGCCCAGGCGACCCTGATCATCCTGGTGACCATCCCTTTGGGTCTGCGTCCGGATCCACTCGGCGCGGTGCAGGGCCTGCTACTGCTGGGTGTCCTCGGTCTGGGCATCGGCGCGTTCAGTTACGCGCTGGCCATCGTCGTCCGGGAGCAGGACTGGGTTTTCTGGACCGTGCACCAGACGTTGTTGTTTCCCTCGATGATCCTGTCCGGCATGCTGCTTCCCCTCGAACAGGCTCCGGGCTGGATGCGCGCGCTCTCGGTGGTGAACCCGCTGACCCACGTCGTGAACGCCGAACGCGATCTGTTCGCCGGCCGCCTCACCTCGGCCGACGTCGGCTGGGGCTGGCTGGCCGCGATCCTCACCACAGCCATCGGTATCGCTGTGGGCCTGCGCGCACTGCGCAAGAGCACCAGCTGACCAGGAAAGGACGACCATGGAAATCCTCGTATGCGGCGCCACCGGGCATATCGGCCGCCACCTCGTCGACCAGCTACTCGCCGACGGCCACCAGGTCCGGGCGCTGACCCGCACCCCGCATTCCGCGGACCTGCCACCGGCCGCGCGGCGTGTTCAGGGCGATCTGACCGACGCCTCGACCCTGCGAGCGGCGTTCGCCGGTGTCGACGCCGTCCACCTCATCACCTTCGGCGGTGACGACGGCGCGGATCTCACCACCGGCCCCGAGATCGTCGATCTCGCCCGGCGATGCGGAATCGGCCGCGCCACCGTCCTGGGCGGCTGGTCCCGGACAAGCGTCGAAAACGCGCTGTCGGGCAGCGGTATCGCCTGGACCCGCCTCGAACCCGTCGAGATCATGTTCAACGCCCTCGACTGGCTCGACGAAATCCGGGAACACCGCACCGTCTCCGCTTTCGCGCAATGGCCCAGTGCCATGGTCCACGAAGCGGATATCGCGGCGGTCGCACTGACTGCCCTGACCCGATCCGGCCACGGCGGCAGAACCTACCGCCTCACCGGCCCCGAGGCCCTGACCCCGGCGCAACGCACCCGGATACTCGCCGAGGCGATAGGAGTTCCGCTCACCCACCGGCAACTCAGCGAAGCCCAGGAACGGGACCGCTTGGCCGGTCACGGGTTCGGCGACGAATACGTCGAATTCGGTCTCCGCTTGGCAACCCACCCACCCGCCGCCGCGGACAAAGTCCTCGGCACTGTCGCGACAGTGACCGGCCGATCGGCCCGCACATTCGCACAATGGGCCACCGAGCACGCGCGCTTGTTCACCTAGCCAGGGCATTCCGGGACCGGCGGCAGCCTCCTGGCGCCGCCGGTCCCGCATCCCGATGCGCGAGCTCGGAAGAACTGGCGACCTCCCGGCTTCGGCAGGATCAGACGCCGCGGAAATCGATACGCACGATGCGCGTATTCGCATCCCGCTCATCGACAGTGATATCGCGCATCATCACCGTGCCCGCCGGGGAAGTGAACCATTCCTGAGTTTCCGACCCGCTTGCCGCGTAGACGGTGACCACACCGCAGGCCGTCGCTTCCAGCGACGCCGCCGCACGGTTCCGCAGCGAACTCCGACTCGGCGTACAACCACGGGGCGATCCCGGCTATATCTGCAGTGCTCATGCGGCCTCGGCCTGGAGGGCGGGGCCGAGGAGGAGTCCACCGTCGATGACGTACTCCGACCCCGTGATGAACGACGCGTCCGAGGAGGTGAGGAACAGGAGAAGCCGGGTGACGTCGGTCGGCTCCCCGAGCCGGGGGATGGCGAACGGCGCGGGTGAGTAGAAGTCCGCGATCGCCGCGGTGGCGCCGGCTGCCGGTTCGTGGATGAAGGGGGTCGCGATCACGCCGGGGTGGATGGTGTTCACCCGGATGTTGTCGCGGCCGAGCTCGAGTGCCGCCGTTCGGGTGAGTCCGCGCACGGCCCACTTACCGGCGACGTACGGCGCGTAGTGTGCCGTGCCGCCCAGGCCCATGGTCGAGGCGATGTTGACGATGGTCCCCCCGGCTGCGCGGCGCAGCGCGGGGGCGGCGGCCTTGATGCCGAGGAAGGTCCCGGTGAGGTTGACGTCGAGGATGCGCGACCACGTGGCCTGGTCGGTGTTTTCGATTGTTGCAGGCGGGTTTTGCACGCCCGCGTTGTTGACGAGCACGTTCAGGGCGCCGAAGGCGCTTTCGGCGGTTTGCACAGCGGCGGACCACGAGCTTTCGTCCCTGACGTCCAGGCGGGTGAAGCGAGCGCGGGTCCCGAGCTCGTCGGCGAGAGCGTCGCCGCGTTCGGCGTCGGTGCCTCCGATTACCACGTTCGCCCCCTCCGCGTGAAAGGCGCGCACATGGCTCGAGCCCTGGCCGCCGGTCCCACCGGTCACGAGCACGGTCTGGTTGTCGAAGCGGGGCATCAGGTGTTCCTTCGGTACGTGGGTGGATGACCGGGATCACCAGCGATGAACGGCGGCCAGTGGTGAGTCGGTCGACTCACCATTCCCTCTGACACTAGGTCGGCGGTAGTGGTGAGTCAAGCCACTCACCTCGTATGCTTGGCCCCATGAGCAGGGTCGTTACGACGTATCACCAGCGCGTCGCCCAGGAGAAGCGCGCGCTGATCGTGACGGCCGCGACCGCACTGTTCCTCGAGTTGGGCTACGACCGGACATCGCTGGCGCGGATCGCAGAGCACTCGGGCGTTTCGCGGGCCACGTTGTTCAAACAGTTTCCGAGCAAAGCTGCCCTGTTCGACGCGATCGTGACCGAGTCCTGGTCGACCGCCGACGAGGAGGATCCGCCGCCGACGGGCAACATCGTCGGCGGGCTCGGCATCATCGGTCACCGTTACGCCGAGCTGCTGGGCCGTCCCCAGATGACCGACCTGTTCCGGATCGTCATCGCCGAGCTGCCGCGGTTCCCGGAGCTGGCCCACGCGCAGTTCTCGCAGGGGAAGATGCCCTACTTCGAGTCCGTACGCCGCTACCTCCTGGCCGAGCACGAGGCGGGAACGGTGCGGATCGAGGACGTGGACCTCGCAGCCACCCAGTTCCTGGGCATGATCTCCAACTACGTCTTCTGGCCGACACTCCTGGTGCCGGGCTGGGAGGTGAGCGCCGAACGCGTCACCCAGGTAGTCGACGAAGCCGTCCGCACCATCGCCGCCAGATACGCCGCGACCGGTCCAGGGGCGGTCACCAACGACTGAGTGCCGCAGGGGAACTCGACGCTGTCAGCCCTTGGTGTCCGGGATCGCAGGACCTGAGCCTGTTGGCCGGAGGGCCGTTGTCGTCACGCCACTTCCCGGCTCGGTTCGGACGACCTCGGTCACCCTGGGCGGACTCTTCGGATTACTCGACCGCCGAGGCATGCGCGGCAACGACCCGCCAGCCACGCGAGTCGTCGTGCGCCCAGGCGCGGGTATAGCGCATCCTGGCTGCGAATGGTGATCCATGAACGCTGCCCTCGACGAGGCCGAGGAACCAGGTGACCCCGGTCGTCCCTTCCACCAGTACCGTCAGCTGTTCTTCCTCGAGCTTGCTCATGGTCTGAGCCTTTGTGCGGTGCAGTTCGAGATCGTCGGCCTTCGTGAACGTGTCCGAGCCGAAAGTGAATATCAGCCGGTCATCGAGCAACTCGTCCAGCGCCTGGACATCCCCGGCCAGCTGCGCGGCCTGGAGTCGCCGCTCAGCCTCCCGCAAGTCATTCTCCATGGCACTCAGCGTGCCAGATGAGTGCCCTTCCGGCCCATATCCGATGGCGTCGCGATCGGTCATGCCAGATCTATGGCGCACAACCCTGCATGGTGGTCGAGCCGGATTCCGTGGCGGACAGGTAGCGGGCCAGTATTTCGCGGGTTTCTCGCAGACAGGTGATGCGGGAGTCGAGGGAGTCCAGTTCGGTGCGGAGCAGGGCGAGCATGTCGGGGTGGGGTTCGAGAGTGGGGGCGGGGCCGTGCGCGCAGGGCAGGATGTCGCGAATGGCCCGGGTGGGTAGGCCGGCGGCCAGGAGAGCGCGGATCTGGCGGACGGTATCGGGGGCGGTCGGACCGTACTCACGAAAGCCGCCGCCGGTTCGTTGTGCCGTGAGCAGCCCCTGCTCCTCGTAGTAGCGAAGTAGCCGATGGCTCACACCCGTGCGCTGCGCCAGTTCACCGATTCGCATCCCGACTCCGCCCGCTACGAGTTGACTCTCACATCGATGTGAGATTTTAGCGTGGGTCCATGACACAGCAGAACACGAGTGAATTCCTGGGGTCCGTCCGCGGAAACGGCCCAGGCGTCCTGCTCGCACACGGGGCGAGCAGCGATATCGAGGACAGTTTCGGCCCGATCGTGCCGTGGTTGGCCGCGGCGAATACGGTCGTGGCGGCGGATTACCCGGGGTCGGGGCGTACGCCGCGCGCGACAGCGCCGCTGACTCTCGACGGCCTGGCCGACGGCTTGGTGGACGCAGCGCTACGGGCCGGGCAGGAACAGTTCGCCGTGGCCGGATTCTCTACCGGGGCCGCGGTGGCAGTGCGGATCGCGACGCGACACCGGCACCGGGTGACCGGGCTGGCGTTGTCGGCGGGATTCGCTCATCCCAATGCGCGCCTGCGGTTGGTCGCCGCCACGTGGCGGCGATTGGCGGCTTCCGGAGATACCCCGACCTTGGCGGCGTATCTGACGTTGCTCGGCTGGAGTCCCGGGTGGCTCGATAACCGATCGGTCGGCGAGATCGGTGCCATGGTCGACGCGATCGGGCCGACGCTACCGGCCGGAGCCGACGATCAACTCGACCTGCTGACCCGAGTCGACGTTCGGTCGGAGTTGGCGGGTATCAGGGTTCCCACTGTAGTGATCGCCGGCGCGCACGATCTGGTCGTATCGGCTTCGCACGCTGCCGAACTCGCGACCGGAATCCCGAACGCCCGGCTCGTCGAACTCGATTCCGGACACGCGCTCGCCAGTGAGCGCCCCGCCGAATGGGCAGCAGTCATCAACGACTTCCTGGCAGCTCGGGCCCCCGCTGGTCATTCACGCACATGACACATGAGTGGCCTCACGGAAGCGCCGCGAAGGCCTTCTTGGTATTGCGATACCACCCCATCGCCTTCACGGGATGCTTCCAGCGTCCCTTCATTTCCTCATGGGCCGGTACATGGTCTTGATCGCCACTGCGTGCGGCTTCGCGTAGGTGCCGATCCTGCGCCTTGATGATCTCGTCCGCGGTGTCCGCGCTCAGCTCGAGATCGCACGGACCACCCAATTGCCGGCAGGTCATGGTCTTCACAGTGTTCTCCTCGTGTTCGTTCTCATCTGTCGCGCTCGGCAAGCCCCGGACCTCTCCCGGCTGGTGACGATCCGTTCCCTGTCGGACCTGGGACCGAGGTCGTAGTGGCTCCCGATTATCGGCACGGTTCGTGTCGATATAGGCATCTTGCGCCGCTTCGGCTCAGCTGTCAACGGCACGCACCGTGCCGGTAGGCTCGGCGTATGGCCGACCCGTCCACCGCACCACGACGCCGCGGCGCCGAACGCACCAGACAGCTGCTCACCGTCACCCTCGATCTGGCGGCGGAGGTCGGCTATCGGGGGCTGAGTGTCGAAGCCATCGCGGCGCGGGCCGGGGTGGGGAAACACACCATCTACCGGCGCTGGTCGTCCATCGCGGAATTGCTCCTCGACGCGCTCAGCGTCGTGTGGATCAACGATCTCGACTACCGCACGTCCGGGCCCGTCCGGGCGGATCTGCGAGAGCAGTTCGTGCGCTCCAGTCAGGCACTCTCGACCCCGCCTATCGGTCCCGTCTACCGGGCGGTCATCGCCGAAGCGCAGGCCGATCCCGCACTCAGGGCGACTCTGCACGAACGGTTCCTGGCCACGGTCGAACAGCGAACCCTCGATCGGATCACCCGAGCTCAGCGCGACGGCCAGCTGGTCGCCGACGCGAACCTGGAATATGCCGCCGAGGTGCTGTGTGGAACTCTCTACTACCGCTCGCTGCTCACGACCCGCCCCGTCGACGAGAACGCCATCGATGGGCTCCTCGACATGTTCATGGCCGCATACGGAGTCCGCGGACCGCACACCTGAGGCCGAGCAACGGATTTCAGGCGCGAAATTCCAGCGGAAAAGTAGCGGCTTCCTATCGCTGCCGTCTCCGGGACGAACCGCCTCGACCCCGCGAACGATCGATACTGCGGGTGGTCGATCGGGTGCGCAACACCGGGCCGACCTGTAAGAGATCGGTCAGAATGCGGCCTGGGAGCGACTTGTGTTGCGCCGCAGCGTATTCGACAATATCTGCCAACTGCTCGATGGCAAACCGCCGCCCGCACCCGGACGGCTCGCATCGGTTCATCGGAACGGGCCGGATTACGACCTGTTGAAATCCAGTTCAACACTCATTCTGAACTGATCTCTTACCCCGAGTGCCGAGAGCGGAGCTGTTGCACCTCGGCCCGTAATTCCGCGATCTCCCGATGCAGTGCCTGAATACACACCAGTGCGACCCCACTGGCATCCACCGCCGGGATCACCGTGTCTTTATCGCCCAGCCCGAAGGCGGTCTTCCAGTCCTGAGCCATCGGGCCCAGGTGGCGTACATGCTCGGGTTCCCACTCGTACCGCCACGTACTGATGGGGAGCTCGGCGACCGTGGCGAGAATGTCATAGCCGTTCACCGGCTCGGCGGTCGGCGACCGGACGGCAGTCGGCTTCCTCGCCAACTGCCGAAGCCGACCGAACAAGCTCAGCGTTCCCACCGAACGGGGGTGATGTCCCGCTTGATATCACGATCGCTGACGATGCTGGCAGCGGCGGCGCCGGCACCCGCCACGGCGTTGGCGGCCAGCAGGGAAATGAATGTCACGGCGAGGGATACTTTTCGCATGGTCGTACCTTTCGATACCGGAAAGATTCCGGTATCGAGTGACACCGGCACTGTTCCGGAGAATCTTTCGATCTCACCCGGCAAGCCGCCGGATGAGATCCGAGGATACCGCCGACGGCCGATTCGTTCCTGCTGAAAAGAATCACGTGAATCGAGACAGCCTCGTGTCAGAGTCCGGGGCGACCTCACGCAGGGGCGCCGAGCGGTGGGTGCTCGAGCACGCGGGGCTTGTACTCGACCAACTGGATGCGGCCGTCGAAGGTGCGGTGCTCGATCATCTCGAGGGCGACGTCGGGATAACCGTCGTAGATGCGTTCCGCGCCCGTGGCCCCGGTGATCACCGGGAACATCACGACCCGGAAGCGGTCGACGAGTCCGGCTCGGAGCAGGGACCGGCTCAGGCCGAGGCTGCCGATCGTGCTGAGCAGCCCCGAGCCACTCGACTTCATGGCGCGGACCGCCTCTACGGCGTCGTCGCGGACGAGCGTGGAGTTGGCCCACTTCAGTGGCTCCTCGAGTGAAGAGGAGAACACCACCTTGGACGCTTGCGTGAGCTCATCGACGGACGCCTCTTCTTCGGGCCTGAACTCGTCTTGACCGTCCGGGACCTCGCCGGCGGCGAAGCCCGACATCAGGCGGTAGGTGTTCGCTCCCATCAGGTACGTGACCTCGGGCTGCTCGCCGAGCCACGCGAGGTACTCCGGGCCCTCGAGGCCCCAGAACCCGGGCCATCCCTCGCCCGACGCGTAGCCGTCGAGAGAGGTGATGAAGTCGACGAGAAGCTCCGACATGGCGGTGTCCTTTCCTACGGTGTCACGAGCTATGACCGGCCGGGAGCCACAAACTAATCGGTCTCAGTCGCGTTTCGCCTCGTAGCGCAGCAGGACCGTGCCGCAGGGGAAGGTGCGGTTCTCCAACAGTCGCAGCGAGATCCAGGACGGCAGTGCCGGGAAGAACGGGGTGCCGCCGCCCACGGCGGTGGGCGCGACCACCAGCCGGTACTCGTCCACCAGCCCGGCCTGCACGATCGGTGCGGCCAGCGTCGCGCCGGCCACCTCCAGCCTGCCGTCGGTTTCGGCTTTCAGTTTCCGCACCACCTCGACCGGGTCGCCGCGTTCCAGGCGGGAGTTCCAGTCGACCGACTCCAGAGTGCGTGAGAACACGACCTTGGGCATATCGCGCCAGACACGGGCGTAGTCGACGATCATGGGGGTGGCGTCCGGGGCCTTGTCGGCGGTCGGCCAGTACGCGGACATCAGTTCGTAGAGCCGCCGCCCGTAGAACGCCAGGGCGGTCTCCCGCTCGAAGTCGTTCCAGTACTGGTGCAGTTCTTCGCTCGGATCGGACCAGTCGATGTTGCCTTGCGCGTCGGCGATGTACCCGTCCACCGACACGTTGAAGCCATATATGAGTTTGCCCATGGAGATCAGACGGCACAGGAGGGCAGGACTCATCGCGACGCCACACGAGATATCGTCGAATCCTTGTGGCAAGGAGCGCGCCACTGGTCGATGACCCACCGGGAAGAGAGCCGCCGACCGGCCGGTTACAGGCTGTATGCCGAAACCCTTCACCGAAGCCGAACGCCATGAATTCCTCGCGGGCAAGCACATTGCGGTGCTGTCGGTCGCGGCGGCCGATGGACGGCCGCCTGCCTCGGTCCCGATCTGGTATGACTACGTCCCGGGCGGTGATATCAGGATCAATACCGGTGCGAACCGGCGCAAGGCCAGGCTCATCTCGGAGGCCGGCGTGGTGACCTTGGTCGTCCAGCGCGAAGAGCTGCCATATCAGTACGTCATCGTCGAGGGCACCGTCGTCGAGGCCGAGTCCCCGTCCCCTCGTGCGGCGCGGGAAACCATCGCCGTCCGCTACCTCGGTCCCGAAGGTGGGCGCGAGTTCGCCGATCAGATGGACGGCGCCCAATCCGTCCTGTTCACCATCCGCCCCGACCGCTGGATCAGCCAGGACTACTCGAGCGACTTCTGACCAGGACTGTCAGCTCACGCCGCAGGATATCGAAAATCCAGGCGAGGCGGTATCGATCGCAGTACGCCCGGTTGCACCGACACCGTCTCTACCCCATGCCTCACCTACCGGTTCGCCGCGAGCGCGGTGGCGATTACCTCCGCGCTGTCGGCGTGCAGAGCCTGGGCCGCGGACTTACCCGTCGCCGCGAGGTAGGCGTCGACCAGCCTGTTGCCGGCGGAATACCCCGCTCCCGTCGGCAAACCGACCGGGGTCACGCCCAGGTGCTCGGCGATGGTGTCGCCGTGCACCCAGGCCGTGAAGTTCTGCATCCCGGTGGTATCCAGTCCGGACACCACCTTCGCGAACGACTCGTCGTCGTGCAGGGTCGGCACGCCGAGGCGGGCGTAGCCGAGGTCGTCACCGTAGAGTTCGCGAGCGAAAGCGTCGGCCAGACCCTCGCCCACCACATGCTCACCGACGGTGACCGTCATCGGATCCCACACCACACCGCCGGGGCTGTAGCGCAGGTTGTGGTGGAGTTCGTGCACCACGGTGCACTCCAGACGCTCCAGGTTCTCGGGGTAGGGCCACAAGGTGATCGTGATGTAGCCGGAGATACCACCGAAGCCGGTGACGCCAAGGCTCGGGCCCATGAAGTTGGTATCGCCCGGGTCGCCCAGCACGAGAAGTACGGTGATGTCCGGCGCTCGGAAACCCGTTGTCGCGGCGAGTAATACGGCTGCCGCGTCGTCGACCGCCCGCTGCATGCGCTTCCAGGCATCAGCCGCCGCGAGCGTTTCGAGGGCGTCGAGACAACGCTGTCCGTCGCGGTCGAGCGGGAACCCGGCCGACTGCCGGTGGAACGCCACCAGGTCGACCTCTCCCGGGAAGTACCGGTACATCCCGGTCGTCGGTTCGAGCATCGCCCGCAGCATGCCTTCCCGATCGGCCACCGGTGCCTGCAGGATCTGCTTCATGGTCGAGTAGGAGTCGAGAACAGTGATCGTCACGGGCCCGAAGGTAAACCCTGACGTAGCGTGAGGGGCAATCCAACTCCACATCCGGCCAGGTCAGAGGACATACTGCGGCCGCCCGAGTCCGACCGTCCAGAACCGCCGAGCCGCGGGACCAGCCCGAAAGTGGGAATTTACTGCCAGCTATTCCTGGTTTAGGATGAAAAAAGGAATAAAGGCTGCGTAGTCCTGGTTCGGAGGAGCTATGGCCGATATCGACTGGCCCCCGCACAAGCGGCGCGTGGTTCCATGGCGCCAGCAGTTCAGGGGTGGTACCCGCGAGGACCGGACGATGCAGGAGGTCGAGGTCAGCCTCCCGCCGTTCATTGCCGATTCGGATATTCGAATGCCCTCGCATCTACTCGCCGACATGGAGGCAGCATTACGCGAGGTCACCACGCTCGACGCGGAGCACCCGGCCGAGCTCGGTGCCCTGGGGACGCTGTTGTTGCGCACCGAGTGTGTCGCATCCTCCCGAATCGAGGAGATCGACGCTGCGGTCGACGACTATGCCCGCGCTCTGCACGGAGTGAAGGCCAATCCCTCGGCTACCTCGATGGTCGCAGCGACGACCGCCACCGATGTACTTCTGGCCAAGGTCACCCGCACCAAGAGAATCGTTGTGGACGACTTGACGGCCGCCCACCGCGAACTGATGCGAGGCGACCCGACCGACGGCGATTACGCCGGCCGCGTACGCGATATGCAGAACTGGATCGGCGGCAGCAAGTACTCACCCCGCGACGCCCTGTACGTTCCCCCGCCACCGGAAACCGTCGACGAGTATCTGCAAGACCTCATCGGATACGCCAACCGCGAGGACATCCCGGCGCTGGCCCAGGCCGCGATCACACACGCCCAGTTCGAATCCATCCACCCGTTCACCGACGGCAACGGCCGCATCGGTCGAGCACTCATCAACGCTGTCCTCCGGCGGCGGTCCATGACGACCGACGTGGTCGTTCCACTGGCATCGGCCCTGGTGGCCCACCGGGACCGCTACTTCGACGATCTGTCCGCCTACCGAAACGGCAACCCGGAACCGCTCATGAACTCGTTCACCGCGGGATCGCGAATCGCAGCTGCCGAATCCCGCCGGACTGCAGGTCATCTCGCCGCAATCCCCGGGCAGTGGCGAGAGCTGACAGGTCCGGTGCGCAGCCACAGCGCCGCCGCCAAGATCATGGCGTCGCTGCTCACCACGCCCGTCATCACCGCAGAAGACGTCTCCGACCGGCTTCGGCTGAGCACGAGCAGGGCTTATGCAGCCATCGAACGCCTACACGACAGCGGAGTGATCCGGCCTCTGACGACCCGGAAGAGAGACCAGGTGTGGGGCGCCGGCCTGGTCCTCGACGAACTGGACGCACTCGGGGCCCGCATCAAGAAGGCGGCGACCTGAGCCGTCTGCCTGTCTGCCCTGGCGAGCCGCTGACCGCCACGGTGTCAGCTGACAGGTTCCGCCCCGACACTCCGGACCCATGAAGCACGGCCCAGACGGTGACGACGATCTTCTTCCCGGCGATTACCGTGGCACCGGGGCGGGCCGCATCCACGAGATCTTGCAGGCCGGGGCCCCAGACGAGGTCGAGCAAGATATCGGCGCCGTTCCCGCCGGTGTGGTGGCGGACGGCTTCGGCAATATCGGCATGGTCGGTGGCGACGACCGCGGCGGCGCCGGCGGTGAGCAAATCGTCCTCCTTCGCGGCGTGCCGTGTGACAGCGATGGGCACGGCGCCGATCTGATTCGCGATCTGCACAGCGGCCCGGCCGACACTGCCGGACGCGGCGGTGATGAGAACGTGATCGCCGGGACGCGTAGTCGCCTTCTCCACGAGCGCGCCGTAGGCCGTGGAGCACGCGACCCAGATCGCTGCCGACTCCACGACTCCGAGCCCGGCAGGCCGGGCGAGGACTCGGCTCGCGGGAACCGTGGTGTACTCGGCGTAGCTACCCCTGACACTCGCGTCCGGTACGGCCGTGAGGATGACCGGATCGCCTGGCGCCACCCCGGCGACCTCTGGGGCCCCTCATGCAGAACGTTGCCGAACCCGCCTTCCTCACCGACTGTCCCACGCGGCCGGCGGTCGAGATCATCTCCGACAAATGGACTGTGCTCGTACTCTTCGGGCTCAGCCGGCGAGAGACAACGGCGAGGCCATCCTCGACTTCCAGGAGGCCGCCGGAGCCGCTACTTCGGCCACGCCACGCAGGTGATGAAGCCGGCCATCGAGCCACTCGGAGCAGGTGTTGCTCGGCGGAGGTGAGCGGGGGTTTCGCCGGGAAGTTCGGCGCGGAACGCTCGGGTGGCATATTCCGTTGCGCGCACGCTCGTGGCTCGACACACTGGACCGCGCGCTCGAACGCTCAGGTCCGGCGCCACCGATTCGGCCCCATGAGGACACCGACCATGCCGGCCTCCGCAGCGAGCGAGAGCATCGACGAAAACACTCCCGGTACGCTACGGCTCCTCCGGTCGAACCGGCCCCTCAGCGCGCTGTTCACCGCACGGATCGTGTCCTACGCCGGCGACTCGCTGAGCCTGGTCGCGCTCATGCTGCATGTCGCGGACACCACCGGCCAAGGACTCGCCGTCGCCCTGCTGCTGCTGGTCGGCGACTTCGTGCCGTCGCTACTGAGCCCGATCGCGGGCGCCATCAGCGACCGCTTCGACCGGCGCCGCGTGATGATCACCTGCGAACTCGTCCAAGGCGTGCTGGTCCTGCTCATCGCCCTGTCGCTGCCGCCGCTGCCGTTGCTGCTCCTGCTGGTCGCCGCCCGATCCGTCGCGGCGAACATCTTCATGCCCGCCTCCCGCTCATCGGTCCCCGCCCTGGTCACCGACAAGGAGCTGCCGACAGCGAACTCGGTGATCGGGTTCGGCGCCAACGCCGCCGAAGCCTTCGGTCCGCTGCTCGCGGCCGCGATGCTGCCGCTCATCGGTATCCGCGGCGTGCTACTCGTCGACGCCGCATCGTTCCTGGTTTCCGCCGCTGTCCTGCTCGCGACTCCGGCACTGCCGCCGGCACGAGCCACCGGCACTCCGGAACCTCTGCTCACACAGGCGAAGACCGGGCTCGTATACATCGTGCGCACCCCTGCCGTCCGTGTCATCTGCCTCGGCTTCTGCGCGGTCGTAGCCTGCAACGGTGTCGATGATGTCGCCGTGGTCCTGCTGGCGAAAGAGACTCTGCACGCGGGTGATTCAGCGGCCGGGCTGCTGCTCGGCGCCGTCGGTATCGGCCTGCTGCTCGGCTACGCGCTGCTCGGGCGCATCGGGCGCAGGTGGTCGCTGACCACACTGCTGGTCGGCGGCTTCTTCGTCAGCAGCGCGGGAAATCTACTCACCGGCCTCGCCTGGTCGGTGGCCGCGGCCTTCTCCGTGCAGGCCGTGCGCGGCATCGGCATCGCGGCAATGGACGTCGCGTCGAGCACACTGCTGCAACGCATCGTGCCCGGCGGTCTGCTCGGACGAGTTTTCGGAAACCTGTACGGCGCCATCGGTATCGCCGCCGCGATCTCCTATGTCGGCGGTGGACTCCTGTTGGACGCCACTACCGCACCGATCACGCTCATCGCGGCGGGCAGCTGCGGCATCGTGGTCACGGCCGTGACCGCCCTGACACTGCGCCACAGCAGCACCGCGCATACGAGCTGACCGAGGAGCACCAGTGCCACGAGGCCGCCGTTACGGCTGTGCATCACCAAGGCTCCGACCCGGTCAACGATCCGAATCCGACCATCTGCGTACGGCGTCATCCACGGGACCGCGTTGTGAGGGAAGCTCTGCTTGACCGGCACCAGATCGGCATGATCATCCAACGCCGTGATCGTGACCCCCACGAACCCGGCTTCATCCCCCTCGGATGCCGCCGAAGAACCACACTCCGGACAGAACCGGCGGCAGATCCGCGGGAAGGTCTCGAACCAGGTCGGCTCCCCACCTGGGCCGGTCCAAGCGAACCCTTCACTCTTCGGCCGCGGCCCGCCACAGCTTGCTGCGCAGATCACGGCCGCGGATGACCTGAATCCGCCATGGCGACAACCGCAGGATGCGCAACTCGGGGTCGTCGATACCCTGCCAGAAGTTCCGGAGCGGATAGCCGGCGCCCTTCGGGCTGGTCTGCTCGTACAGGTTCCAGACGTGTTGCCTGGTCACGAGGTCGTCGAACGACACCCCCTCGGCCATCACATCAGCGTGCACCTGATTCTGCTTCCGGGTCCAGTACGCGAAGGTCGCGTGCGGGTTGGCGGCCAAGTGCGCCTCCTTGACCGGCGTCGGGAAGGTGGCCAGCCAGCCGACGGGGTTCCCGTCGACGATCTCCCACACCGGAATCAGGACCCTGGAGCGCGGGCGGCCCTTACCGTCGACGGTGACCATGGTGGCGTAGACGATATCGCCGATGTAGGCCTCGAACTCATCGCGAATTTCTTGAAAATACACAACCCGAGTGGTCATTTCGATTACTCCCTTCAGACCCGCGTGAGTTGGGTCGACGCGGAATGCGTTGCCGATTCAGTGGCGACGGTTCGACGCAGACCGAATGCGGCGACCAGCGCGGCGAAGGCTGCGGCGACCACCGGCACGATCAACGCTGTTCGTAACGCTTCGATTTCGGACCGGCCCGCCGCGACGGCCGCGACCTCGACCGCCGTCACCGCCGAGATACCGAGCGCGAATCCGAACTGGAACGCGGTGTAGAGCAGGCCGCTCGCCAGCCCCTGATCCTTCTCCGCGATGCCGTCGGTGCCGGCGATGGTGAGCGGACCGTAGACGAGAGCGAAAGCAACGCCGATCAGCACCATGGCCGGGAGCATGGCCACGTAGGCTCGGTCGATATCGGTCGGCAGGAACAAGACGTAGGCGGTCACAGCGAGCGCGACACCGCCGAAAACGACGCGCGAATTGCCGAATCGGTCTACCAGGCGTGGCGTCAACACCGGTGCGAGCACTGCGTCGACGCCGATCACCGCCATGGCCAGACCGGTTTGTACCGTCGACCAGCCACGCAGTTCCTGGAAGTACAGCGTGGCCAGGAACTGGAAGCCCGCGAAGGAGCCGACGAACAGCAACGCGACCACATTGGTGCGCACGAGGGCTCCCGAACGCAGGATGCCGAGCCGAACCAGCGGGTGCGGGGTGCGACGCTCGTTGACCACGAAGAGTGCGAGCAACAGCAGCCCCGCCGCGAACACCGCGACGGTCAGAACCGGTCCGTCACCGAGATGTTCCAACCGGACCACACCGTAGACGAGCAAGAGCATCGCGCCGGTGACGCTGAACGCACCGAGTAGATCGAACCCGCCCCGAATCCGTTCCGGCACCGCACCATCGCGCACCAGCGGGATCGCCGCCGCCAAGATCAGCGCGGACAGCACGACCGGAGCGAAGAACACCCAGCGCCAGCCGAGCGCGGTGAGCAGCCCACCCACGACCATGCCGAGCGAGAAGCCGCCCGCCGCAATACCCGCGTAGACCAGTAGCGCCTTGTTCCGCGCCGGTCCCACGGCGAAATTGGTAGTGATCAGCGACAGGCCGGCAGGAGCCATGAACGCAGCGGCCATTCCGGTGACGAAGCGTGCCGTCAACAGCATCCAGCCCTCTGTGGCGAAGCCGCCGAGTCCGGAGAACAGGAGGAACACGGTCAACCAGAGCAGGAACATGCGTCGCCGTCCGAGCAGATCGGCCGCGCGGCCGCCGAGCAACATGAACCCGCCGTAACCGAGGACGTAGGCAGAGACGACCCCGCTCAGCACTCCGGTGGACAGGCCGAGATCGGCCCGGATCGACGGCAACGCCACATTGAGCATCGCCACGTCGATGCCCTCCAGGAAGATCGCGCCGCACAGCACCGCGAGTACTGCCCAGGCACGGCCGGACATCTCGGTGAAGACCTCGGCGGGTCTCGAATACAACATCGAACGACTCCCAACAGAAACGGTTACTAATAGTGAGGTCAGTTCCCCCTTGATACCGGCCATGAGTCTCCGGCAGAATCGGTCACCATGGAAGACGGCACTTCGAAGTCACCCGGTTACTGCGGGGATACCGAGGAGGACTACGACGTTCTCCAGTGGGACACCCGCGTCGACTGCGAGGTCAGGCAAATCCTCGACCGCATCGCCGACAAATGGTCACTGCTGGTGATCGCCCTGCTCGACCAGCGCAGCCTGCGTTTCACCGAACTGAAGCGCAAGATCGACGGTGTCAGCCAGCGCATGCTCACCCGCACGCTGCGACACCTGGAACGCGACGGACTCGTCGAGCGAACGGTCTACCCGACCGTCCCGCCCCGGGTGGACTACGCCCTGACCCCGATGGGCGTCAGCCTGCACGCCACTATCAAGGCGCTGGTCGTCTGGACCGAGGGCCACCAGAACGCAATCGCCGCCGCCCGCGAAGCCTACGATCGCCGCAGCGCCGAGGAGGAAGCCCTGCAAACCGCGTGACCGGCCTCGACATCCAGTTCATCGGCTGACGGGCCGCGGGAGCAGACGGGGCGCGCGCCGGGGCCGGCGAGCTACGTCACCGCGAACTCGCGCCGCAACGCACCGCCGCGGCGTTCATCGTCGGTATCCAGGGCGGGGTCCAGGTCCTGCGTTCGACAGGGTCGACCGACCACCTCGAAGCAGTTATCGACCTCTTGATCGACCATCTGCGTACTGGATGAACACCGCCGACCCGATCATCTTCCGGATTCGCGCCAGGCTCACGAGTGCCGATTCTCCCCGCTTTCACACGCCCTTCAGAACACGCTCGAGTGCCGCCCGGCCCGCAGGGCCCCAGTGCGGCTTACCGCCGGGCAGACCCCGATCTCCGTTCTGCCCCATGAGTATCAGGAAGAGGCTCTTCATTGCGGCCAACCCACGGGCCCGCCGTATCGCCGCCTCGTCTGCCTGCGCGTACTTGTCGAAGAAACGTGGGGCCCTGCCCGCGGGCAGCAGCACCCAGGCGCCGGCGAGGTCCCACGCCGGGTCGCCGACGCACAGGTCACCGAAGTCGACTATGCCCGAGAGCGTTCCGTTCGAAACGACGACGTTCGCGGGATGGAGGTCGCCGTGCACCCACACCGGTGGGCCCTCCCACCCGGGGGCCGCGACGGCGTCGTCCCACACGGCCCGGATGTCGGCAGCATCGTCAGGAGCGACCGCCTGGAAGAAGTGCTCGAAGCCCGCCGCGCAGTCCCTGGGATGGGATCCGCGGTCCGTAGCGATCGGCGCCTCGGCAGGTGCCGCCACATGAAGCGCCCGAAGGAAGCCCGCCAGCGCATCGGCCGCGTGGGCGCCCCGGCTGATCGCGCCGTGGTCCAGCGGCTCGCCGGAAACCCACGTCATCACGGTCCAGTGCTTGGGGAAGCGCTCGGACGGCTCGCCGAATCGCACCGGGGTCGGAACCGGGAGCGGCAGGCGCGGGGCCAGCACGGGTAGCCACCGCCGCTCCTTCAGCTGGAACTCCGGAGTGGGGTCCATACGCTGCATGCGTACGGCCAACTCGTCCCCGAGACGCCACATCTGGTTCCCCCAGCCACCCGGCACTTCGCGGATGGCCAGCCCTGCAAGGTCGGGATGCTGCTCCCGCAGCAGGCCGCGGACCAGGTCTGCGGTGATCTCGATCCCTTTGTCGGTCATGCGAAGTCACTGTACCGAGGCTGCATGCGGCCGCCATCACCGAAGAACGGCGCTAGAGTATGCGGAACAGCCACCGTCGGCCCTCGTCTACGTGCAAGGCGATTCGCTTACGCCCGTTGCCACGGCGTGATGACATGAGGCGTCCGCGCGACGGCTTGCAGCACATCGGCGAGGGGCAGGACGATGGACACAACCACGATCGTTGCGCTGATAGTGGCGCTCGGAGGATGGGCGCTGGCCGGGGTGACAGCGTGGCTGAACTACAGGACGAAAGTGGACGAAACGTTCTTCCACGCCCTGGATTGGCTATCGGGCGGTTCCCAGAAACGCAACCTCGGCATCGCCGTCGTCGAAAGCACATGGCAGCGGCGGCGTTTTCGGCGGATCAGCACACCACTGCTGTGCAACTCAGCGGTGTACTTGCTTCTCCGCACGGAGTCTCGCGACTCACCGAACGAGCTCAACAACCTGCGCCGCATCATGCATTTGCTGACGGCGCCGAAGAAGATACCGCGCGAGCATCAATTCCACTACGAGACCCTGCTGACTGCGCTGGACGAGAGACCCGGAGCCCAGCAGAACGACAGGGGCCTCACCATCATCCCCGCCACCGAATTGGCCTCCTGGAAGGAGGCACTTGCGACCTTCCTTCCTCAGCGCCCGCAACTCGACCAGCGGGATCACGAGCGCAGGAGCGAAATCGACTAGCCGATCTCGGCAGAATCTTGCCTGTCCGGGCACCGTGCGGGACAGCGCGGATAGTTTGTCCCGCAGGGGAAGTCCTCAGTTCATCGGCGGCATCCACGGGACCGCGTTGTGCGCGAAGCTCTGCTTGACCGGCACCAGATCGGCATGATCATCCAACGCCGTGATCGTGACCCCCACCAACCCGGATTCATCCCCCTTGGACGCCACCGAAGAACCCTCACGGCGGTCGGGACTTCACTCGTTTCCCCCGAGCTCGTCGAGTACCGTCCGCAGCCATCGCGAGATCGCGACTCCGTCGCGGCGCGGGTCGTAACTTGCACTGTGCAGCCATATCTCGGCGATCCGGTCCTCGCTCGCCCCGGAGCCGAGCAGAACCCGAATTTCGGCGCTGACAGCCTCGACACGTTCGGGCGATTCAGCAATCCGGAACTTCCGGACGACACCGAGCGGTGAATCAGCTTCGAGGTCGAAGTCCTGGTGGAAGTAGGCACCCGCGAGGTAGTCGAGCGCCGGCCCGCCCACCGCCTGCTGCCCCGCCATCAACGCACGGGGCCGCCGGCCGGCTTCCGCTTCGCCCACCCTGCGGCGGTAACCGTCACGATCCCGTCTACTGAAGCCACTCATCACTTTCCCTCGGAAATGCTGCCGTATCGGATGTCTCGACAAGTCGCCCGCACCGGAGCCCCTCGTCCAAGTCTGCACGATCGTGCGGGAGCGGGGATTGGCGCCGGAGGCTATTCGTCCGGCTCCTGGCGAGCACGCGGGAAGGCAGCGAGAAGTCCTTCGATACCGAGCAGGAACGTCTCACAGATCGGGTCCGGGTCGGTCAGGCAACCGGCCGCCATCGCACCGTCGCGCAACATCACGAAATGCCGGGCGGCGGGTTCCGGGTCGGTTGCGTCGATATCGGCGAGGATCTCGGTGATCGTGGCCGCGAACCACTTCCGGTGCGCGAGCACGGTTTTGTGGACCGGATGGTCGGGGTCGGGGTATTCGGCCACCGCGTTGAGGAACGCGCACCCTCGGAATCCGGGGCCGCGGATGCTGTCGGCGAGGGCTTGCCCGACCGCTCGAACGACGTCGACGGCAGAAGAGTTCTCACTGCGTGCGACGGCGACCTGCGCGCGGATCGCCTCGTCGGCCTGTGTCAGGTAGGCGACGACGAGATCGTCCTTGCCGGGGAAATGGCGGTACAGGGTCGCCCGCGTCACCCCGGCGGCGGCGATGATGCGGTCGATGCCCACCGCCCGGAGCCCTTCCGAATAGAAGAGCCCACTCGCCGTGCCGAGTAGTCGCGCCCGCGCCTCCGACATCCGGCTTCCTCCGATCCTTCAGACCTTCCGATTCGAGGCTAGCAGATAGAACGATCGGTCTTGACAAGCCGAGCGTCGCCTATAACACTCCAGATATACCGATCGTTCTATCTCCCCCGGGTGCCTCCACCGTCTCGATCATCGAAAGCGAGAACTGATGTCCAGTTCAATCGACACCGGCGTGGCCGGCACTGTCGCAGCAACCGCAGGCGGCACCAAAGAGCTGCGGAATCTGTACTTCGCCCGCTTCGGATTCGCCGTCGTCTGGGCGGGCCTGATGCTGCCGACCGCTTCGGCACTCACCCCCGTCAGCATTGCCCTGTTGCTGATCTACCCACTGTTCGACGTGGCCGCGGCCGTGGTCGACTTCCGCACCTCGGGTACCGCGCGTCAGAGGGTGCTGCTGTACATCAATATGGCGTTGAGCCTGCTCACCGCCCTCGGCTTGGCCGTCGCCGTCACCTCCGGAATCCCCGGTGTCCTGCGCGTGTGGGGCCTCTGGGCGATCACCGCGGGCATCGTGCAGCTGATCGTCGCGATCTCGCGCTACCGGCTCGGCGGCCAGTGGGCGATGATCCTCAGCGGCGGGATCTCCGCTGTGGCCGGCACCAGCTTCATCCTGCAGGCCGGCGGAGCGAATGCGTCACTCACCAGCGTCGGCGGATACGCGGTGCTGGGCGGCGTCTTCTTCCTGATCTCGGCGATACGTCTGCACCGCCGTGCGGTCGAGGTGCACTGAGATGGCCGACACTCACCACAAACCCCACCACAACAAGGAGAAAATCACCATGTCCGATTCCGTCTACACCGCCATCGCCACCTCGACCGGAGACGGCCGCGCCGGAGGACGCGCGGCCAGCGACGACGGCCTGCTCGATGTCACCCTCGCCATCCCGCGCGACATGGGCGGGCCGGGTGGCGCGACGAACCCCGAGCAACTCTTCGCCGCCGGCTGGGCGTCCTGCTTCCACTCGGCGTTGAAGGCTGTCGCCGCCGCCCAGAAAGTCACCATCACCGATTCGGCCGTTGTCGCCGAGATCGGCGTACATCCCACCGAGCAGGGCGGTTTCGGCCTCTCCGCCGCACTGCACGTGGAACTCGGCGGCATCGATCAGGCCGGCGCCGACTCATTGGTCGCGGCCGCCCACGCGGTATGCCCCTACTCCAACGCCACCCGCGGCAATATCCCCGTCACGGTCGACGCCACCGTCGCCTGAACCGTCCCTGATGAACCCACCCCACCGGTGCTGACTCTCGACCGCCCGGGCCAGGACTGTCGACCTGGCCCGGCAGCACCTTCGACGCACCCTGCCCGCGGACACCCATGTCCGGCCCCGCATGGTCGAAAACCCGCCGCAGCGAACCGCGCTCCTCCAGCAGGCGCACGCCGACGGCCGGCTGGACCTCGGCGAATTGGATGAGCGACTCGCCGCCGTGTACTCCAGCAGAACCAGACCGGAGCTGGAGGCGGTGACCGCCGACCTGTCGCCCGTCGCCCACGGTAGTACGGACAACCGCCTGGTCCTGCGGTCGAAAGGCAGCAAACTGGTACGGCACGGCACCTGGCTGGTGCCACCACAGATCGTCGTGCACTCCGAACACGGCAGAGTGACACTCGATTTCAGCACTGCCGTGCTGTGGTCCCGGGAAATCCTGATCGAGGTGGACTCCAAACACGGCGGCGTCGAGTTCGTCGTACCCCAGGGCTGGTTCATCGACCTCGACGATACGGTCAGCGAGTGGGGCCGCATAAAGAACGAAGCCGTCCCGCCGGTAGCCGGAATGCCCCGGATTCGGATCAGCGGCCGCATCGAACACGCTGGAATCACTGTTCGTCACCCCCGCCGCCGGCGCTGGTGGTGGCCGTTCCACTGAGCGGGCAAACTGCGGGAACATCAACGCGTGCAACGATGTTCCGCCGATCCACCGCCGTCCGATCTGGAATACTGAAGCGCGGCGAGTCTCGTCCGCGCACCGATGAGCTCGTGACATCAACCGAGCTGCGCTAAACGAGGGAGGGGCGAGAACTGCTGCGGCCTCGTCGTTTACATCCCCGGCCACCACAGACGCCCAACTCTTTCCGCGAGCGGGTAACTGCCGGCTCGCCACGTAGTCGAACCGAACCGCTGTGTCCCTCCCACGGCGACTGACCGAAAGGCAGGTCCCAGATTGACCACGACCTCCGAGCATTCCGCATTCTCGACCGGGCAGGAGACCCGCGAGATCGACGCAGTCGTCGTCGGAGCCGGATTCGCCGGTCTCTACATGCTGCACAGGTTGCGCGAACTCGGACTCTCGGTGCAGGTGTATGAAGCGGGTGGCGGACTCGGCGGCACGTGGTACTGGAACCGCTATCCGGGCGCACGCGTCGATGTGAAGAGCATGTACTACAACTACTCCTTCGACCCGGAACTCGAGCAGGAGTGGGAGTGGACGGAGAAGTTGCCGCCGCAGCCGGAATTGCTCCGCTACATCAACCACGTCGCGGATCGTTTCGATCTGCGTAAGGACGTGCAGTTGCGGACCCGGGTCACCGCCGCGGTCTACGACGAGTCCGCCGCGCGGTGGCGGATCACCACCGATCAGGGCGAGGTCGTCTCGGCGCGGTTCGCGATCATGGCGACGGGCTGCCTGTCGGCGCCGAAGATGGTGGAGGTTCCGGGCATCGAGACGTTCCGGGGCCGCAGCTTCCACACCGGCAACTGGCCCGAACAGGAGGTGGACTTCACCGGCCGGCGGGTCGCGGTGATCGGCACGGGTTCGTCCGGGGTGCAGGTCATTCCGCTCGTCGCCGAGACGGCCGAGCAGCTCACCGTATTCCAGCGGACCGCGAACTATGTTCTTCCCGCCGGCAACCACGCGATCGATCCCGAATTCCAGCGCGGCATCAAGTCGCGCTATCGCGATGTGCGCAAGGCCAACCGGGAATCGTCGTTCGGCATCGCGCGGCCCGAAGCCACCAAGGGCGCGCTCGAGGTGAGCGAAGACGAGCGAAATGCTTTCTACCGCGCGGTATGGGAGGACAAGGACAGCGAACTGGTCAGCATGCTGACCGGATTCACCGACACCCTCGTCGACGAAGCCGCCAACGAGACCGCCGCCCAGTTCATCCGCGACCGCATCGCCGAGATCGTGACGGATCCGGCTGTCGCCCGGCTACTTCAGCCCTCCGGCTTGTTCGGGGTCAAGCGCCCGGTCCTGGGTACGGACTATTACAAAACCTTCAATCGCCCCAATGTCCGCCTCGTGGACGTCTCCGCGACCCCGCTCACCGAGGTCACCGACTCCGGACTCGAGACGACACAGGAGCGTTTCGAGTTCGACGACATCATCTACGCCACCGGATACGACGCGATGACCGGTGCGCTGGACGCGGTCGACATCCGCGGCCGGGGTGGTGTGTCGCTGCGGGAGAAGTGGGCCGACGGGCCGGTGACCTACCTCGGTCTCGCCGTGGCGGGCTTTCCGAACCTCTTCGCGATCACGGGACCGGGTAGCCCGGCGGTCCTGTCGAACATGATGGTGTCCATCGAGCAGCACGTCGACTGGGTGGCGGACGCGATCGATGTGATGCGGTCCAAGGGCGTCACGACCATCGAGGCCGAGGGCGCCGCGGAGCAGGAATGGACGCGGCACGTCGGCGAAGCCGGGGATATGACGCTCTATCCGAAGGTGGACTCCTGGTACGTGGGATCGAATGTGCCCGGCAAGCCGAGGGTGATGTATGCCTACATCGGCGGAGTCGGGGCATATCGCGAAAAATGCGACCAGGTCGCCGCGGACGGCTACGACGGTTTCACTCTGACGCGGTAACGGAGCCGGTGGTGGCGGATACCGTCGCTGGTCTGGACGCCGTCCACCAGCCCCGTGCCGCCGGGTTTGCTGTCCAGCGACACGATCTCGCGGCCGATGGCGGCGACCT
>NZ_JBEZYU010000014.1:0-116707 GCF_040638875.1 Nocardia sp. NPDC024068 | reverse complement strand
CGTGCCCGTGACTGTTTTCGGCCGCCCCGGCGGCCGGGCCTCGAAGCAAGGCGGCGCAGCCGCGAGTCTCGAGGCCGGACAGCCGGGACCAAGGGGCCGAAACCCGCGCCGCCGAAGGCGGCGCAAACTCAATTGAACGAATCGCCGCAGGCGCAGGAGCCGGTGGCGTTCGGGTTGTCGATGGTGAAGCCCTGCTTCTCGATGGTGTCGACGAAATCGATCGCCGCGCCCTGTACGTAGGGGGCGCTCATCCGGTCGACGGTGAGGTTGACGCCGCCGAATTCCGCAGTCAGGTCGCCGTCGAGGGTGCGGTCATCGAAGAAGAGCTGGTAGCGCAGGCCGGCACACCCGCCCGGCTGCACCGCGATCCGCAGCGCGAGATCGTCCCGGCCCTCCTGATCGAGCAGCGCTTTGGCCTTGCCCGCGGCGGCGTCGGTCAGCTTCACACCGTGGGTTTCGGTCGCGGTCTCGTTCTGCACAGTCATGAACTCTCCTATGGACAGCGTGGTCGGTCCGTGAACAGCGCACGGTTAAGGGATCAACGCCCTCGGACGGGCTGCTATTCCCCTATCTTGCCATCTCCGGCCCCGCGGGCCCCAGCCCCCGGCGGGGTCGATGGGCATCTCCGCGGTGAGTGGGCCGCCGCAGCAGCTCGAGGCGTGATCGGGCGCACCGGCTACCGCCCCGCTTCCGGCCCGGTCAGCCGACCGATTAGCCTGGTTACCGTGAAGTTGTTCCGACGCGGTGAGTCCAGCGATACCGACGTGCCCGACGACAGTTCCCGGGCCGCGACCGCCACCGCGAGCGCGACCGAGGCCGAGGCGGCGCGCGCGAAGGCCGCTCCGACCGCGGGCAAAGGCCGTCCCACTCCGGCCCGGCGCGACGCCGAGGGCAGGCGCCGCGGTCCCGTGGCGCCGCCGCCCATGACGTCCAAGGAGGCCCGCGCCCGCCGCAAGGAGAACCGCGGCTCCAAGGAGGACCGCAAGTCGGCCGCCGCGGACCGCCGGGCCGCCGCCGCGGACCGCCGCGCGCGGATGCTGGCAGGTGAGGACAAGTACCTGCTGCCCCGCGATCAGGGTCCGTTGCGGGCGTTCGTCCGCGATATCGTCGACGGCCGGCGCAATCTGGTCGGGCTGTTCATGCCGATGGCCCTGCTGCTGATCCTGTCGATGTTCGCGGCACCGGCGTGGCAGTCGATCATCACGCTGGCCATGCTGGTGATGATGGTCTTCATGATCGCCGAGGGTTTCCTGCTCGGCCGGATCGTCAACCGCCGGGTACGGGAGCGTTTCCCCAAATCCACCGATACCGGGTTCCGGCTGGGCTGGTACGCCTTCGTGCGCGCCTCCCAACTGCGCAAGATGCGCGCGCCCAAACCGCGGGTGAGTCCCGGCGACGCGATCTGATCGGGTGTCACCACACCCTTCACAACCCGGGCGACGCACGCTGGTACTCGGCGGCGCCCGCTCGGGTAAATCGGCCTTCGCCGAATCCCTGGTCGCCGGTGGCCCGGTCCGCTATCTGGCCACCGCGATACCCGATCCCGCCGATACCGATTTCGCGGCCCGGATCGCGGCCCATCGCGACCGCCGCCCCGCCGGCTGGACGGTGGTCGAGGCGGCCGACCCGGCCCGGGTCCTGCGTGATCCGCATCCGCACGCGACACTCGTCGACGATATCGGCACCTGGCTCACCGCCCGCCTGGATGCCCGGCAGGCCTGGGATGCCCCCCGCGGGACCGTCGCCCCGGATACCGACGCCCTGGTCACCGCCGTCGCGGAGTACGACGGCCGCCTGGTCGTGGTGACCCCGGAGGTCGGGCTGGGCGTGATCCCCGCGACTCGTTCGGGCCGGTTGTTCCGCGACGAGATCGGCAGCTGCAATCAGGACCTGGCGCGGGTGTGTGACGAGGTTTTCTTCGTTGTAGCCGGCCTACCCCTGCGCCTCAAGTAACCGGCGGTCTACCGCTGCGCCTCGAGTAAACGTCGGTCAGCCGCCGAGCCTCGAGTAACCCGGCGGTCTTCCGCTGCGTCTCGCAGTAACCCGGCGGTCTACCGCTGCGTCTCGCAGTAACCCGGCGGTCTACCGCTGCGTCTCGCAGTAACCCGGCGGTCTACCGCTGCGTCTCGCAGTAACCCGGCGGTCAGCCGCCGCGCCTCGAATAGCCGGCGGTCAGCCGTCCCGCCTCGAATAGCCGATACATCCGGCCGGTGACCGCGCCGGGCCGGGCGGGGCCACCGGACGACAACCGACGGGCACACACCGCCGGGGGTTTCCTCGACGCCTGCGGTGGCGTGGACACCCGCGAAGACCCACGCGCCGCGTGGTGTCGGTGTCGGTGTCGGTGGCCGGTGCTTGAATCGCCGCCGTGCCGAATACATCGAGTGCGGACCTCTGGGCGACGATCCACCGGGAGCGGGCCGCCCTCGCCGACGATCTCGCCACCCTCACCCCGGCGCAGTGGCAGACCCGGTCGCTGTGCGGGGAATGGAGCGTAGAGGAGGTCGTCGCGCATCTCACCGCCGCCGCGAGTATCGGCCGGATGCGCTGGCTCCGCAGCATGCTGGGGGCGCGTTTCGACGCCGACCTGCACAACCGCCGCCGGATGGCCGAATATCGCGGCACCGGCCCGGACGAGACGCTGGCACGTTTCCGGGCCGTGGTCACGAGCACGACGGCACCCTCGGGACATACGCCCGCCTGGCTGGGTGAGGTGATCGTCCACGGGCAGGACATCCGCCGGCCGCTCGGGCTCGCGAGTACGCCCGAACTCGACGCGGTCACCGAGGTCGCCCGGTTCTTCGCCGCCCGCGACTTCACGGTCTCCGGCCGGACCGTCACCGCGGGACTGGGGCTGAGGGCGACCGACGGCCCGTTCCGGGCCGGTTCCGGGCCCGAGGTCCGCGGTACGACCCTGGCCTTGGTCATGGCGATGGCCGGTCGACTCCCGTACTGTGCCGACCTCACCGGTGCGGGTTTGGAAACGCTGCGCGGCCGCATCGACACCTGATCGGGACCGGTCGGCCGCCGGTCCACGGGTCCCGCCCTCGCCCTGCTCGTACCCCGGGCCCACCGTGGCGCCCGCTCCCGGCGCCGCCGACACGTTGCGGGTCCCTCCGGCGACCGTCCGGGCGCCGGGCAATATTGTCCGGGAGACGGCTGCGCGATACCCGCGAGGATGTCGCCCGCCCGCACCCGATCGGAAGGCACGAACAGTGACAGAGGGATTCGCACCCGTTGCCCCGCCGGACCCCGAGGTCCGCGCGGCCGCCGAGGCGCGTCAGGGCTCCCTGACCAAACCTCCGGGCTCGCTGGGACGGCTCGAGGATCTGGGCAACTGGGTCGCCGCCTGCCAGGGCGTCTGCCCGCCGAAACAGTTCGAACGGGCCCGGGTCGTGGTGTTCGCCGGTGATCACGGTGTGGCGCGGCACGGTGTATCGGCCTACCCGGCCGAGGTGACCGCGCAGATGGTGGCGAACTTCCGGGCCGGCGGCGCCGCGGTGAACGCGCTGGCGCGGGTCGCGGACGCGACCGTGCGGGTGGTGGATATCGCGGTCGCGGCCGATACCGAACCCGCTGTCGGCGAATACAAGGTGCGGCGGTCCAGCGGCGCCATCGACCGGGAGGACGCGCTCACCGCCGATGAGGTGGCCGCCGCACTCGCGGCGGGACAGGCCATCGCCGACGAGGAGATCGACGCGGGCACCGACCTGCTGATCGCCGGCGATATGGGAATCGGCAACACCACACCCGCCACCGCTCTGATCGCCACCCTCACCGGCACCGAACCGGTACGCGCGGTCGGCCGCGGCACCGGCGTGGACGATCACGGCTGGATGCGCAAGGTGGCCGCCGTCCGGGACGCCATGTGGCGGGCCCGCCCCTCGGCCCGCGACGGGGTGGAATTGCTGCGGGTGGCCGGTGGCGCCGATATCGCGGCCATGACCGGTTTCCTGGCCCGGGCCGCCGCCCGGCGCACGCCGGTCCTGCTCGACGGGTTGATCGTCACGGCGGCGGCCCTGGTCGCCGAGGATCTGGCCGCGGGAGCGTCGGCCTGGTGGGTGGCCGCCCATCGGTCCACCGAACCCGCGCACGACGCGGCGCTCACGAAACTGAAGCTCGCCCCGGTACTCGATCTGGAGATGCGGCTCGGCGAGGGGTCCGGCGCGCTCACCGCCCTTCCGGTGCTGCGCGCAGCCGTGGCCGTTCTGGCCGAGATGTCGACCTTCGCCGACGCCGGCGTCAGCACGGCCACGGCCGAACCCACTTCGGCCGTCGACCTGCAGAAATGATTCCCACGCTCCGGGTCTCCGGCCGAATCCGATGCTGACGCTGCGCCTCACGTTCTCGTGGCTCACCGTGCTGCCGGTGCGCGGCCCGGCCGATATCGACCGGCACGCGGCGGGCCGGGCGATCACCGGCGCACCGATTGTGGGACTGGCGCTCGGGATCGCGGCCGCGGGAGCGCTCTGGCTGCTCGCGCCGGCCGGGGCGGCGGCCGGATTCGCGGCGGTCGCGGTCCTGGCCCTGCTCACCCGGGGAATGCATCTGGACGGGCTGGCCGACACCTTCGACGGTCTCGGCGTCTACGGGTCGCCCGAACGGGCCCGGGAGGTCATGAAAACCGGTGGGGCGGGGCCGTTCGGGGTGGCCGCCATCGTGTTGGCCGCCGGGATCCAGGCGGGCGCTTTCGGCGCGCTGGCGGGCGCCGGCCGCTGGGGCGCGGTGATCCTGGCGGTGGTGGTGGGCCGGGTCGCGGTGGTGGCGGCGTGCCGGCGCGGGATCGAGGCCGCTCCCGGAACCCGTTTCGGGGAGCTGGTGGCGGGCACGCAGTCGCGGGGGGCGGTGCTGGGGTGGGCGATCGCGGCCGCGGGGGTGGCGGTATGCGCGGTTCCGGACCTGCCGTGGTCGGGTCCGCTGGTGGTGGTGGTCGCGCTGGTCGCCGCGTCCCGGCTGGTGGACCACGGCGTCCGGCGCTTCGGCGGATTGTCCGGCGACCTGCTCGGCGCCGCGGTGGAAACCGGCACCGCGCTCGCCGCACTGGGTTTCGCGGTCGCCGCGAACTCTGTCTGAGTCACAACGCGGCGGGCGATCTGACGTCACCCGGCGTCAACTCGACCACGCCGCGTCTCGCCCTCCGGACGCTGCCCATAAGGTGGGTGGTATGTCAGCCGAGCGTCTCTATTTTCGTCAGCTGCTGGCCGGTCGGGACTTCGCCGTGGGCGACCCGATCGCTACGCAGATGCGCAATTTCGCCTATTTGATCGGTGACCGGGACACCGGCGAATGCGTGGTCGTCGACCCCGCCTACGCCGCGAGCGATCTGGCCGCCATCGCGGAGGGTGACGGACTGAAACTGTCCGGGGTGCTGGTGACCCATCACCACCCCGACCATATCGGCGGCACCATGCTCGGTTTCACGCTGCGCGGCGTGAAGGAACTGCTCGAACACACCACGGTTCCGGTCCATGTGAACGACGAGGAGAAATCCTGGGTGGCCAATGTCACCGGGATCGCCCCCAGCGAGCTCACCGGGCACTCCCACGGCGATACGCTCGGTGTCGGCGTCTTCGATATCGAGTTCCTGCACACCCCCGGGCATACCCCCGGTAGCCAGTGCTTCCTGGTCGACGACAAGCTCATCGCCGGCGATACCTTGTTCATCGACGGTTGCGGCCGTACCGATTTCCCCGGCGGGGACAACGACGCCATGTTCACCAGCCTGCGGAATCTGGCGGATATGCCGATCAACCCGGAGGTCTACCCGGGGCACTGGTACTCCGCCGACCCGCACGCGTCGCTGGACTCCATCCGCGACAACAACTACGTGCTGCGCCCGCGGTCACTCGCGGAATGGCATGCCCTGATGCCCGGCTGAGACCCTGTCCCGGCGCCGGGCTTCGCGCCCGGTGCCCGGGTGCGCGGCACCCCATCGCCCTCATGCGCGTCCCGACGGGCAGTGGCGGGTCAGAGCACCCGCATCCACTGATGGACGTCGGCGAAGGTGCCGCGCTGGATACCGGTGAGGGTGTCGCGCAGTGCCATCGTCACCTCGCCCGGTTCGCCGCCACTGATCACGAACTCACCGTCGGGCCCGCAGACCGATCCGACCGGGGTGATCACCGCGGCGGTCCCGCAGGCGAAGACCTCGGTGATCTCACCGGATTCCGCACCGGCCCGCCAATCGTCGACGGAGATCTTGCGTTCGGTGACCGGGTACCCGGAATCCGCGGCGAGGGTGAGCAGCGAATCGCGGGTGATACCGGGCAGCAGCGATCCGGACAGTTCGGGGGTCACCAGCCGCGCGTCGGAACCCGACCCGTAGACGAAGAACAGGTTGTTGGTGCCCATTTCCTCGACGTAGCGGCGTTCACAGGCGTCCAGCCAGACCACCTGATCGCAGCCCTTGGCCGTCGCCTCGGCCTGCGCCAGCAGCGAGGCCGCGTAGTTCCCGGCGACCTTCGCCTCGCCGGTACCGCCGGGCGCCGCCCGCACGTAGTCGGTGGACAGCCACACCCGCACCGGCTTCACCCCGCGCGGGAAGTACGCCCCGGCCGGGGAACCCAGCAGCAGATACTTGTAGGAGGACGCGGGTTTCACGCCCAGGCCCGATTCGGTGGCGAACATGAAGGGCCGCAGGTACAGCGATTCCTCGCCACCGGCTTCGGGCACCCAGGCGCCGTCCACCTCGAGCAGCTGGCGCACCGATTCGATGAACAGTTCGTCGGGGAGCTCGGCCATCGCCATCCGCCGCGCCGACCGGCGGAACCGGGCGGCATTGGCGTCGATCCGGAAGCACGCGACCTGCCCGTCCGGCTGCCGGTAGGCCTTGAGTCCCTCGAAGATGGCCTGGCCGTAGTGGAACACCATGGTGGCGGGGTCCAGGGTGAGCGCGCCGTAGGGTTCCACGACCGCGTTCGTCCAGCCGTCGGCCTCGGTGTAGTCGATGGTGACCATATGGTCGGTGAAAAACCGGCCGAAGCCGGGGGCCGCCAGAATCTCCTGTACCCGCTGCGCCGGGGTCGGCGCAGGATGAGGGATACGGGCGAACTGTGCAGCAGCGGTCATGACCAGCAGTCTAGGTCCTGCGTCCGGGCGCGACCGCTGGTGGTCCGGTGTGACGGCCGGTGACCTGGCGCGCGAGGTCAGGCGGTGCGCGTGGGAACGAACGGCGGCTTGACGACCGTGCACCGCAGCGACCGGCCGCGGACATCGACCACGACCTCGGTGCCGGGGGTCAGCGCGGGGTCCAGCAGGGCCAGCGCGATCCCGATCTGCCGGGTCGGCGAGAAGGTGCCCGAGGTGGTCACCCCGGCCTCGTTCCCGTCGTGGCGGACCACCTGGTTCTCCCGCGGGATCCCCCGGTCCAGCGCCTCCAGCCCCAGCAGGACGCGTTTCGCGCCGGCCGCCCGCTCCGCCTCCAGTGCCGCCTTGCCCCAGAAATTGTCCTTGGCCCAGCCCACGGCCCAGGAGGCCCGTGCCTGCACCGGCGTGATCTCGGCGGACAGTTCGTGGCCGTGCAGCGGATAGCCCATCTCGGTACGCAGGGTGTCGCGGGCGCCCAGCCCGGCCACCGTGCCCCCGGCCGCGCGCACCTGGGCCACCAGCGCCCGGAACAACACTTCGGAGTCCTCCCAGCGCGGCAGCAGCTCGTAGCCGTGCTCACCGGTGTACCCGGTACGGCACACCCGCACCGGGTGGCCCGCCCACACGGTGTCGGCGAACGCCATGTACGACAGGTCGGCGGGCAGGCCCATCGCGGCCAGCACCTGCGCCGACTGCGGTCCCTGCACGGCGAACACCCCGTAGTTGCGATGCTCGTCGGTCACCGTGATCGCCGGCGGGGCGGCCGCGGCGAGCCGCTCGACCACCGCGGCCGTATTGGCGGCGTTGGGCACCAGGAAGAGTTCGTCGTCGCCGACGTAGTAGGCGATCAGATCGTCGACGACACCGCCGTCGGATGCGCAGCACAGGGTGTACTGGGCCTTGCCCGGACCGATCCGGCCCAGATCGTTGGTCAGCGTGGCGTTCACGAACTCCGCCGCACCCGCGCCGCGCACGGTCGCCTTGCCGAGATGACTCACATCGAACAGGCCCACCGATTCCCGGACCGCGGTGTGCTCGGCCACGGTGCCCGCGTACGAGACGGGCATCTGCCAGCCGCCGAACGGCGCGAACTTCGCACCGAGTTCGACATGCACGTCATGGACAGGGCCCTGCTGCAGTTCGGCGTCGCTCACCCGGCGAGCTTATCCCGGCCCGAGTGGACGCCGGGGCGCCCGCGCCGGACGCGTACGGCGGCCGCGAGGCTCAGGCCTCGAACCACATCGGTATCAGGGTGGGCCCGTCCTCGGGCAGCGTCAGGGTGTGCCCGATCCGCACGAAACCCTGCCGGGCGTACAGGCGCGACGACCGTTCGGTACTGGCCTCCAGATAGGCCGGCATCCCCGCGGCCGCCAGCGCCCGGGTCCGGTCGCCGAGGATCGCCGCACCGGCGCCCTGCCCTCGATACCGGGGAACGGTGGCGATCATCTCCAGATAGCGATGCGGAAAGCGCCGGGGGTGTTCCCGGGCCAGCAATTCGGTGGCCTGGGCCGAACGCTGCAGCGGGCGGATATCGGGCGCCTGTCCGGCCCGCTCCCGGGCGGTTGCCGCATCGTCGTGCAGCCGGTCGGCAGAGGTGACGGCCTGCCAGACCGATACCGCCCAGATCTCGTCCGCGGCGCCCGCGATCCAGATCTCGTCCGTGCCGAGTCCGCGTTCGACGAGCTCGGGCAGATAGACGTCGAGGAACTCGCCCACCGGATATCCGCGCATCATCCATTCCGTCACCGCCTCGTCCGGGGCCGCCTCCCGCAGCGCCGCCACCAGAGGATCGAAATCGTCTCGTTCCGCCCGCCGCACACTCAGTTCCGCACCCACCGCGCCGCCTCTCTGTGAACAGTGTTCCCACCAGCGAACCTATGCCTGTCACCATGGCTTGCCCACCATTTCGTCACGGCATTTCGTGTGATGAAATCAAGGTCGTGACACCCTGCTCGGTCTGCGGCGACACCCTGCGCCAACCGGCGCGCGGCCGCCGCCGGCATTACTGCTCCCGCTCTTGTCAGGCACGTGCCTACCGCGCCCGGCGCACGACCGTCCCCGGTCGCGTCCGGCCCGTCCCCCGCCGCCTCTCCACGGTCGTGATCACCCGTACCGCGGTGACCCTCGCCGATCATGCGGGCCTCGAGGGCCTGACCATGCGGCGACTCGCCGCGGAACTGGGCGTGACCACCGCCGCGCTCTACCGGCACATCGGCGACCGCGACCGGCTGCTCGCGTCGATGACCGATCTGGTGCTCACCGAAACCCCACCGTCACCGCCGGATCAGGCCGGCTGGCGGGCCCGGATGCGATACGAGGCGCAGCAGGAATGGCAGCTCTACCGCAGGCATCCCTGGCTGCTGGCGGTACTCGCGCGAATCCGGCCGCCGTTGGGCCAGGGGCTGTTCGACGCCCTGGAACGCGCCTTCGCCGCCCTCGACGAGCTGGAATTACCCCGTACCCGGCTGATGTCGGCGTACCTCGGTTACTCGGCCCTCGTCCAGGGACTCGCGCTGCTGTGGAGTTCGGAGCGCCTCGATCGGATCGGTGGTGCGGAGGCCGCGGCCGGAATACCCGCCGAACTGGCCGAACTCCTCGATCCCCGGATCCGCCCCAGCCTGCACAAGGTGTTCGATCCGGCCGCGCCGCCGCCGGAACTCGATTTCGACGAACTACTGGCCGACGCGGTGGACATGCTGCTGGACGGCCTCGCGGTGCGCCGGACCGCGGCCGGCGAATAGCCTGTGGCCATGACCGCAGTCGCAGATCGTCCCCTCGGACCGGAATTGGCACGTACCCAGACCATCGAGCCGGGCACCGACGTCCTCGTCGTCGGTGTGGCCACCACCGATACGGGACCCGTCCTCGTCCCCGAGGACCTGTTCGGCGATGTTCTCGATGCCGACCTGCGCACCCGGCTCCTCGACCAGGTGACCGCCGTCGGCGGTACGGGCAAGGCCGAACAGCTGATCCGGGTCCCCGCGCCCACCGGTCTCGACGGTGTCACCAGTGTGCTCGCCGTTGGCCTGGGCAGCGCCGCCGAGTTCGACGCCGAGCAGATCCGCCGCAGCGCGGGAGTCGCCGCCCGCTCGCTCACCGGGGTGGCGCGCGCCGTGACCACACTGTCGGGTCTGGATATCGGTGCCGCCGCGGAGGGTTTCTACCTCGGCGCGTACTCGTTCACGCCGTTCCGATCGGCGAAATCCGCACCGAAACCCGAGGCCGCGCCGCTGGCCCGGGTCGAACTGCTGGTACCCGAACCGGAATTCGGCGGTGACGCGCTGCTGCGCGCCCAGCTCACCGCCGAAGCGGTGGCCACCGCCCGCGATTTCGTGAACACCCCGCCCAGTCACCTCTTCCCGGCCGAGTTCGCGCGCCGCGCCGAACTACTCGCCGAGGGTGCCGGATTGGAGGTCGAGGTCCTCGACGAGTTGGCGCTCGAGGCCGGGGGTTACGGCGGGGTGCTCGGGGTGGGCAAGGGTTCCTCGCGACCGCCGCGGCTGGTCCGGATCACCTATCGCGGCGGTGACAAGAGGGTGGCGCTGGTGGGCAAGGGGATCACCTTCGACACCGGCGGTATCTCCATCAAACCCGCCGCGAACATGGAGAACATGACCTCGGATATGGCCGGGGCGGCGGCGGTCGTGGCGACCACGCTGCTCGCGGCCCGGCTCAGCCTGCCGATCACCGTGAGCGCGACCGTCCCGATGGCCGAGAACATGCCGTCGAGCACGGCGCAACGTCCCGGCGATGTGCTCACCCAGTACGGCGGTACCACCATCGAGGTCACCAATACCGATGCCGAGGGCCGTCTCGTCCTGGCCGATGCGATGGTCCGCGCCTGTGAGGACGACCCGGCCTACCTGATCGATGTGGCGACGCTGACCGGCGCGCAGATGGTCGCGCTCGGCACCCGCACCCCGGGCGTGATGGGCACCGAGGAGTTCCGCGACCGGGTCGCCCGGATCTCCCGCGAGGTGGGCGAGCACGGCTGGCCGATGCCGCTGCCCAAGGAATTGCGCGCCGACCTGGATTCGAAGGTCGCCGATATGGTCAACGCGACCTCCCATCGCTGGGGCGGCATGCTCGTCGCCGGGACGTATCTGCGGGAGTTCGTCGCCGACGGTGTGCAGTGGGCGCATATCGATATCGCCGGGCCGGCGTACAACACCGGCGGGCCGTTCGGCTATATCGGCAAGGGCGGGACCGGGGTACCGGTACGCACCCTCATCGCGGTGCTCGAGGATATCGCCGCCGAATAACTCACCATCCGACGATCGGGTCGCCCGCCGGCGTGCGGGCGGCCCGGGCCGTCCGTGCCGAGGACTCAGTCCTCGTTCAGCTCGCGGTCGAGGTCGCGCCGGCGCTCCACGCGGCGGCGCGCATCGTGATCGCGCATCCGCTGCGGGTATCCCGTGCGCTCGACGTCGTATACCGGGATCCCCAGATCATGGGCCAGGCGCCGGGCCCCACGTTCGCCGACCACCCGCCGGGTCCATTCGCCGTCGGAGGCCACCAGCACAACGGTGACATCGGTCACAGTGGTCTTCGGTTCGACGAAACCCTCGACTCCGGTGTGCGTTCGCACCCACTCCGCCAGATACCGGGTCTCGGCGGCGCGGCCACGCGAAACGCCGCTGCGCCCGACCCTGGCGCGACGGAATCGGTCCAGCAAACCCACCGTCGCCGACCTCCTGCTCGACCTCCGAATACCACCGAATCCGGCGGTGATTCCATGGTGCCAGGCGACGGAATGGGAAGCCCTCCGGAAACCGCGCGCGGCGGCGAATGCAAGGATGGTTACCGGAACAACAACCACACGGATCTCCGGCGCCGCGCAGAATGAAGCCGGCTGGAACACCGTCGCGACCCGCGGCAGGATCCTCCGGAACGAACTGTTGTAGACCCGTCGAGCAGTTAGAGGAGTCAACGGACATGGCCTTCTCCGTCCAGATGCCCGCTCTTGGTGAGAGCGTCACCGAGGGAACGGTGACACGGTGGCTGAAGCAGGAAGGAGACACGGTCGAGGTCGACGAGCCGCTGCTCGAGGTCTCCACCGACAAGGTCGACACCGAGATCCCGTCCCCCGCGGCGGGTGTGTTGACGAAGATCGTCGCCCAGGAAGACGACGTCGTCGAGGTCGGCGGCGAACTGGGTGTCATCGGTGACGCGGGTGAATCCCCCGCGCCCGCCCCGGCCCCCGAACCGGCCGCCGCCGAACCGGAAGCAGCTCCCGCGCCCGCGCAGGAGAGCGCTCCGGCTCCCGAGCCCGCCCCGGCGCCCGCAGCCTCCGCCGCCCCCTCCGACGCCTCCGGCACTTCGGTGAAGATGCCGGAACTGGGCGAATCCGTCACCGAGGGCACCGTGACCCGGTGGCTCAAGGCGATCGGCGACGAGGTCGCGGTCGACGAACCGCTGCTCGAGGTCTCCACCGACAAGGTCGACACCGAGATCCCGTCCCCCGTCGCGGGGACCCTGCTGGAGATCACCGCGAACGAAGACGACGTGGTCGAGGTCGGCGGACAGCTCGGCGTGATCGGTTCCGGTAGTCCCGCGCAGAGTTCCGCGCCCGCACCGGCCCCGGCACCCGAGCCGGCCGCCGCCGCGCCCGCTCCCGAACCGGCGCCGAAACCGGCTCCCGCCCCGGCCCCGCAGCCCGCGCCCGCTCCGCAGCCGGCTCCGGCCCCTGCGCCCGCCGCGGCCGCACCGGCACCCGCCGCCCAGGCTCCCGCGCCCGCCGCTTCCACCAACGGCGCCACCCCCTACGTCACTCCGCTGGTCCGGAAGCTGGCCGAGGAGAACGGCGTCGACCTGACCTCGGTCACCGGGTCCGGTGTCGGTGGACGCATCCGCAAACAGGATGTGCTGGCCGCCGCGGAAGCCAAGAAGGCGCCCGCTGCCCCGGCCGCGGCGCCCGCCCGGTCCACCGGCGCTCCCGCCGCCGCGGCTCCGGCCGCTCCCGCGCCCAGCCCCGCACTCGCGGCGCTGCGTGGAACCACCCAGAAGGCCAGCCGGATCCGGCAGATCACCGCCACCAAGACCCTGGAATCGCTGCAGACCACCGCGCAGCTCACCCAGGTGCACGAGGCCGATGTCACCAAGATCGCCGCGCTGCGCAAGAAGGCCAAGGCCGACTTCGCCAAACGCGAAGGCGTGAACCTGACCTTCCTGCCGTTCTTCGCCAAGGCCGTGGTGGAGGCGCTCGGGGTGCACCCGAACGTCAACGCCAGCTACGACGCGAACAGCAAGGAGATCACCTACCACGCGTCGGTGCATCTGGGTATCGCGGTCGATACCGAGCAGGGCCTGCTCTCGCCGGTGATCCACAACGCCAGCGACCTGTCGCTGGCGGGTCTGGCCCGGGCCATCGCCGATATCGCCAACCGGGCCCGCACCGGTGGGCTCAAACCCGACGAATTGGCCGGTGGCACCTTCACCATCACCAATATCGGCAGCCAGGGCGCGCTGTTCGACACTCCGATCCTGCTGCCGCAGCAGGCGGGGATGCTCGGCACGGGTGCGATCGTCAAACGCCCGACCGTGGTCACCGACGAGTCGGGCAGCGAATTCATCGGCGTCCGGTCGATGTGCTTCCTGCCACTGACCTACGATCACCGCCTCATCGACGGCGCGGATGCCGGCCGGTTCCTCACCACCATCCGGCACCGCCTGGAAGAGGCGGCGTTCGAGGCCGACCTGGGCCTGTAAATGGTTGTCGTGGTCGCCGGCTCGTCCGGACTGATCGGAACCGCTCTCGTCGCGGCGTTGCGCCGCGACGGGACCCAGGTGGTCCGCTTGGTCCGGCGGCCGGCCGCCGCCCCCGACGAACGCCGCTGGGATCCGGCCCGGGCCGACCTCGACCCGGGGATCTTCGACGGCGTGGACGCGGTGGTGAACCTGTGCGGCGCCGGTATCGGTGACAAACGCTGGACCGGCGCCTACAAACAGGAACTCCGGGACAGCCGGATCACCCCCACCGACGTCCTGTCGGCCGCGGTCGCCCGGGCCGGTGTGCCGACGCTGGTGAACGCCAGCGGTGTGCACTATTACGGCGATACCGGATCCCGGGCGGTCGACGAATCCGGCCCGCCGGGAACCGGTTTCCTGCCCACGCTGTGCGACGACTGGGAGAAGGCGACCCATACCGCCCGGGACGCGGGCGCCCGGGTGGTGCTGCTGCGCAGCGCGGTGGTGCTCGCCGGGGCCGGCGGAATGCTGCCGCAGCTGAAAGCCCTGTTCCTGCTGGGCCTGGGTGGCCGGCTCGGCAACGGCCGGCAGTATCAGCCGTGGATCTCGCTCGACGACGAGGTCGGCGCGATCCGGCACGCACTCACCCACCCCGACGTCCGGGGCCCGCTCAACGCGGTGGGTCCGGCGCCGGTCACCAACGCCGAATTCACCCGCGCGCTGGGCCGGGCGCTGCGCCGGCCGACGCCGCTGTTCGTCCCGGGTATCGCGCTGCGCCTGGCGATCGGCGAGTTCGCCGAGGAGGCGATCCTGCACAGCCCGCGGGCGCTGCCGGGTGTGCTCGAGGAGACCGGGTACGAATTCCGCCACCCCACCGTCGGCGCGGCGCTGACCGCCGCGGTGGGCCGATGACCGGCACCGCCGCCGCCCTGATCCGTGACGCGCGGACCGGGGACCTGCCCGCGATCCTGGAGATCCACAACCGGGCGATCGCCGAGACCACCGCCATCTGGGACGACGAACCCGTCGGCCTCGACGAGCGGGTGGCCTGGTTCTCGAACCGCACCGATCACGGCCGTCCCGTCCTGGTGGCCGAGATGGACGGCGAAGTAGCGGGATACGCCAGCTACGGTCCGTGGCGACCGAAATCGGGCTACCGGCACACCGTCGAGAACTCCGTCTATATCGCCGACCGTTTCCAGCGCCGCGGCATCGGCGCCGCCCTGCTCGCCGAACTGATCGCGCGCGCCGGACGCGCGGGCGATATCCACGCGATGATCGCGGCCGTCGAATCGCGCAATACCGGGTCCATCGCCCTGCACGAGCGGTTCGGCTTCCGGACCGTCGGCGTACTGCCCGAAGTCGGGCACAAATTCGGCGGCTGGATGGATCTGACACTGATGCAGCTCACACTGGAGATGAGCGTAACGTCGTGATCGTGAACAACACCCGCACCGCGACCCGGTCCGCGCGTTACGACACCACCCCCGTCGACGTGCGTGAGCTGGGCCTGATCGACTACCAGCAGGCCTGGGATCTGCAACGCGAACTCGCCGCCACCCGCGCCGGCGGCGCCGGTCACGACACCCTGCTGCTGCTGGAGCATCCGCCCGTCTACACCGCCGGCCGCCGCACCGAGCAGGCCGACCGGCCCACCGACGGCAGCCCGGTCATCGATGTGGACCGCGGCGGCAAGATCACCTGGCACGGGCCCGGCCAGCTGGTCGGGTATCCGATCATCCGGCTCGCCGAACCGCTCGATGTGGTGGATTATGTGCGCCGGCTGGAACAGGCGCTCATCCAGGCCGTCACCGATCTCGGCGTGCCCTGCGGGCGCGTGCCCGGACGGTCGGGCGTCTGGCTGGCGGCCAGCGGCCTGCTGCCGGAACGCAAGATCGCCTCGATCGGTATCCGGGTGCAGCGCGGGGTCACCCTGCACGGTATCTCGCTGAACTGCAATCCCGACCTGGGCGCGTTCGGCGCCATCATCCCGTGCGGTATCCGCGATGTCGGTTCCACCAGCCTGAGCCAGGAACTCGGCCGCGAGGTCACCGTCGCGCAGGCCCGGCCGCGGATCGCCGAACTCGTCCCGGCCGCGCTCAACGGGGAGCTCCCGGTCACCGAACACGATATTCCGCAGGCCGGCACCCCGGCTGTCGCGGATCACGCCGCCGCCACCCCGGCACGCGACCCGAAAGGTCCCCACTCATGACCTCCGCCCAGGCCCCCGCCGGCCGTAAACTCCTGCGCATCGAGGCCCGTAACGCCGAGACCCCGATCGAACGCAAACCCGGCTGGATCCGTACCCGCGCCACCATGGGTCCCGAGTACACCGAGCTCAAGGGCCTGGTGAAACGCGAAGGGCTGCATACGGTCTGCGAAGAGGCGGGCTGCCCCAACATCTTCGAATGCTGGGAGGACCGCGAGGCCACCTTCCTCATCGGCGGCGAACAGTGCACCCGCCGCTGCGATTTCTGCCAGATCGATACCGGCAAACCATCCCCGCTGGACCGCGACGAACCGCGCCGGGTGGCCGAAAGCGTGCAGGCGATGGGTCTGCGCTACTCGACCATCACCGGTGTCGCCCGTGACGATCTTGAGGACGGCGGCGCCTGGCTGTACGCCGAAACCGTGCGCGCCATCAAGAAACTCAACCCGAACACCGGCGTCGAACTGCTCATCCCCGATTTCAACGCCAAACCCGATCAGCTCGCCGAGGTCTTCTCTTCCCGCCCCGAGGTGCTGGCCCACAACCTGGAGACGGTCCCCCGGGTGTTCAAGCGGATCCGCCCCGCGTTCCGCTACGAACGTTCCCTCGAGGTGCTCACCGCGGCCCGCGCCGACGGCCTGGTCACCAAATCGAACCTGATCCTCGGGATGGGCGAAACCCCCGACGAGGTCACCCAGGCCATGCGCGACCTGCACGAAGCCGGTTGCGATATCCTCACCATCACCCAGTACCTGCGGCCCTCGCCGCGCCACCATCCGGTGGATCGCTGGGTGAAACCCGAAGAGTTCGTCGAGCATTCGAAGGCCGCCGAGGAGATCGGTTTCGCCGGAGTGATGGCCGGGCCGCTGGTCCGCTCCTCCTACCGCGCCGGCCGCCTCTACGCCCAGGCCATGGCCCATCACGGGCGGGCGATCCCGGAAACCATGTCCCATCTGGCCGAGGGGGGCACCGCCAGCCAGGAGGCCAGTGCCGTGCTGGAACGGTTCGGGTCGCGGGCCTGAGTCCCACACCCCTCGAAACCTCGGTGGACCGAGCGAGGCGGGTACGGCGGCAGACCCACAATCACGACTACGGCAGATCCACAACGACCGGTAGATGAGTTCGAGAATGCCGCTACCTCGACGACGCGCAGACCCGCTGATACCCGCATGGTCGGCGAATGCGACCTATCGTGCCGTTTCCACTCCCAAACTGGTTTTCACCGCCTCCGGACTCGCGACGTACCTGCTGACCGGAGTCGGCAACGATGTCACCACCGGCGGTCTGATCGAGACTTTCGTTCTCGGCGACCGTGACGGCCACGAAGTCGACGCGGTTCTGGAGAACAATGCGGGCCGGGTGATCGGCATCGAGGTCAAGGCAGCGGAAACCGTCCGTGCCGAAGACTTTCGGGGGCTGCGCCACCTCGAAAGCCGTCTGGGCGACCGATTCGCCGCAGGCTACGTTCTCTATTGCGGTGACCAGCAGCTACCGTTCGGCGAGAAATTCTCCTGCCTCCCGATCAGTGCACTGTGGACGACGCCGCCCGGCTGATCCCGGCTCTGCGGATAGCACGATGACCGTCCGGGCCGGGCGTGGGCGAATGCTACGGTGTCCGGGCGCTCGGTTACCGCCTGTCCTGGACAGATGGTTCGTAAGAGGGAATCCGGTGTGAATCCGGAGCTGCCCCGCAGCGGTATGTGGAAACGACCGCGGTCATCAGCACTGGGCCCGCGCCCGGGAAGCGACCGCCAGTAGGTGGCGCCGGAGTCTCCGGCGCCGGGTCCGCGAGTCCGAAGACCTGCCGGCGTGACCACGCCGACGGTGTGGTCTTCGGTCGACTCCGAGGGAACGGTTGACGAGGTCATGGGTCGCGGTACTCGCATGTCTGCACAGCACGACGTCCGGACGGAGCGGGTGGATACGGCCCGATGAGGGCGCTCGAATCGCACCGGCCGCCCCCGGCCGCGCTGATCGCCGGGCTGGCCCTCGCCTTCGCGGTGGTCTCGGTGCTCGCGCTGGCGCTGGCGCTGGGGACCGCGCATATCCCGTGGCGTGCCACAGTCGGCTTCCTGTGGGCCGAACTCACCGGCGGAACGGTCGCCGCCGCCGATACCGCGAACTACCGGATCGTGATCGAGTCGCGGCTGCCCCGGGTGCTGCTGGCGGCACTCGTCGGCGCCGGGCTCAGCGGCGTGGGCCTGCTCGTACAGGCCATGGTCCGCAACGCCCTCGCCGACCCGTACGTGCTGGGGATCTCCTCGGGCGCCTCGGTCGGCGCCACTGCCGTGGTTCTCTTCGGTGTCTTCGGGGCGCTGGGCATCTACGCCCTGTCCACCGCCGCGTTCGCCGGGGCGCTCGGCGCCACGGTACTCGTCTATCTGATGGCCCGATCGGCGGCCGGGCTGGTGCCGCTGCGACTGGTGCTCACCGGTACAGCCGTCGGCTACGGTTTCTCCGCCGCGACCACCGTGCTGGTTTTCCTGGCACCGCACGGCGACGCCGCACGGTCGGTGATGTTCTGGCTGCTGGGCAGCCTGGCGGGCGCCACCTGGCAGATGGTGCCCCTGGTCGCCGTGGTGGCGGTGCTCGGTCTGGCGGTGCTCGCGGTATGCGCCCGGCAATTGAATGCCCTCGCGATGGGTGACGAGGTCAGTGCCGCGCTGGGTCTTTCCGCCTCCCGGTTCCGGCTGCTGCTCTTCGTGGTCTCCGCCGCGATGACGGGGTGTTTCGTCGCGGTCTGCGGAGCGGTCGGATTCGTCGGGCTGGTGGTGCCCCATGTGGCGCGGCTGCTGGTGGGCGCCGATCACCGGCGGCTCATCGCCGTCACCCCGCTGCTGGGCGCCGTGTTCCTGGTATCCGCAGATCTGCTGGCGCGCACGCTGATCCCGCCGCAGGAGCTACCGCTGGGCGCGATCACGGCCGCGGTCGGAGTGCCGGTGTTCGTACTGCTGATGCGCCGGCGCGGCGCGCTGATGGGACAGGACTGATGCGAGTCGTCTACGAGGACGTCACGGTCGAGATCGACGGCACGCCGATCGTCGAGGCGGTCACGCTGGCCGCCGGATCCGGGCAGTTCGTGGGGATCGTGGGCCCCAACGGCAGCGGTAAGTCCACGCTGCTGCGCTGCCTGTACCGTGCGCTGTCACCGGCCGCCGGGCGGGTCCTGGTGGACGGGACCGATATCGCCGCGGTCGGTATGCGCGAGAACGCCCGGCAGGTGGCGGCACTGACCCAGGATGCGACCACACCCTTCGATTTCACCGCCGCCGAGATCGTCGCGACCGGCCGCCTGCCGCATACCGCCCTGCTGCGCGGTACGCGCCGGCGGGACCGCGAGATCTGCGCGGCGGCGATGGCGACCGCGGATATCGCCCATCTCGCCGACCGCGGTTTTTTGTCCCTGTCCGGCGGCGAGCGTCAGCGGGTGCTGATCGCGCGGGCACTGGCGCAGCAGCCGCGAGTGCTGGTCCTCGACGAACCGACCAATCACCTGGATGTCCAGCACCAGTACAGTGTCCTGTCCGCGGCCCGGAGCCTGGGTATCACCGTGATCGCGGCTCTGCACGATCTCAATCTGGCCGCGCAGCACTGTGATCGGCTCTTCGTCCTGCACCGAGGCCGGCTCGTCTGCTCCGGTACTCCGCACGAGGTGATCACCGCGGAGGTGATCGGCCGCTGGTTCTCGATCGGCGGCCATATCGTCACCCATCCCCGGCTGGGTGTCCCGCAGGTCATCTTCGACGAAAAGGACTGCTAGATGCGTATTTCCCGGCCGATCGGCACCATGGTTCTGGCGGCCGCCGCCTTCTTCTCGGCGGCATGCGGCGCCGAACTCCAGGAACCGGCCGCCGCGGCGTCCGGCGATCCGGTGACGGTGACCAACTGCGGCGCCCCGCTCACCGTCGACGGTGTTCCCGAGCGGGTGGTCACCAACGACACCGGTATCACCGAGATGATGTTCGCCCTCGGTCTCGCCGACCGGCTGGTGGGCTACGGCAGTTATCCCGGCAAGGACCGCGATATCGCCACCTCCCCATGGAAGGACGAATTCGAACGCACGCCGTCGCTGGGTGACGCGTTCACCCGCGAGGTGGTCCAGGCAGCCGAACCCGATTTCGTCTTCGCCGGGTGGAACTACGGTTTCAAGGAGTCGACCGGCCTCACTCCCGACTGGGTGCGCTCGATCGGTGCGGTCCCCTATCAGCTGACCGAAGCCTGCCGGCAACCCGGAACAGACCGCCGCGGTGTGATGGAACCGCTCGACGCGCTGTACACCGACCTCACCAACCTCGGCGAGATCTTCGGTGTCCGGGCGAGAGCCGACGAACTCGTCGCCGGGTACCGGGATCAGGTTGCGCAGGCGGCGGCGGGCGCCTCCGCAGGGCGGGATCCGGCGCGGGTCTTCCTGTTCGACAGCGCCACTCCCGAACCGTTCACCTCGGGCCGCACCGCCGCCCCCTCCCAGATCATCCGGGAAGCGGGCGGCAGCAATATCTTCGACGATCTGAACAACTCCTGGACCACCACATCCTGGGAGGCGGCCGCGCAGCGGGATCCGCAGGTGATCGTGATCGTCGATTACGGCGCGGGTCCGCAGAATTCGGTGCGCGGCAAGATCGACCAGCTACGCCGGCAGCCGCTGATGGCCGGGACCACCGCGGTCCGCGAGGACAACATCATCGCGCTGCCCTACGCCGCGCTGGTGGAGAGCCCCCGCAATCCGCAGGCAGTGGTCACCGTGGCGGAATTCTTACGATCCAAGGGGTACTAGCCGTGGTCGCCCACCGCGGCCGTGGCGCCGGACGCCGGAGCGGCGACACCGGCCAGGTGCCGTAGCGAGTTGGGGAGGTGTTCGGGGCCGAAGGGCGGGAAGTGCAGGTACTCCCGGATGTGGGCCGGCACCGCCGTCCAGTCGTAGGTCAGCGTGACCTCGCTCGTGGACGGCCCGACGGGCACCAGGTCGTAACGCCAGAACCAGCCGCCGAACTCCAGGCTGCCGTCGGCCTGGATCTCCCCGGTGAACCAGCCGATGGCATGCGGCGGGTCGAAGACGTGGACCTTGTTGCCCACCCGGTACATACCGTCGGGATGGTTGGGGTGGTACATGTCCATATGGAAGATCTGCCCCACTCCGGCCAGCGGTGCCCGGTCGGCGGCGTCCTGGACCCAGCCGGTGCCGTCGATCGCGGCGTGGGTCGCGGGGTCCGCGAGGACCGCGAATACGTCGGCGGTGGACGCAGCGACGGTCAGGACGGCTTTCACATTCTCCTCGGTCACGGGTGTCCTCGCTCCTCGTCGTCTCGCCCCGGAGGCTTTCCGTAGGGAAAGGGGCTTCGACCGTGCAGACGAAGTGACCGGCCCGAACTCATCGGACGGGCGCCCGAACTCATCGGAGGGGCGTGCGAGCGGGATCGCCCCGGCCCGTAAGAGACCGCACCGCGAATCGCCACGATTGCGGATGTGACCGGTGCCCCGGACCCGTCCGGCTCCTCCCGGACGGTCCACGCCGGCTCGGTCCGGCAACCCCGGCCCGGCCGCGGGTAGAGGTCACCGATGAATCCCACGCCGCGGACGGGTCTCCACAGATGTACGGTCCCCGGAGTCAGGAGCACAGATGGTCATCGTCGCCGGATATATCCTCGTCGACCCGGAAACCCGCGACGCCTACCTCACTGGATGCGCCGACGTGGTGGACCAGGCCCGCTCGGCGCCCGGCTGCCTCGACTTCGCCCTGAGCGCCGACCTCACCGATCCCGCCCGGGTCAATATCTTCGAACGCTGGGAGAGCCGGGAAGCGGTCGAGACATTCCGGGGCGCGGGCACGGGTGACGAGCAGAACGCCGTGATCCGTGCGGCGTCGGTGGCCGAATACGATATCGCCGCGGTCCGTTCACTGACCTGAGCCGGACGTCCCGCGCCGCCGGTCAGAGCTTGAAGCGCTGCAGCAGCGCCGGGATCTTGGACGCCGACATCAGCGCCTTGAACTGCCAGCTGTCGTCGCGCGGGAGGATGCCTCCGCGCTGGGTGACGTCGAAGGCGTCGTAGAGGGTTTCGCCTTCCTCCATCAGCCCGTCGGCGTTGAAGTGGTAGCGGTCGACCGCGGGGCACTGGATGAAACGGCCGGTGCCGTAGAGGACCGGAGCGCTCTCGTCGTAGGGATACAGGCGTAGCGGCCCGTCCCAGTGCCCGCTGCCGATGTAGCGGATGACGACCCGCACCCTCTCGTCGGGCATCACGTCCAGATACACCTGGTCGGGCAGCGGATCGTAGCGCCAGTCCGGGATGGCGTCGAAGAAGGCGAAGTTGTATTTCACGAATTCGTCGACACCGACGATGGTGCGGCCGAATGTGGTGACATCGGTGTAGCGGATATCCGGTGCGTACAACTCGTGGTTGAGGCTCATATCCCGGGCCAGGAAACTCCACCAGTACTTCTTCGCCCACTCCATCAGCCAGGACAGATCGAGGCCGAGTTTGCCGTAGTACTCGAGTTTCCGGTCGAACTGGACGAACCACTCCTCGGTGGTCGCCTGCAGTTCCCGTTCCGGGACCACCCGGATCGGCACGGCCCGGTTGCCGTCGAGGAATTCCGGGGCGGGGCGGGTGAGCCGGGGGCGGCGCAGGGCCTGCTGGAACTGTTCGTCACTGAACACGGCACGAGCCTTTCGACGAATGCGGCCGGACCGCAATCGAGCTTCAACGTGAATCAAATGATTCATATTGAATCACCCGATGTCAATACCTGATCGCGGATGCCATGATGGATCGGTGGACACACCCAAGCTGTGGCGCGGCCGAACCCTGGACGACCGCTCGGCGGACCGTCGCGCACAGATCGTGGACGCCGGTGCCGACCTGCTGGGCACCAGCGGTTCGGCGGCGGTCACCATGCGGGAGGTGATCCGCCGGACCAACCTGAGCCCGCGCTACTTCTACGAGAGCTTCGACAATCGGGACGCGCTGATCATCGCGATCTACGACCGTTCCGAAGGCGAGCTACTCGCCCGGCTGGCCGCAGCCCCTGCCACGGCCGATCTCACCGCCACGATCCGCGCGGCGCTCCTGATCTGCGCGACCTACTTCGAGGAAGACCCGCGACGGGCCCGGATCCTGCTCCGCGAACCGATGACCGATGACACCCTGCGAAGGCACAGCACCCACCGTCTGCCGCTGTTCCTGCGCACCCTCGTCCCGGCCCTGGGCGAGGACGCCGCGGCGCTGATACCGGACAGCGAGGAAACCCTCGCGGTGATCGGCACGGCGCTCAGCGGCGCCCTGATCGCGCTCTATGTGGACTGGGCCGACGGCCGGCTGACCCTCCCACGCGAACATCTCGTCGATACGGCCACCACCATCGTCCTCGCACTCACCGAACGAGGCACTCACCGAACGAGCTACCCGTGCATCCGTGGCGGGTGAGGGCACCACGCTCCGGTAACAGTTCTCCGGGCTCCGGCCCCGGACTCAGCCGGGCAGGCCCACGAGCTCCGCGCTCTGCTGCCACAGCGTTCGGGCCGCGTTCGTATCGCAGGCGACATCGGAGGGTTCGGGCCAGGTGAGCTGCCCGCGACGCAGTGCCGCGTAGACGCGCCCCTCCGGTGTCCGGGCATCTCCGGACGCGAGATCGGCGAGGGTGTCCCCCGCGTCGGCCCTGGTGTTGAGGGTCGGGTCGAACCTCCGTGCCGGGCGGCTCAGCACCGGAGACCCCATCAGCGACCACACCACCCGCATATAGAACGGCAGATCCTGGGCCAATCCGGTACCGAACACCTGCCCGGGACAGTAGGCCACGGCGGTGATCCCCTTGTCCCGCATCTCTTTCTCCTCCGTCATCGCCCGCACCGTGAGTAGGGCACAGAGCTTCGACGCCGTATACGCGTGTTCCCCCGCCTTGCGCGGATGGTCGTGCAACCCGGGGTCGCGATCGGGGTACGCCAGCAGCGACGCGTCCGCGTGGCGGGGCGGGGTCAGCCCGGCACCCATGGCGGGGTCGTGGGTACCGCTCGTCGTCAGCACCACCCTGGCCCCCTCGCCGAGCGCCGGCATGAGCAGCCGGAGCAGCAGGTAGTGCGCGAGGTGGTTGACGGCGAAAGTCTTCTCGAACCCGTCGGGGGTCCGGCGGGCGACGTCGGCGAGGACCAGGCCGGCGTTCAGCACCAGCGCGTCCACCGGGGTATCGCCCAATTCCTCGCGCACCGCGTTCGCGAAGGCGCGCACCGAGCCGAGGTCGGCGAGATCCAACGGCAGGCATGACGAACCGGGTCGTGGATCGTTGCGCGCACCCAGCAGCAGTCGATTTTCCCCCGAACACCGGAGGCGGCCGGCCGCTATGGCCCCGAACCCCGATGTTCCGCCGGTCATCACCATGGTCGACATCGTGTGCCCCTCGGCATCCGTCGGATCCTCCCCTCACAGCATAGTCCGGGCCGGCCCCGGCCGAGGCCGACCGGACGAGCCCGTCTCAGGGCCTGCGAGGGCCGACCGGCCGGCGCACCGGCGCGCCACCGGCCCCACAGCGCGACCGGAAACCGGCCACCGATCACCCGCCTGACCAGCCTCCCTGGACATCACAGCTAGTAGCCGACGGTGATGTGCCGGTTTCCGCACGGCACCTCCAGTTCGTCGAGCACCGCCACGGCGAAATCCTCGGCCGAGACCCGGGAGGTGCCATCGGCACCCACGAGAAGAGTCGTGGTGCCGCGCCGATACTGTGCGGTGCGCACTCCCGGTTCGAGGACAGCGGGCGGACTGAGATAAACCCAGTCCGCCGGATGTTCCCGGCATGCCTCCAGCTGCGCCGCGCTGGCCCCGGCGATCGGGCGGAGCGCGGCCGGTACGTATTCCGGGCTGTCGAGGACGAGCCGGCCGGTGCCCGGCACCCGCAGCGGTGCGGCGCCGCCGACGACGAGGACGCGGGTCCCGGATTTCGCCGCGGCGTCGAGCAGAGCCGTCGTGGTCGCGCCGGTGGAGCTCTCGTCCCCGGGGCGCGGGCGGGTCGCGGCGACGACGGCGTCGGCTCCGGCGAACAGTGCGCTCATGAAGCCGGGGTCGTTCGCATCGCCCTGGACCACGGTTACGGCGGCGGGCAGGGCGGCGGCGGGCGCGGAGCGCTGGACCGCGAGCAGATCGTGCCCCCGGCCGGCGGCTTCGGAGACGACACGGGAACCGACCATGCCGGTGGCGCCGACGACGACGATCTTCATCGAGATGTTCCTTTCGAGGTGGATACGGAGATGGCCCGCGAGCTGCGGGCGGGCGCTGGTAGCTGGCCCGCGACGATCGCCGCGAGGCAGATCCCGAACCCGGCGATCTGGACCGGGCCCAGCGTCTGGCCGAGCAGGAGTGCGCCGAGCCCGGCGGCGACCAGCGGCGAGAACAGCGTGAGGATCGCGACGGAGTTCACCGGCAGTGTGGTCACCCCGCGGAACCACAGCACGTAGGCGATGAGTCCTCCGCACAGCCCGAGCCAGAGGTAACCGAGGGCCGCCGCCGGGCCGATGGCAGGCGGCGGCCCCTCGAGGACGGTCAACGGCAGCAGGAACACCCCGCCCGCCGTGAGCTGCCATCCCGCGAACGCGGTGGGTCCCACGCCCGCGGGCCGCCCCCAGCGCTTGGTGAGGGTCAGCCCGAGCGCCATCGACGCCGCCGCCGCGAGCCCGGCCGCGACGCCCACGGGATCGAAGGCCGCGGCCGGACCGATCACCACCAGCGCGACCCCGCCCAGCCCCGCCAGCCCCCAGCCGAGGCGCCAGGCCGACGGGCTCTCGTGCAGCACCGCCACCGCCAGGACCGCGACCACCAGCGGCTGCGCCGCCGCGAGGGTCCCCGCGACGCCGCCGGGCAGCCGTTCGGCGGCGAGGAACAGCAGCGGGAACAGCAGCCCGATATTGAGCACGCCGAGCACCGCGGCCTTACCCCACCACCGCCCCCGCGGCAGCGTCCGGGTGAACGCCAGCGCGATCAGGCCGGCCGGCAGTGCGCGTAGCAGACCGGCGAACAGCGGATGCCCGGGCGGGAGGAGTTCGGTGGTGACGATGTAGGTGGTGCCCCACGCCACGGGCGCGAACGCGGTCAGGGCCACCCGGGGCAGGTCCGCATAGCGCGCACCCGCTCCGGCGGCACCGGAAACCGGCTGGGCAAGGGAACTTTTCACTTCCGAAGTGTCGCCCCGGACAGATCAATGAGTCCAACACATGTTTGTCAACTCATCAATCGTGATTCACGATTGATCCATGGAACTCCAGCAGATGCGCTACGTGCTCGCCGTCGCGGAGACGAACAGCTTCACCCGCGCGGCCCAGCGCTGCCTGGTGGTCCAGTCCGCGCTCAGCCACCAGATCGCGCGACTCGAACGGGAACTCGGCGCGAAACTCTTCGAACGCACCAGCCGCCGGGTACGGCTGACCCCGGCCGGGGAGGCGTTCCTGCCCGCCGCCCGCCAGTGCCTGGACGCCGCCGACCGGGCGGCCGCCGAGGCCGCGGCGGCGGTCGGCGAGATCCGGGGCCGGCTCGCGGTGGGCCTGATCCCCTCGGTCACCGCGGTCGACCTGCCCGCCGCGCTCCGCGAATTCCGCGGGCGGTACCCGCACGTCCGCGTCAGCCTGCGGGTCGGTGCCAGCGACGAACTCGCGCATCAGGTGAAAGAGGGCACGCTGGATATCGCGTTCCTCGGCCTGCCCACCACCGCCCGGCCGCGCGGGGTCGCGGCCCGCGCACTCGCCCGCGACCGGCTGGTCGCCGTCCTCGCCCCGGAACATCCACTCGCCCGGGAACCGTCGGTCGACCTGCTCCGGCTCTCCACCGAAACCTTCGTGGACCTCCCCGCCGGCACCGCCGGGCGCGCCCAATCGGATGTGGCCTTCGACGCCGCGGGGCTCGACCGCGATGTCGCGTTCGAGGTGTCGTCCGCCGAGTACATCGCCCGGCTGGTCGAACAGGACCTCGGGGTCGCGCTGCTGCCCTCGGCCTATGTACCGCAGCTGAAAGGGGTGGTCACCGTAGAGATCTCCGACGCCCCCGCCCGCGTCGAGTACATCGTCTGGAGCAGTGCCACCCGCACTCCGGCCGCATCCGCCCTGCTGGGAATCCTGGAGATCCCGCCCGACCCGGACACACCGTGAACCCGGCGCCCCGGGGTATAGGCCCGCGGTGTGTCCGGTCTGCTCACCGGCGGTGCGCTCGCCGCCGATGGCGCGCCGAATGGCCGCTTCAGAAGAGCCGCAGGTTCCCGACGTAGATCTTCCCGGCGATCGCCACCGGTTCGAACTCGCTGCTGATCTCCCAGACTTCGCCGTCGGCGTTCCAGATCTCTAGGGTGCTGCCGGTACCGGCCCCGTCGACGGCCACCGCGATCCGGGTGCCGTCGGTGCCGAGTTCGACACCGTCCGGCAGATAACCCGGAATCACGTACTCGCCGGTGTAGGCGTCGACCACCCGGCCCGTATCCGCGGTGGCGATCAGCGTCCCGATACCGCGCAACAGCAGTCGTTCCGGGTAGTCGTCGGCGCTGTAGGACTGCTGCTCCCACAGGACGGTTCCGGTGCGCGGACCGATTCCCGCGTAGGTCGTCTCGCTGCCGTCGGTCCGGATGGCCGTGGGCACCGATGTCTCCGTCGGTCCTTTCTCGGTGCTCATCGAATGCTCGCTGGGACGCCACCCCTCCGGCAACTCCGCGGTCTTGGCGCCGTCGCGGTCGTAGATCCCGGCCGGTGCCGCGCCGTCGGCGACGACGAATCCGTCGAGGAAAACGTTCCAGTCGTCCGGGCCGATCTGCTCGACGGTATCGCGGCGGAAGATCTCCTTGCCGTCCTCGAGCCGGATTACGCGGAATTCCCATTTCGACAGTGGTTGTGACGGGTCCGGCGCCGAGGTCAGCACCGCCAGCCGGACCAGCCCGAAGACCTCGATCGAATGGCGCGGATCCCCCGACGAAAGAACCGGGGACTCGCCGGATCCTTGGATCGGCGCAAGCTCCCGGCCGTCCGACCCGAGCGTGCGCACTACGGGTGATTGCGGCCGATCCGGCCGGTCCACGAAGACGAAGCGCTCACCCACGGCGACCAGCGTGTCGATCCGGCCCACCGCGGTGACGGTGCCGGCGATCCGGTTCGCGCCGAGGTCCACCACCACCACCTGTTCGGTGTCTTCCGACGAGTGTGTGAGCCGGCATGCCGCCGCCGAACGCTGTGCGCTGACGACGCACTTGTCGAGTCTGCGCTGAGTCGTATCCACCACGACGGGTTGCGCTCCGTCCCGGAGCCTTCCGGTGCCCGTATCGATCGCGTCCAGGTAGTCGACGGTGCCGCCGTCTGCGAGGTAGTGCTCGCGGCCGCGCAGGACGAGATCGGAATCTCCACCGACCACCGCGGGTGTGCTCGGATAGGAGCCCGGCGGGCCCGGAATATCCTGCATCGTCCAGACCGGAGTATCCGGCCGCCGCTCCAGGGACGGCAGAATCGGCGTCACCGGGTGCCGGGGCAGCTGTGCGGCTTCCTCCGCACCCGCCTGGTTCCCGGCCGCCCGGAAGCTCAGCGCACCGACGACGACCAGCACCACCACGGCCAGCAATGTCCCGACGACGATCGGCACGGACCGGTTGCGCGACGACCCATTCCCCGGCGTCGGCGGCGGGACGGGATGCGGTGGGTAGTGGGCGAAATGGTCCGGGCGGACGACCGTGGGCGCGTACCGGTCGGCCGATACCGAGGTGGGGGCGTTCGGGCCGCCCTGCGGCCACGGGGTCGCGGCGAGTGCGGCGCCGAGAGCGTTCGCGAAATCCTTACTGGTGGGAAACCGATCTTCGGGGCTTTTCGCCATCGCTCGCCCGATCGCCGAATCGACCTCCGGCGAAAGATCCGGGCGCCGCTCACGCACACTCGGAACCGGCTGCTGGGCGTGCGCCATGATCACCGCGACGGGGTTGGTGCCGGGGAACGGTTTCGCGCCGGTGAGGAGATTGAAGGCGGTGGCGGCCAGCGAATACTGATCGGATCGCGGATCGACCGGGAGCCCCTGCATCTGTTCCGGCGAGGCGTAGGCGACGGTGCCCACGGTGAGGCCGGTCCCGGTGAGGTCGGAGGTTTCCGGGCCCATCCGCGCGATCCCGAAATCGGTCAGCAGGTAGTGCCCGGTGCGGCCCAGCAGGATATTGGCGGGTTTCACATCGCGATGGACCAATCCGCGCGCCCCCGCGTAGTCGAGCGCGTCGGCGACCTCGGTGACCGCCCGGGCCACATCGGCACCGGGCAGCCCGCCCGGCGCGGCGGTGAGCGACCCCGACAGATCGATCCCGTCGATCAGTTCCAGGGCGATCCACAGCCGCCCGTCGAACTCGCCACGGTCGTGCACGCTGACGATGCCGGGATGCGACAGCGAGGCGGCGAGATCGGCCTCGCGTTCGAAGCGGCGCCGGTAGGAGTCGTCGCGGGTGAACTCCGCGGCCAGCACCTTCACCGCGTCGGAACGTGGCAGCCGGGGGTGGCGGGCGACGTAGACCTCGCCCATTCCCCCGGCGCCGAGAAGACGCTCGATGGTGTATCCGGCGAACACCGCCCCCGACGCCAATGCGGCCACTGCCCGACCCCTCCGATACGTGATGCTCAGCCGATCACACCGCATCGGGACGGCATCGGCAACTCCGTGGCAGTGCCCGGCCGCACCCGTCGTCCGGGTGCGGCCGGTGGAAGTCCCGCGAATCGCCTACGGCAGGGGCAGGCACGAACTGCCGGTGTTCAGCCCCCGGCCCGGTACATCGACTTCGATGTACTTCGACGAGGTGTACTGCCCCGGCGTGAACTGCTGTGCGGTGATGTTCTGGCGCCCGGTGTACTTCGGCGTCCATTCGAAGGTCGCCGTCCCGTTCTCCGGGTGGTAGACGGCCTGACCCAGCCGTTCTCCGTTGCCGGGAACCGAACCGCCGCTGTTGATGATGGTGACCTCGCCCGCCTCCGCCGGCGGCGCGTCGACCGTCGCCGTCACCGTGTAGGTGCATCCGGCCCGCAGCCCCTCCGGCCCGGCGGCCACCCCCACTCCGGTCACGGCCGCACCTGCCCCCGGTGCCGCGTACGCGGCCGCGACGCCGAGCGTGCTCAGCAATGCGGCGAAGCCGAAATGTCGGATACTGCTGTGCATATCGAACCTTTCGTGATCTCCGGTCGGAACCCTCCGACCCTCTCACACCCCGGAGACCGGGTGCTCGACGCGCGGCTCACGCTCCGAGATCGACGGTGGCACGAAAGTCGCTGGGACGGATACCCCGATGACGTTTGAACGCGGCACTGAAACCGAACGCGTCCGCGTAGCCCACCGCCTTCGCCACCTGCGCCACCGTGAGACTGCGGTCGGCCAGCAGTTCCGCCGCGTCATCCATCCGGCATTCCGTCAGATAGGCCAGCGGCGACTGCCCCATCACCTCGGTGAAACGCCGCGCGAACAGGGCCCGGGACACCCCCGCGGCGGAAGCCAGCGAGGCGACCGTCCAACCGGCGGAGGGTTTTCCGTGCATCGCCTCCAACGCCGGTCCGACCACGGGATCCGCCGGTCCCCGATACCACCCGGGCGCGTCGGCGTCCTGCTGCTCGAACCAGGTACGCAGTGTGCACACCAGCGCCCAATCGAGCAGCCGGTCCATCATGGCCTGGGCTCCGGCCGGCTGCCGGGAGGCATCCGCGGCAATGGTTTCCATCCACGCGCACACCTCGGGATCGTCGGTGATCGACAGAACCGGTGGGATCGCGCGCAGCAGGCGTTCGTGCCGTCGGCCCGATGTCCGATAGGCGCCGACGATCAGCGCGGTCTCACCGGCCGGATCGTTACCCCAGCGCCCGTCGTCCAGCGGGGCGTCACATTTCATATCCGGTGCGAAACAGGCGATCTCGAATTCCTCGTGCGGACGGCCGACGGTGTCCGCGCGGTCGGCGAACAGAAACGGCTCCGGCCCCCGCACGATCGCGGTATCCCCCCGCGTGAGCCGGTGCTCGGCACCCCCGGGCAGCAGCAGCGTTCCCCCACCGCGCAGCACCGTGACCATGGTCAGCGGTGCGCAGTCGGCGAACCGGATACTCCACGGCGCCTCCAGGACCGCGTTCGTGAGAACGGCCCCTTCGGCACGGATACCGCCCAGCAGCGTACTCAATGGATCCACCCCATCGAGAGTAGACGAACTCCTATCAGATGTAGATCTCTGCCCATAGATCGTCCATCGAACGGCGTGTGAAATGAGATCAGACCGCACCACCCGATCGTCCGGGAATCCCGGACCGCCATGGAGGACACCGTGCAGAACACCGCCCCCCAGGACATCGCGACCACCCCCACCGCCCTGATCGTCGTCGCGCACCCCCGGACCGATTCCCTGACCTCCCATATCGCCACCCTCACCGCCCGCCGCCTCACCGCCGCCGGTTACCGCATCGACCTGCTGGACCTGCACGCCGAGAACTTCGACCCCCGCATGACCGCCGCCGACCTGCCGGAATGGGGTAACCGCGAGAAGTCCTATTCCCCCGAGGTCGAGAACCATATGCGGCGCGTTCTCGCCGCCGACGTGATCGTCGCGGTGTTCCCGGTGTACTGGATGCAGGTACCGGCGATCCTGAAGGGCTGGATCGACCGGGTCTGGAACTACGGATTCGCCTACGGCCGCAGCAAACCCCGGCTCGCCGGTAAGCGGATGCTGTGGCTGGGCCTGGCGGGCGCGGCGGACGACGACGCGATTGTCGATCTCATGCAGGAAGCACTGAGTACGCAGCTCAACGACGGTATCGCCTACTACTGCGGTTTCACGCAGTCGGCGGTGGGGCTGCTGCCCGGGGCGGAGGAGAAACGGCAGCGCCTGGACGCCGCGGGCAATCTTCTGCTCGATGACGCGCTCACCGGCGCCGTCCGCGAAGCCCATTACGCGGGCCTGGAGGATCGGGCACTGGGGTTCGTCGAGGCTTTCCTTGCCGCCGAAAGGGTTCCGGCCTGATCACAGCACGAGCGGGTGCGGGCCGGGCGCCGCTGTGTTCGATCGCCGAAGAAGCGCGCCGGCCAACCGAAATTGCGCTCGAGGTGCGAAATATATTCCACTGTGCGTACTGTGATGCGAATTTATCTGCAGCACAGGGGAAGAAGGGGAATCCGATGTCGATCGAAGGAAATACCCGGCGTCTGCCGGTCGTGGGGGCACTGGTATCCGGTCTCGCGATCGTGGCGGTATCGACCACACTCGGCGCGGGAACCGCCCAGGCGGTACCGGCGGGCGACGCGTTCTGCACCGCGGTCCCGGTGGGAAGCCGGCTCGATATCCAATGCACGAATACCGATGTGGGCGCGGCCACCGGTGGGGTGATCGGATTGTGCACCAACCTGCGCATTCTGTACCGGGCGGCGGAACGTATCCGGCCGGAATCGACCACCGCGTGGAGCGAGGACTGCGGCCCCGGTGCCCACCCGATCCTGTGGCAGGCCAGCGCCGAAACCGACTACGAGCGCGGTATGCGGGACCAGTGACGCAGCCTCCGCGGTCCCACTGATCGGCCGGTGATTCCGCCACCCACGGCGCGATCACCGGCCTCAGCGGACCAGGGCCCAGACGCCCACCCCGGCGAGAACCGCGAGGTAGCCGAGCACCAGCCGGGTATCCCGTAACCAGCAGCGGCTGCGCCGCAGACCCCGCCGCCTGGCCCGCCAATACCCGGCGAATCCCAGCGCCGCGAACCCGGTCAGCGCGATCGGCCCGAGCAGCCAGGTCAGCAATGCCACCGTCGCGTAGATACACAGGTTGAGCGGGTCGGGTGCGGGCTGACGCGCCGTCGCCTCCGCGTAGTACACCCCGCCCGGCCCCTCTTCGGTACTCATTGCACCGTCACCGGCAGCAGCGACCGTCCCGCCGGGGCGGCCGCGGGTAACCGTTGCCGGGACAGCGCCGGCCAGGCCTGTACCGCGCAGAACGGCGCGCACTGGTCGGCGTCGGAGCGGGTGCCCACGTGCACACAGCATTGGGTGAGCCGTTCCTCGATCATCGTCGACATATCCATGAACGGCTTCACCGTGATCCGGACAACCCGCTCCCCCAGCAGTTTCCGCAGCCGCGACCGGCGGCCCGGTAGCGCCGAGGACGCCAGTGTCAGCAGCGTCGACATGCCCAGATCGCAGTTCTCGCAGATATTGCGCCACACCTCCCCGATATCGGGATGCGACAGCGACGACTGTTCCGACAGCAACCCCAGCAACGATTCACGCATCGCCAGCCGCAGTTCCGCGGGTAGTTCGCGGTCGGCGATCCGGTTCGACACCAGCCCGAGCCGCTCCTTGAGCCGGTCGTGCCCGATCAGTCCCACCAGCGACCGCCACTCGCCGCTGTCGTCGCGCAGCAGGTAACCGACCGAACAGCAGTGCGGATGCGAGCACGGCAGCGCGGTGAGGTCGCGCCAGGTCACCAGTCCACCGGTCTGCGGGCCGAGCCGCCGCAGTACTCCGGTGTGGGTGAGCCGCCGCATCGGGTCGATGACCCCCGACCGTCCCGACCCGAACTGCGGCTGGATCGACACCCCACCCACGAACGGCGTGTCCAGCGCCGTGCGCACCACCGCGCCGATCTCGTCGTCGTTGACGCCCAGCGCCGCGGTCATCACCAGCGTGGTGAAGATCCCTTCCTCCGAAAGCCTGCGCAGCGCTCCACTTTTCAGCGCCCGCAGGTCACCGCCCCGATGGTATTTCGACGCTTCCGCCGTCACCCCGTCGAACTGGAGATACACCTCGACCCGTTCCCGATACCGCGCCAGGAGCCGCACCAGCTCGTCGTCGCGGGCGATGCGCACCCCGTTGGTGTTGATCAGAACCCGGGTGACCGGTCGCGCGGTGAGCTCGGCCAGTAATCGCGGCAGCTCGGGATACAGCGTCGGTTCGCCGCCGCTGAGCATGAGCACATCCAGTCTGCCGTTCTCCCGGGCCAGCCGCTGATCCACATTCGCCAGCACGTCCTCGACCGCCACCACACCCCGCAGCTCGGGTGACGAGTCGGCGAAACAGGTGGGGCAGCGCAGATTGCAGCTGTCCAGGAGGTCTTCCAGCAGGATGCAGGTGTGCTGGGTCTGCATTTCGGGCAGTCCGCGCAGATACGCGCCCGGTACCGGATCAAAGTTCCCCGCGACGTCGGGCAGGTGCGCTTTCGTGGGCGCCGTCCACTCCTCGAGATACGACAGGATCTCCGGATCCTCGTCGTAGAGCGTGCGCACCATCCCGTGCGCGGCGCATCCGCGTTCGAGATACACCTGCCCGTCCCGCTCGGCCAGCCATCCCGACAACCGCGCCACCTCGCCGAGCGGACGCTCCGGCTCGTCTTGGTGACACAGCGGGCAGAAGGCGTTCACATACCGCAGGATCCGGTCACCCCGCAGCGGCATCCCCGCCGTCATCGGATCGCTCCAGCGGTCGCCGACGGCCCCATGAGTTCGTAGAGGGTCGGGTTCACACCAGTGCAGAACCCGACCGTGCAGACCGTCACCAGAGCCCACCCGATCATCAACCCCAACCCGGCCCCTTTGGCTTTCGGCGTACCGCGACGGATCAGCGCCGCGCCCCCGCCGAAGACCGCCAGCATCGTGATCCCCGTGTACATCCCGGCCGCGAAACGGAACTCCGAACCCCCGCCGCTGCCCGCGAAGACGAAGAATCCCAGCACCGCGTTGACCAGGACGAACAGTACCGCCCCGAGTACCGCGAACCCGACGGTTTCGCCCCCGGACCCCGGCGGCCTGCCACCGGGAGGTCCCGGTGGCGGCCCACCCGGGGGACCTTGCGGAGGCCCTGGTTGAAAGGGAGGTCCAGGATGGTTCACGACGCGACCTTTCGCCGGAGAACATTGTCGTAATTGCCGCGCCGATAACCGATGCGCAGCCGTACCGCCACCAGCACCAGCCCCGGAAGCAGAAACCACTGCGGACGCGTGAGGTCCAGCCACACCGTCTCGTTCGCCCGGGTGAACTCCACCAGGAACCGGAACACCGCGTAGGCACTCACATACAGCGTGAACAGCTCACCGGGCGCGGTGATCCGGTCCCGCGCCCACCGCAACCACAGGAAAGCGGCGAACTGGAAAACGATTTCGTAGATGAAACTGGGATGCATAGCCGACCCGCTCACACACCCGGGGCATTCCGGCACCGTTCCCGGCGCGTGCACACCCCACGGCAGCCCAGTCTCTCGCCCCGGCGCCTCGGTGAGATGACACCCGATCCGCCCGACCGCCATCCCCAGCGCCACCGCCGGGGCGAACAGATCCCCGGTCCGTTCCCGGTACCCGATGATCCGCTTCGCCACCAGCACACCGATATAGGCGCCCAGCAGCCCGCCGAGCACACTGCGCGCCCCGAACATCCAGGTCTCGAGCGGGTCGAGGGTTTCGGCGATACCCGACAACCGCATTCCGATCGCCCCGCCGACCAGCGCGCCGGTCACCGCGACCAGCGATTCCTCCCGCAAGGCGTTACGCCGCCGGCATTCCAGTACGAACACCACGGCGGCCACCGCCACACCCAGCGCGACGAAGAAGCCGTGGGTGGGGATTCCGGGGAACAGGCGGGGAACCATGGCGAGGAGCCTATCGACGCGACGCGCTCGCGGGATGAGTGAAACTACGCGCCGCGGGGCGGGGATCTACCGGGAGCGGCCGCGCAACCCCAGAACCCGGACCAATGAGTGATCCTGGGCCCGCGTCCGGTTTCCGACATCAAGCGCTCGAGAAGTTCGAGCCACCCCTGCGTGCGCTGGCCGTGCTGCCCGGCGGCAAGAAGTTGCCGCCGGATCCATCGGTAACCGCCGTTCGGGCATCATCGATGCTCCGGCGAGGAACGGTACCCGGTGACGCTCACGACGAATCTATTCCAGAACTACACCCACTTCGGTGGACGCGGTGTCGACGAGGGCGGTGATTCCGATGAGCAGTGGGTTGCTATCAAGCCCCGAATTCACCGGCGCGGCGCGCTCGTAGATGTCGTGGTCGATTGTCACAGCCCGCCGACGTACCGATCCGGCACCCTGGAGTTTGAAGGCTTGTTGCCATGCCTCGACGCGCTCCTCGTCGAGTCGGCGTTGCACCAGTTCGATCAGTCGCTTGGAGATTTCGCTGGCGAACTCGTCGAAGATCACTTGGCGTTCGTCGGAGAGGCCGTCTCCACGACACTGGATCCGAGAGACTCATAGTCGGAACGACGCCGTTAACAACGTCATGGCCAGCAACAACTAGCTTTCCGTCGCGGATTACAGCACAGTTTCCGGATCGGTCTCCGGGAAGGTGACCGGGAGGGATGCCAGTGCCCGGTGGAAGGGGCCCGGGCGCCAGCTCGGTTCACCACCGGGCAAGTCCGGACTCAAATCGGGCAGCACGTCCAGCAGTTGATCGATAGTCGCCTCGGCGATCAGATAGGCCGCGGACTGCGCGGGGCAGGCCCGCTGACCGGCACCCCACGCGAGATGGGAGCGGTTGCCGGTCAGGTTCTCCGACCGGATGGCGGGATCGTTGTTGCACGCGGCCATGCTGATGAGGACCGGTTGATGCGCGGGCAGCCAGACATCGTCGACCAGCGTCGGCTGGCGAGGATAGCTGATGAGATAGTTCGCCATGGGCGGGTCATTGAACAAGACCTCGTCGAGAGCATCGCGCGTCGACAGGCTCCCGGACAGGACTGTGCCCCCGAACCTGTCGTCGGTGAGGATCAGCAGCAGGGTATTGGCGACCAAGTTCAGCTGAAGTTCGATCCCCGCACCGTAGAAGGCCACCAACTGGTGGATCAGTTCCTCCTCGCCGAGCTGGACCGGGTGGCGCAGCAGCACCGTCGCGACATCGTTGCCAGGTTCGGCCCGTTTGAGGGCTACCAGATCCTGCAACGCCGAACTGATCATCGCGTTGCCTTCTTCGGCTTCGATGCCCTCGAAAATTGCCGCGAACCCGGTGGCGACCCGGCGCCCGATCTCGGGCGGGCAGCCGACCATGGCGCAGACGACCTCGAACGTCAGCGGGAAGATGTACTGACTCATCAAATCGGCCGAACCGTCGGCACAGAAGCCTCTGATCAACGGGAGGGCGAACTTATCGACGATGTTGTGCAGACCGTGCAGATCGACCTCGGCCATACTCGCCGAGGTCGCCTCGCGGTAGCGCATGAAATCCAGACCGGCGCTCTTGCTCCCGATAGGCCGCCACTCCATGAGCGGAAGTACCGGACAGTCGGCAGGAATGTCCTTCTGCCAGACACGTGGATCGGCCGGGAAACGATCGGGATCGTTGAGAACCCGCAGCGCGGTGTGGTAGCCGATCACCAGCGTGGCCGGCACACCCGGCGCCAGTTCCACCGATGCCATCGAGCCGTATTCCCGCCGCATTTCGCGATATGCGCGGTGCGGGTCGGCCACGAAGCCCGGCGCGTACATCGGCACCCGCTCCTCGTCGGAATCTAACGGCGAACCGTGGAAAACCGGACACGACGGGTCGTTCGTCGGTGCATTTGGGGTGCTCAAAACGGAGAAACTCCAACAGGATCGGGTGCAATGCCAGGCCGCTGCCGGTCGCACTACGGGGCTTTCACCCGTCGAGCATAACGACCGATACCGCGCATTGCCCGCCGAGTCCGGCAGCAGTACTGACGACCGCCTTCACCGCTCGGCGACCCTTGCCCGGCACAGAGGGGGTGGCATCCGCGCAGCGGGATCCGGTCCAGATATACGGTATCCGGTGGGGCCTGGTTCCCATACTGAGGAACCCGAGGCGGGAGCCGTATCACCACTGTTTTGGCGGAACCACGCCGGGACACCGACCGGAAGTATTCGTGCGGGAGGTGACCCCGGACGAGGGGCGCCGCTTGCAGAAGATCACCAAAGCGTATCTCCCACCTTCCGGGGTTTTCCCGAGGTGAGTGCCCTGCCCTGGTGAGGGTGAAGCCGTAGCTGCCACGTTCTCCTACCGGTCGTATCCGGCACCGGCAAGAATGTCCCGCAACTGCCCGGCCTCGTCGCGCGCCGAGGGCACGGGTTCAACAGTGTCGAGGTAGCCGATCGCGTCCAGGAGGATGGTTGCGGTTCGGGTAGAACGGATCTCATCTACCAGGGGCATCACGCGCCGGGCGGTATCGCTCGCGTCTCGCCACGCATGCGCGCGGACTTGCGCATTGAACAGTGCGGCAAGGTGATGGTAACGGGAGCGGACCTCGCGGTGGGGGGTGAATTCGACCGAGGCGGCGAAGGTATCGACCGCTGCGCTCCAGTCGGCACAATTGCTGTGGATAACGGCTTCGTGCCAGGCCATTTCCCGGTCGTCGATCCACCAGGCCCACGCCGGGTCGTCATCACGGGTGCCGTCGAGGTAGAGGAAGCGTGCTCGGCGAAACGAGCGTTTGGCCGAGGCCTCGTCGCCCGCCTGCGCCAAAGCACGGGCCAATGCTTCCAACCGGGGAGAGAGCGCCCGGGTTTCCAGCACCATTCTCGCGATACGCAGGGCTTCCGCCGGGCGTCCGAGGTCACCGGCGTGCATGGACATGTTCTGCAGGGTCAGCAGCTCGATGCTCCGATCGCCCGCCAAGCGGGTCAGGTGCAATGCTTCGTTGTTCACTTGGCGCACAAGTTCGTGTTTGCCTGCGTCGTAGAGCAGCCACCCCGTGACCTCACCGATCTCGCCGGCCGCCGCATACAGTTCGCGCTCGGTCCCCGGATCACAGCGCACGCTTCCCAGTTTCCGGTGCACCGATCGAAACAATTGGAGAGCGAATTCCGATGATTGGTCACCACCGAAGGTGGCATCGAGATCGACCAGCTGTGGGATGCGGCTGCGGAGTGTGTCGACGTAATCGTCGTCGATGTCCACCGATACCGCAGGGCAATCGATAGGTCCCACACCACCGGGCGAGTGTTGAGCAGACGGTAGGTCACCATCTACGCCCACCCCTGGCGACACGGCGCACCGGTTGGTACGGATAGGCGCATCCAGATCCTGTAACGCGGCATCGAAACGTGCCCGTTGCTCGTGGTCGAGTCTGCCGTGGGTGGTGTCCATGCACTCGGAGTACTTCGCCCCCAGCGTGATATCCGCGCCCCTGCGCTCCCATTTGCCGACCGACTCGATCGAACAACCGATCCGATCGGCGAACTGAACCTGCGTGTCCCGTAACGCCGTACGCAGCGCGGCGACCTCGAGCCCAGTCCACTTGATAATCGTCATCTTTCGGCGTTCTCCCCTCCGCTGCAATACCGCCAGGGTACGGGCTCGGTGCGGGTTCAGTGTGTCCTTCTACCGCAAGAACCCAGCAATGCTGAAAGCAATCATTACCGCAATCCACAGAGGCGCACGCTCGACTTTCGCCCCGACAGAAACCCGGAGCCGACCGTTATGCCCGTTCCTTCAACCGAAACCACCGTCCGCGAGTCGGCCTGCGTGGACCCGATCCTTTCCGGTACCGCCCCGACCGACGACCACCTGGTGGGTGATCACCCAAGCCGCCGACCTGATCACCGCAACACAGGAGTATCCCCTGGGGTCGGCAATCACCACACAGCACCGGACCGAACAGTGATCACGCTCGGATTGGCCATCGCGATCGGCCTGCCACTCGCCGTGCTGATCCTGGCGGTGACGCTGCCCGAACACCGGGACAAACGAGGAACCACCCGCGTGCCGAGAGGGCGGGCACGGCCACCGGACACACCCGATGACCGGCCGTCCCCGTGACCGGCCGGCGGTCAGATCAGCTGTCGGATGTCGCCGCGGACTCGGTAGAAGAAGCCGCGCTCGGGCTCGTCCACGTCATCGACCACATAGCGGGCACCGGAACGCCACAGGTCCTTGGGGAACTGGACCTCCAAGGACAACACGTGATCAGGGGAGACGGCGACTACGCACTGCTCGCCGTTCTGTAGCACGCATTCGACGACGACGCCGGTCCCGGCGTCGGAGGTGACCTCGACGGTGTTGCCGGGCACCACGGCGGAGATCTCCGGAGCCGTCACCGACACCGTCTCGGGCAGCACACCCTGCTCGGCGTCGCGGAAGGCGGCCTCGCCGACATCGAGACAGGCCAGGGTTCCGGTGGTGGTGACCAGGTACAGCTTGTCGTCGTGGTACTGCATGGAAGAGGCCGAGCCGCAGCCGGTGGCCCATTTCCACGCGCCGCATCGCGACATGTCCCAGCAGTACACCGAGGAGCAGTCGTCTCCGGCGAAGACGCGGCCGTCGGGGGAAGTGGCGCAGGACTGTACCGGCGCATCGCAGTTGTAGCCGATCCCCGCCCATTCGTTCTTGCCGACCACCTCGACGGAGTTGTCATCGGTGCCGGCGTAGAACGCGTTCTCGTCCTGGCAGCCGCACAGGACCGCGCCATCGGTGTCCTCGTGACACACGCGGTATCCGGCTTCCAAGTCATATCCGGTGACACCGTCGGAATGCCCGTGGTAGACGGCGTGCGAGTCGATCTGGATCACCCCGCCCTCGTCGCCGGGAGTACTCCACAGCAATTCCCCGTTCCAATCGATCGCGGTGATGACGCCTTGCCGGTCGATGACGCAGAGGCGGCCTTCATGGATGTCGAGCGAGCAGATGTCGATTTCGGCCGGTATTTCGTAGGCGACTCGCGGCACCGCGCCGGACAGGTCATAGATCTGGTGGTCGGCGCAGGCGGCGTAGATCCAGAAGCCATCGGCCACAACGCATTCGACCGCACTCGGCAGTCGAAATCGGCCGGTGACCACGCCCTCTGGGGTCAAGGTGAACACGTCACCGCTCTCGGTGCCCACCCAGCAGCCTCGTTCGTCCACGACGACACCGGAAGCGGCGGCGCCGGAATGAAAACTCCACAGCACCGGCGCGGACATCACATCCTCGGACTCTTCGAAACCGATGTTGTTGCCGATTGCCATAGTTCGCCTCGTCGCTTCGTCGGATCAGAACGCGACAAGTTAGCAAGGGACACCGACATTCGGAAGCCGGTGACCTGGACGGCTGCCCGTCAGAGGCCGGGGCGTGCAGCCGGCAAGATCCGGTGCTTCATCCGGGCTCCGAAGTCCGGCGCAGTAGAGGCAGTGTGGATGATGGTTCGATGACCGACATCCGTGACGACCATATGAAGGTCCACTTCCGAATGGACATCGACGACGCCTGTTGGCCGCCGGCGAGCGTCGAGAGCCTGTGGCGGTGAACCTCGTTGACGGTACGGCGCGGTTGGAGAATACGCCCTGGTTCGTCCGCGGAGTCGCCAACGGGGACATCGTCACCGTGCAGCCGGATGACGAGGGTGTTCTCTGGGCCGGGGAGACGGTCCAGCCGTCGCGGAACTGCACTATCCGACTGATCGTGCTGAAGGACGACGGCTCGGCCGCCGCCCGGCAGAGTGTGCTCGATATCTTCCACCGCCTCGGCGCGACAGGCGAAGGCCTCGAGCGGTACCGGATGGTCGCCTTGGACGTGCCGCCGGAAGCGAACATTTTCGACCACGAAGAGCCCGAGTGAGGACCTTCGCATGAGCAAAGTCATTCGAGAATACGAGGATCGATGGGTGCTGCCGTTGCGCGGGACTCATGTGACCGATATTGCGGTGAGAGGTGGCAACCTCACACTACGAGTGGATTCAGGCATCGAAATCCGCGTGGGGATGGACGCTGAACTGACCCCAGGATCGATCGCTCGCAAAGACGGACAGCTGCGGCCATTGGAAGAAATGGACTTCGAACTTGTCCAGCAAGCTCTCGCCAGTGAGATCCTGTCGTGCGTCGTCGGAAAGTCCGGTGCTTTGCGTATTGTCTTTCGCAGCGGATGGAAGCTGGTAGTCGCCTCCGACCGAGGGGGCGCCGGGACCTCCATCGTCGAGGGGACGATCCCGTTGTGGACCCGCGGTGGCGGTCTGTCGTCAGCACTCGGATACCCGGTGCGTGACATGAACGAAGGTCGGCCTGCGGGGGACGACTGAGGGTTTGCGGGGTAGAGCGGACGCCAGGGATATCCCCGGTCGTCGTAGAGCACTGGTGGAGAGAACACGGGCCCGGTTACCAGAGCTGCGCTGAAACCAGGACTGTCCACACCTGCCCCGGCGCAAACGGGATGGCTGTACCGGTGGGTGTTGTATAGGTTGTGCCTGCCTGTGGGGATTGCCGGGACCACACGGCCGGAAAAGCTTGACCGTCGCGAAGTACGAGTGCCTGACCGCTACCGGTCGTCTGGGCCAGGGGTGAGACGCTGCCCGCGATATCGCTGACGGCCGAGTCCTGCACCTGCACACTCTGCAGCACGACCGTGCCCGCCATGAGCTGCCCGATATCGGCAACGGTGTAGGCAGCACCGTCCATGGACACCAGCCACCGCTGGTCGCCGGGTGACCAGTCGAAACCGATCACCGTGCCCGGATACCGCGCTTCCTCGTATTGCGTGGGCTCACCACCGGCAGGCGCAGGACCGAAGTTCAGTTGCGAAGCCGCCGGCCAGCCGCCGCCTACGGGCAACTGATCCGAGCGGACGAACAGATTGTGCGGAGCGTCGCGACTGTAGTCGCGGAAGTACGCCGCGGGTTGCCTCTCGGCCGAGGCGTTCTGGAGCGAGGACTGGTCGACGGCGGCAATCAGCTCGGGTGCGGCACCAGAGGATGCCAACGTCGGGTCGCCGAACTGCGCCAACAACGTCAGATCCGTTTCCCGCACGCTTCGGACAGGTCCGATCACCGAGGGTTTGTCGATCGAGAACACCGCGGCCAAACGGCTCAAACCACCCTCGACCGGCTCCACGTAGATCACATCGGCGGCTGCGAGCCCTACCGGTGGCCGGGCCTGCGGACTGTTGTCTATCTTCGCGACCAGCACGGGCACCCCCACCCGCGAGGGCGTATCCGGACCGGGAGGAGCGCGCTCGAGTCGGGTGCCGCCACTGCACGCGAACACCGCGCACATCCCCAGTGTCGTCAGGAACGCCGCAATCCACACCCACCATCGCTGCTGCATAGAGGCAACCCATTGACGCACCCGAATTCTACGCCGCACTCGACCAGGGGATTCCCCGGCCCACGCGGCTACCCGAGCCCGACCGGATCGACCCTGTGTAGCCCGGCAGCCAACAGTCCTCAGCGGTGGTGACGCAGACCTTCTGCCACCTGGTCGCCCCACGCGATGATCGCTTTCCTCCGCCCGAGACGAGCCGTGAATTCGGGCGCCACACCCGCAAGCTTGGCCATGATGCGGGCGGGGAGCTCGGCGGCGTCGACTTCGCCCCGGTCGCGCTCGATCGCGGTGACCGTGCTGCGTGCGACAACGTCCGAGGAGACTCCTTTCGAGCCCGGCGCCAGCGGGAGATGCGCGTCGGCCACGAAGCCCACATCGCGGACAGATCCGGGAAAGACCACCGATGCGCTCACTCCAGATCCGTGCAGGTCCTGACGAAGCGACGCACAGAACCCGCGCAAACCGAACTTGGTGGCCGCGTAGAGGGGAGTGCGGGCCATCGTGAGCTTGCCGCCGATCGACGAAACATAGACGAAGTGCCCACGTCCGCGCCGCAGCATCCCCGGCAACAGAAGTTGCGTCATCAACATGGGTGCCCGCAAGTTCACGTCGAGAGCGCGGTCGAGTTGTTCGGAAGTGAAGTCCTCCAGCTTCCCGGTCGCCGGAAGGGCGGCGTTGGCGACCACGATATCGGCGTCGGCCAAGTGGGAAGCGAGATCGACGACCTGCCTTCGGTCCGCCAGATCACAGACGGCGATGTCGGCACCGTTCAACTCCGACGCCAAAGACTCGAGGGCTTCCCTCCGCCTACCGGTGAGAACGAGGCGAGCGCCACGCGCGTGCAGGGTCCGGGCGATCGCGCCACCCAGTCCGCCGGAAGCGCCCGTTACCACCGCCGAAGCGCCGTCGATCTCCATACCGTCCCCTTCCCGTGCCGGACTGCCCAACCCTCATCACGGAACATGCAGCGCTCGGGAGCCGCCATCCGGGTTCGCTCGGACCTCGTACGTCCCGCCGGCAATCGAACTATCCGCTCTGGGTTCCAGCCATCGAGATCACCTCGGCCATCTTGGCCGGGCAACCGAGCAGAAACCGGCGGTGAACCGCAAAAGCCCTGACCAAACATAGTACGACCGCCACTCCGCGGCGGCGATTACCAGTTGGTGTCGCGGCCATATCCGGTGGGCTTCCTCGAAGCAGGGGAGATCCCTTTTCGCCTGGTGGGAACCCATCGACGCGGCGAATTCGACGATCTTCGCACCTACTATCGCCGGCTCGAGGGACCGGTCGCGCCGCCGCCGCCGACCCCACCTCCGATGCAGCGGCCCCGGGCCGACCGCGACGAGGTTGTCGGCCCCAGCGATTGGCCCGATGACCTCGACGAATACCCAGAAGGCAAATCATGGTTGGTATGAGCAAGCGCCTTGCCGCACTTGCGATCAGCAGCGGAGTCCTGCTGGGGACGGGATGCGGAACCGGCGAAGACACCGGCACGGATCCGTGCGATATCCCGGCTGCCGAGCTGAGCGCGGTGGGACTGGACCCGGAATCTGCGCGTCCCGGTACGGACGGGGTCGATTTCCGGGACTGGACCAGCTGCGCATGGAAGGCCGCCGACGAGAGCTGGTTAACCTTCTGGCTCTACTACGGGTCCCCCAGCCTGGAAGAGTTCGCCTCCGACCCTCGATACCAGCATTACCGAGCGATCGGTCCCGCCACCATAGATTCGCGCACTGCCACCGAATTCACGGTGAACCTGGACCCCGAGCGGCGGCGGTTCTGCCATATCGGGATCGACCTGCCGGACGGGATGGCCTTCCTCTGGTCATCTCTGTCGGTGCGGCGGGATCCCGGCGAAGCCAAAGGCGATGGAGTCTGCGCCGCCAACCAGCGGATAGCTCAGCAGGTGAGCAAGTACCTGCCGGGATAGGCCACGCCTTCGCCGCCGGCGGATCGAAATGGGCCGCTGGATCTGGGCTCGTCCCATCGCCGGGCCCGTCGGCCTCGAATCACCAGAAGTCGTTCCAGACGGGACGTTTGGGTATATCTATCAGCACAGAGTTCTTCCGGATAATCAGCGGAACCGAGGTGCCGGGAGCGAATCGCTCGCTCAGTGCGCGTGCTCGCATCCCGAGGAATTGAGGATAGGAGTACTGCTTCCGCACGCGGCTGTCGATGCCGGTCTCCGGGTGCGGAAACCCGGCCTCGATCCGTACCCGCCACAGGTCGAAGTTGAGTGGGCTGTGACTGTGCTTGCGTCCCAGCTCGCACTCGACCACTGTCGCCACCGCAGCGGTGCCCGTGCGGCGCACATAAAGTCGGCGAATTCGCCAGGTCACGACCAGGACAAGCATCCATGCCGCCAAACCGAGCAAGCACTGACGGGGAGAAACAGCGCCAGTGCCACCGGCGAGCCCGACGATCGGGCGAGAACGGCACCCACGTTCAGCGCACCTATCATGAAAGCGACAGCCGCAACCGGAACTCCCAGTGTCCACATCAGTGACATCGAGCCGTTCAATCGCTTCGTACCGCTCACATCCACTCCTCGAACTGCCACGGCCGACGATCACCGACGGCGTATCCCACTGACTCAATGTAGTTTGTGGGGCGCGGCAGCCCGACCGAGGAACGCCACGACTCGCGGAGGCCCGACAGCCACGTCATCGTCGACCCCAGCACCGACGACCACGGCACCGTGTACCGGCCGGATAACCCGCTCGACGAGTTCATCCGCCTCACCAGGCAGGTCGAAGACCCCTCGCTCGGTCCCCCGACACCGCCGGGCGGGCGCGGCGGCACCTACCCCGGAAAACCGGCGCCGGACCGGGCCGCTGATACCGCGCACACGCAGAAAGGCACCTCTGGACTTCGACATGTCCACGCTGACTCCGCGGGAACACGAGTTTCTGGACGCGGCTCTGGCCAGTTACACCGGAGTCTCCAGTAACGCTCCGATCCCCGTCCGAGCGCTCGGATTAAACGATCGCACCCAGTTCAAGGCCGAGGTCGGCAGGCTGCGCCGGGCAGTCGCCGAACGAGCGACACTGAACCATATCGATGCCGCCAGAGTGCTGTTCCTCAGTGAACTTGCCTTCGGCAGTGATCTACTCGGCGCCGGGGTCGAGTTCCAACTCGTCAGCGCCATCCGCGACGACGAAGCAGTCGCTATCCTGCGCACATTACAACGCAAGCTCTACACCCGCGACGGCGCCAAGGCCCTTTCTGCCAGACCTCTATGCCCCCTGATTTTCCGCGCCCGAAACCGGGCCGATGTCGACGATACCCGAGGTTGCATACCGCTCCGGAAAGAAATTCATGACATCGGATAATTTGGATTTGTTCGACTTCCAACTCTACCTGTTGAAGACGATGCAACCACCCCGGCCCATCCTGGATTCCGCTCTGATTCGCTTGAAAAGTACGACGGAACAAATGCACGCCGGTGCCGATTCGATATCCAAGTCGATCATGCCCGGAAAGGGCGGTTCGGCGCACACCCTCAAACTGATTCTGCATGACGCCTTGATAAATGAGACCCGCGGGCCGGAGTCCGAAACTCTTCTGTATCGACTCCCTCTTTGGGAAGAATTCGCGTTCAGGTTGGAGTTGGACGATCTCCCCTTCATGAAGAGAGTCGAGTTCGTCGACCATACAGGTGCCGATGAGGAGCTGGTCCCATGGAAGTTTCTCGAAATACACCTGAGTGAGAAGTTCGATGATGTGCGAGAAGTCGATTCCTGGGGCACGTACAACAGCTACACCGTTCGAGATCACGAGACCGGTAGGCATCTCTTCCTGAGATTCTCATCGGGGCTGCTTCAGGAAGTGGACACGGCCGCCGACCAGCCGCAGTGAGGATAGCGGCCGGGTCCCAGAACCAAGGACCGCCAGGGGCGATGACCTGCATAAACAGTCCATATCAGCGGCGGGGCGTCGCTGCGGCACCAGCGGCGCCTTCCGAGATCTACCTCAACGACGACGTCTACACCGATATCAACCCCGGCAACGAGTTCTCGGCGATCCTCGCCTTCGACGTCCCCGCCGGCACCCGGGCAGCGGCCCTGGAGTTCCACGACTCGATGTTCTCCGGCGGCATCCGCGTCGCCGTGCGGTGACGCGCCGAGCCGTCCGAGCTCGATGACCGCACAGATCCCACGCGACACCTAGTACGGCAGCGGCACTTGCCTGGGACCTGAGCTCGGTAAGTCGACACCGCTGATTTCAGCGTGGAAGGTGTAGCGGAACTCCTCTTCGCCGGCGTATGTGAGTGCCAGGCGTCCGTCCCACACGATGTCGAAGCCGCCCGCGTCCATGGGCTGGAATTGGATCCGGTGATCAGCGGTGGAGTCGTGCCCCAGCAGGTAGACGTGAAACGCGGGGTCCGAGTCCGGGTCGGCCGGAGGAAGGGGATCGGCAGCCAACGTGAGTGGTTGGTCCAGTCGGACCGGCTCTCCGGGACCCGCTGCGAGGATGCCGGTCGCATCTTCCCATGCGGTCGAGGACAGGGTGCACCTGTGGTAATTGGTCCACGCGATGGGTGAGGCGAAATCGTCTACCTCGTCCTCGTCGGACTCGGGCGGGTAGCCCTCCTCGTCGTAATCAGCGGTGACCAAAGACAGATCGAACCATGTTCGATTCTCGTGGTCGGTGCGGCTGGTCCACTCGAACTCGGCGATACGGTGGCCGTTCGGCCATGGGTTGCCGGGGAACCAGATCCTGCCGTGCATCATTCGGACGTTACCATTCGGGATTTCCTGCCACGGGCGGCTGGTCGCTTGGGACTTGCGGGATCCATGGGAGTCGACACCTACGTGAGTGGGTGGCCTCGGCGGCGGTAGTGGCCGAGCTGCTATGACACTCACGCTGTGATAGCGTTTCGCCGCAGAAGGGGCCGGTCTTCTCGGGGGATCTGCTTGCATCGCAGGCAAATTCGTATGCGGCTGGCTGGACAGGGTCTAGTCATGGGGATGTTATGCGCTTGCGATCGCTGACCACGTCGGTTCTGGGTTTTCTCGCTGTTGCCGCGATGGGTGCCGTGAATACCGGCGCCGCCGCGGCGGAGCCGTTGGCAGACAAGTCGCGGGAGATCACGACCGACGACGGTTGGCTGATGCGGATCACGAAGACCGGTGAAAACCTGGACAGGTATCCGAATCTGGCGGCAACCCCGTTCACGCGGGAGGGTTTCGTCAGCCTCAAAGCTGCCGCCGATATCGACGGCACGGGGAACGCGCCGGTCAACACCGGCTCGGTGAGCCTCGGCTACCAGCTCGGCTGCCAGGTCGACGTGACCAGCGGCGCCGCAATCGGATTGGCGATCGGTCCCAGTATCTCCATCGGTGTGACCACGGGTGTCGGTGCCAGTGCGACGGTATCTCCGACCGTCTACCTGAAACCGGGCACGATCACCAGTATCCCGTTCGGGATCAAGCCGCTGGCCGGGCGCCACGCGTCGATCACTTCCGATCAGGTGCATATCAAGATCGATGGTTGCCTGGGTCCGGTCAGTTTGCGCTCATATGCGCAGGTCAATATTTCGACGCCGACCGCGGACAATTCGCTGGCCGTGTACGGCGACCCGATCTACCTGTGAGACAAGCCGATGTCTCCTTCGAGGAAGCCCGGTCCGGTGGGCCGGTTCGGCCGTTGGTGCGCAATAGCGGTGACCACTGTCGCGGCAGCGTCGGTGATCACCGTGGTGAATGTCGGGGTCGGTGCGGATCCGGCCGCCGAGGCGAGGCCGATCAACCCGTACGTGCCGTGCCCACAGTGGCAGGAAATGCATCCGGGCTGGCCGTGCTGGGGCAACTTCCCCGAGATCGAGGAACCCACCCTCCCGAGTGCCCCTCCCGTCACACCACCGGCGGTACCGCAATCGGTGCCGACGACCGGCGCTCCGCCCCCGGCGACAGCGCCACCACCGCCCGCGGCCGCGCTCACCCCGCCCCCACCGACCCCGCCACCGGATCCGTGCAAGGCCATCATTCCGGTGCCCGGTTACGTTCCCCCGGCATTGCCGGGGAACACCCCCAACGCGCCGTGCTCGTCGGGTTCGGGCCCGATACCGCCGAATCCGCGTGAGCTGATCGAGCCCTACATCAATCCGGCCTGCGCCGGCGGCGTCCGGGTACTCAGCAGCGAAGACGTTCACGATGTGGTTATCGAGATCATCGGCCCGCTGGAGATCGAGAACCCGAACGATCCGTTCGTCCGCCGGGTCATCGACCGCACGAACGGGTTGAACAAATGCGATTTCGGTTCCAAGAATCAGATCAAGCAGCAGGTGTGGAACGAGGTCCGCGACGAGTGGTACCGGCTGTATCGGAAACGCTTCCAGGAGCGCGACAATCGCGCGAACTGCCAGGGTGGCAAGAACCGGTCGAAGGACTGTGAGGGCCTGGTCGCGGTCTGCTACAAGCAAGGTGAGCCCGTCACCCCACCGCTGACCCAGCAACGCGACAAGTACATCGTCGGGGTCAACGACTACATCCGATCGCAGGGATACCCGGCGATCCGGATCCCCGTGGACAGGGCTCTTCGCAGCCGGGCCAGCCGCGAAGCGGAACGGGAGCGGACCAGCAACCCGGGAAAGTATCCGAGCGATCCGATCCAGTTCCCGAACGGTGCCGCCGCCGGGCACGTCCCCGACACCACCTGGAGTGGACCGCTTCCCGGTAGCCCCACGCCGTACCGGTGGGAGGCGCTGGATTACAAGCTCAATGCGTCGATCGGCGGTCAGGCCGGTGCCTACCCCCACGGGTACCGCGCGATCGCCTTCGTACCCGGCGAATGGGCCCCCACGGGAGGATGTATCCCGGCCGCCGCGCCCTATGGACTGTCCGCACCACCCGCCTACGGGGCCTAGCATGAACGACCGAAGCACCTCACATCCGCGCTGGAGGCACCTCATGAACGTCTTGCGAGTGTCCCTGCTGCTCATCGCGGCGATGGCGACGGCCTGCACCTCCACCGGCCCGCAAGGACCGGCCCCCGCCGACGATTGGTGCCGAACCGCGATCACCGAACTCACCGACGCGCAGCGGGCCTGGTACGAGAAGGAGAAAACCGGCGGCGTCGACGACACGTGGATGCTGACCAGCCCCGAGCCGCCCGCGACAGACGCCGCCATCCAGGCCGCGGAACAACGCCTCGGAGTCCACTTCGATCAGCAGTACACACAGTGGCTCCACCACGCCAACGGCTGGCGGAACTTCTCCGGCGCCAGCACCTTCTTCCCGCTCGACGAGATCGCACGGGACTCGATCCCCGCCGAAAGCCTCCGAGTGTTCCTCGAGGCCGCGGAACTCACCCCCGACAGGGTCGGTATCGACTCGTTCGACAAACTGCTCGTCATCGGCGGAACCCGGGATGGCAAGTACTTCCTCGCCATCGAAGCCGCCCCCTCCCCTGAGACGGCGAGCATGCCCGTATACGAGTTCGCCTACGGGGACGTCACCGAGCACGACGATTTCAAGACGTTCCTCCGAACCGAGATCGACACGTTGAAGCAGATGTAGACCTCGAGGTGCTTCCCGACGACCCGCCCGGAACCTCGAGGCTCATGGCGTCCGCGCGACTGTTCACGCGGACGCCCTCCGGCCGGTGATATATACTCGGTAGTAGATTTATATATCCGATTGGAGTGTCATGACCAAAACACTGATAGACATTCCGGACGAACTTATGGAGCAGGCCAGGCAGATCGCCGGCGGGGCGACCAAGACGGAGACCGTGCGCACCGCCCTGCGACTGCTCGTCCGCCAGCAACAGCAGCATGACGCCATCACGTGGCTCGCCGACCACGAACCATTCCTATCCGAGGAAGAAGTCGCCGAAGAGAGCAAACGGCAGCCACCACAGTGACCTCGACAGTTCGCGCCTTGTACCTGGCCGACCACAGCGCTGTGTCCCGAATCCAGCGCCACGTTCAGGTACGCCGGGCATTCGAACGGCTCAACGCCTCGGCCGGGGTCATCTGCTCCTGCGCCGTCACCACCGACGAAGCCGCGTTCAGTGCCCGCAACCCCGACGAACTCCACAAAATCCTGCGCATCTACACCGAGGCGTTCCGATACCTTCCGATGGACCCTGCCATCGACCCGATCGTCCGCTCTATCCGGCAGCAACTGTGTGCGGCGGGTCAAGGACGGTCCGCCCAGGCCACCGATATCCTCATCGCGGCCACCGCGGTGCACTACGGCGCCACAATCCTGCACTACGACAAACACTTCGAACTGATCTCCGCCGCGTATCCCGGTCTACGTCAGCATTGGATCGTGCCTCGCGGTTCGGTCTCCTGAACTCACCGCGCGACCGTCGATGACCATGTTGTCGATCATTCCGCTTTCGGCTCGCCCGACAGTCCGAGGTTTCGGTGCGAACCGCCACCGGCCGGGGATTCACTGCGGCGGGGGGTGCAGGTCGCGGCGGGAGCCGACCCCCAGCTTGGCGAAGATCTTGCGGAGGTGCCATTCGACCGTGCGGGGACTGATGAACAACCGGGACCCGATCTCCGGATCGGTGAGCCCTTCCCGCACCAGCCGGACCACCTGGGTTTCCTGCGCCGTCAGTTCGTTTCCGGTGTCCGCGGCCGGTTTCCGGATGTTCTCGCCGGTGGCGGCGAGTTCGCGGGCCGCTCGCTGGGCGAAACCCGCCATTCCCATGGTGGTGAAGAGTTCGTAGGCGGTGTGGAGATGTTCGCGGGCGATATGTCCGCGTCGTTCGCGGCGCAGCCATTCGCCGTAGACCAGGTGGGCGCGGGCCAGTTCGCCGCGCACCGTCGTGCGGGTGAGGTTGTCTATCGCGTGCAGGTAGTGGGTTTCGGCGGCGGATCCGGTGGCGAGCAGGGCATGGGAACGGGCTTCGATACCGGTGGCCCAGTCGGTACCGGCGGGGTCGGTGACCTCGGTGAGGCGGGTGAGGGCGGCGTAGGCCTCGTCGGTGGCGCCGGTGCGGGCGGCGGCTTCGATGTATTCCACCAGCGACCAGACGGGGATGCCCACCTCGAGCTGGACGTATTCCTTGTTGGCCTGCTGGGCGGCTTCGGCGGCTTCGTCGTAGCGACCGAAGCTGTTGTAGAGCAGGGCGCGCGCCCAGCTGCTGACCACCGGGCCGACACCTTCGCCACGGCGGAGGGCGCCTTCGTCGGCGCGGCGGCCGAGGTCGAGGCATTCGGTTTCGTGGCCGCGCCAGGCGGCGACCAGGAGGTCGGCGTAGAGGGGTGCGGCGGTACCGACGGCTTCGGAGACGGTCCGTACTTCCGCGGCCGCTGTTTCGGCGGCGGCGAGTTCACCCTCGATGACGTGGACGAGGCAGCGCACGGTGAGGGCCAGGGGTAACGCGGTGGCGAGGCCGGAGCTGCGGACCAGGTCGAGGTTGCGGATGCTCAGCACGGAGAGGGTGTCGTGGTCCCACAGACCGGCGGCGGTCGCGGCGGTGAGCCACAGTCGGCGCAGGGCTTCCTCGGGCTGTAGTTCGGGGCGGCGGTAGGCGCCGAGGGCGTGCCGGAGGGCGGGCACCGCGGCGCGGTGGCCGTCGAGGATGCGGGTGGCCCAGCCGTCGAGCAGCAGATCGGCCGGGCGCGGCGGGTGCGGGGCGGGAGTGGCGCGGGCCGCGCGGGCGGCGTCGTTCTGGCCGCGGTCGTAGGACTGGGGGCCGGCGAAGATCGCGGCGTCGATGACCTCCAGATAGGTTTCCCGGGCGTGGGCGGGATCGTGCGGCGCGAGCCGGCTCGCGGCGTCGAGCAGCAGAGTGGGGGCGGCGCTGCCGCGATTGGTGGTGAACGCGATCCGGGCGCGCACCAGGTCGGCTTCGGCGTGCAGGCGGTCGTCGTCGAGACCGGCTTCGGCGAGGGACAGCAGTTTCAGCGCGGTATCGGGGTCGCCCGCCTCATGGGTCGCCTGAGCGGCGGCCAGGGCGCGGGTGCGGCGGCGGTCCGGGTCGGGGGTCAGTTCGACCGCGCGGGCCAGGAAGGCCGCGGCCGCGGCGACGCCGCCTCTGATGCGGGCGCGCAGGGCGGAACGCTCCAGTTCGGCGGCTACCGCCTCCCCGGGGTTCGAGGCGCCGTAGGCGGCGTGCCAGGCGTGCCGGTCGGGGTCGGTGGCGGGGTCGGTGGCGGCGGCGAGCGCGCGGTGGGCGCTGCGCCGGTCGTCGGGTGAGGCGGCCCAGTAGACGGCGGATCGGGCGATCGGATGGGTGAAGCGGACGCGGTCGCCGATCTCCACCAGACCGGCCGCGACGGCGGGGGCGGCGGCGTCGATATCGATGCCGGACCGCTCGGCGGCGAGCCAGAGCAGCGCCGGTTCGCCGGTCGGGTCCGCGGCCGCGACCAGCAGGAAATGCTGGGTTTCCGGCGGCAGTCCGGCCGTCCGGCGCAGGTAGGCGTCGCGGAGGCGCGCCTTGATCGCGGGGGCGGCCGGGAGGCCGAACCCGCCCGCCAGCTCACCCAGGGTCGACGTTTTGGGCAGTTCCCGCAGCGCCAGCGGGTTGCCGCGGGTCTCGGCGACGATCCGGTCGAGGACGTGGTCGTCGACCGGTCCGGGGATGGTGGCGCGCAGCAGGGCGCGCGCGTCGTGGTCGGATAATCCCTGGAGCGGCAGTTCGGGCAGGCCCACCGGTTCCGCCGGTTCGGACACCGCGGGGTCCTGCGCCCGGACCGCGAAGACGAGGGCCACCGATTCGGCGCCCAGCCGCCGCGCGGTGAACGCCAGGGTTTGCAGGGAGGCGCGGTCGAGCCATTGGGCGTCGTCGACGACGCAGAGCAACGGTTGTTCCCGGGCCGCTTCCGACAGCAGGCCGAGCACCCCGAGAGCGACGAGGAAACCATCGGGGGCGTGGCCCGCACCCAGGCCGAGCGCGGCGCCGACGGCCGCACGCTGGGCGCCGGGTAGCTCATCGAGCCGATCCGTCATCGACAGGCACAACTGGTGCAGACCGGCGAAGGCCAGTTCCATCTCGGACTGGATGCTCGTGACCCGCGCCACCCGGAACCCGCGCGCGTGATCGACCAGGTACTCGAGCATCCGGGTCTTGCCCACTCCGGCCTCACCCCGGATCACGAGGGCCCGGCTCTCTCCACCTCGCACCGCGCGCAGCAACTCGTCGAGCTGTTCGCATTCGCGGTCTCGTCCCGGAACACGCGGCTGCATGGGTGCTCCCGTCGGTCTGTCGAACGGACTCGGACCGCCCCTGGCGAGCGCGCCTGAACTCATACCGGAAGAACATCTGCGAACCCGGCGCGACACCGGGCCGCTTACCCTCGACCACGCCTTACGCGGCCGACGGGCGTCGCTTACGGATCCGGTGACCGGCGATCCGCCACCGCCGACGACACCCGGCGCTGCGCCCGCCGCGACCCGCGCGGCATACCGGAACCCGGCGGAACCACTCCCCGATGGTGCCGGGCAACGATGACCAGCACTGTTGTCGGCATGGATTCAGGGTAACCGGCTCGGACGCCGTCGGCTCGCGATACTGCCGGTTGCCCGCGGCGGGACCTCATGATGGATAGGCGTGCGGATCGCGGTCTCAACGCGCGGGCAGATGGGCGAGTACCGCGAACATCGTCACGGAGAGGTGATGGTCACCGGACGCTATGCCCGCGTCGATGCGGGTGACCAGGTCTTCGAACTCCGCTTCGGTGATCACCCCGGTCGCCAGGGCGCTGCCGCCCAGCTGCCCGAACATCGGGCGCACGGCCACCGGATCCCAGATCACCGCCTCCGACCCCATATCGTCGAACTCGAACCCCGCCGCGAGCAGCTGTCCGCGCAGCAGGCGCCCGGCGCGCGCGTTGGGGGTGGCCGCGAGCATCGCCGCGGTCATCCGCGCGATGACCTCGGTATCGCCGGGGTGCAGAATCGCGGTCTGCCAGTCGCTGTCGATCAGCAGGGCCCGCCCGCCCGGCCGCAGTACCCGGGCGATTTCGGCGGTGGCGGCGGCCGGATCGTCGAGATGCTGGTAGACCCGCTCGCAGCGCACCGCGTCGAAGGTGTCGTCGTCGAAGGGCAGGCGGTAGGCGTCGCCCGCCACGAACCGGCAGCGGATCCCGGCCGCGGCGGCGCGTTCGCGGGCGACGGCGAGCATCGCCGGATTGGGTTCCACCCCCACCGCCTCCCCCTCCGTGCCGACCCGGGCCGCGAGGTCCACGACCTCTGAGCCGGTACCCGAGCCCACGTCCAGCGCCCGCTCCCCCGGACCGGCGGCCAGCACCTGATTCCCCCACTCCCGCATCCGCCGGATCCCGGGCAGTTCCGCCTGGAGATCCAGCATGGTGATGAGCAGCGCCATCGGATCGTCGCCGGGCGGGGCCGCACCCTCGTCGCGGTCGGCGGCGAGGGCGTCGAGGTGGAACGAAGGTGTCCGCTCAGGCGGCACGGTGTGCTCGCTCGGCATGACCCCGAGGGTAGCCCGCGGTGTGCGGGGTGGGTCAGCCCAGATGCTTACGCAGCACCTCGAGATGGGTCGGGCGGGCGTCGTTCAACCGGGCGCGGCCGTCGTCGGTGAGTGCGAGGAAGTTGGCGCGGCGGTCGAAGTCGCAGGCCGCGCGCTCCACCAGACCGGCCTTCTCCAGCCTGGTCACGGTGCGCGACAGCGCGCTCTGGCTCAGGTACATCTCCGCTTCGATATCTTTCATCTTGACCTTCGCGGATTCCGCCGCTCCGCAGCGCCCGCCGAGGACCTGCAGGAGTTCGAATTCACTGAGCCCGAGCTGATGGTCGGCCTGCAGCGCGTTCTCCAGTTCGCAAGAAGTGACGTGGTAGCGGCGCAGGGTTTCGGACCACTTCGCGCAGACATCGTTGTCGGAGTCGTGGTACATGAGCCGAGATTAGCATGTCAAGTCATTTAATGCACAGACATTTCATGCCATCGCATTACATGCGTTGACATTCAATGCTCGTGCATCTAAGTTTTCTCGGGTGACCCTCACCGCAACTACCCCGCAGAACCTCGCCGCCACGTCTGCCGGACCGCTCGCCGGTCGCTGGGGACCGAAGCTGTGGGCGATCCTCTTCGTCGCCGGACTGGCGATGTTCCTCGACGCCCTCGACGTCTCCATGGTCGGCGTGGCGCTCCCCTCCATCGGCCAGGACCTCGGCCTCGACACCTCCGCCCTGCAGTGGATCGTCAACGGCTACATCCTGGGCTATGGCGGCCTGCTGCTCCTCGGTGGCCGCGCCGCCGACCTGCTCGGCCGCCGCCAGGTGTTCCTGACCGCCCTCGTCGTCTTCGGTATCGCCTCACTGGTCGGCGGAATCGTCGACGAAGGCTGGCTGCTGATCGCCACCCGGATCGTGAAGGGCATCGCCGCCGCCTTCACCGCACCCGCCGCCCTGTCGATCGTCACCACGACCTTCAAGGAGGGCCCCGACCGCAACAAGGCCCTGTCCATCTTCACCATCTTCGGCGCCACCGGCTACGCCTCCGGCCTGATCGTGTCCGGGCTGCTCACCGGTATCGACTGGCGGCTCACTTTCTACATGCCCGTCGCCGTCGTCGCCCTGGTACTGGTCGCCGCCTACATCGTGGTTCCCCGCAATATCGAGAAAGAAGAGGGCCGTATCGATTTCACCGGAGCTGCACTGCTCACCGGCGGAATGCTCGCGGCGGTCTACACCATCGTCACCGCACCGGAGACCGGTTTCACGACCACGGTCATCGCCACCACCGTTCTCGCGGTCGGCCTGCTCGGCGCGTTCTTCGTCACCGAGAAACGAGTGAGCCACCCACTGGTGCGGCTCAGCATCTTCAAGGTGACATCGATCGTCCGGGCGAATCTGGCCGCCCTCGCCATCTTCGGCTCCTACCTCAGCTTCCAGACCATCGTGTCGCTGTACCTGCAGAACACCCTGCAGTGGGAGCCGCTCCAGATGGCGCTGGCGATGGCCCCGGCCGGCATCATCGTCGCCGTCCTCTCCCCCATGGCGGGTAAGCTGATCGACCGTTTCGGCACCGCCCCGATGATCATCGCCGCCCTCGGCTCGTTCGTCGCCGGCTACGTCTGGTTCCTGGTCCGCGGCGGCAGCCCCGACCCCGCCTACGCGGTCGACTACCTGCCCGCCTTCCTGCTCCTCGGACTCGGTTTCGCCCTCGGCTTCTCCGCGGTGATGTCGCAGGCCACCGAAGGGATCGCCGACCACGAACAGGGCCTGGCCTCCGGCCTCGTCCAGACCTCGTTCCAGATCGGCGGCGCGGTGGTCCTCGCCATCGCCACCGGCCTCATCGGCCACGCCGCCACCGACGGGATCGCGGGTTACCGGCCCGGGCTCTACCTGGTCACCGCGGTCGCCGCCATCGGCCTGGTGGCTTCGGCCACCGCGATACGGGGCCGCCGGCAGATCATCGCCGAAGTCGCGTAGGCGATTTCGGGTCGCGAGCGGATGGGGTCGCCGAATCGGCGGCCCCATTCGCGTCCCCACCATCGGATAGCGCCTACTGCATCGGCCGTCGTGCGAGTCGATTCGGGGATCGGGTCGCAACATCCGACCGCAAAAACACCAAACCGCACGGGGATGCGCTGCGAACTCCTTCGGATGCCGAACCAGGGCGCCGCGACGCTCATCCGGTTCGGCCGACGACGAGGACTACACGGGAGGTATCCCCCAGTGCGAACCCCGCGACCCATGCATACCGCGGCCCTGCGCCTGTTACTCGCCGGCGCGCTCAGCGCGGCCGGACTGTTCGCCACGACCGGTACCGCGGCCGCCGAACCCGGCGTGGTCTCGGTGCAGCAGGTGAGCGACACCCAGCAGGTGGTGAACGTGTTCTCCCCCGCGATGAACCGGGCCATCCCCATACAGGTGATCCGGGCGAAGAATCCGTCGCGGCCGACTCTCTACCTCCTGAACGGGTCCGGCGGCGGCCCCAACCAGAGCGGCTGGGATGTACAGACCGACGCCTTCGGCTATCTGAGTGGGAAGGACGTCAATGTCGTCACCCCCTACGGCGGCAGCAACTCCTACTACACCGACTGGATCCGCAACGACGCGAACCTGGGCTACAACAAGTGGCAGACCTTCCTCAACGAGGAGCTGCCACCGGTTATCGAGAGCCACCTGAATGCCGACGGCAACCGGATGCTGGCGGGAGTGTCGATGAGCGGCACCTCGGTGCTGAACCTGGCCATCGCCAAGCCCGGATTCTGGAAGAGCGTCGCCTCCTACAGCGGCTGCGCGCAGACCTCCGACCCCGTCGGGCACGAATTCGTCCGGCTCACGGTGGAGAACTGGGGCGGTGGGCAGAGCGTGGAGAACATGTGGGGCCCGAGCAACGGCCCGCTGTGGCGCGCCAACGATCCGCTGGTGAACGCGGAGGGGTTGCGCGGCACCGCCGTCTATCTCAGCACCGGCAGCGGTATTCCGGCCGCACCGCACGACACCCCGTTCGACAAGCGGGTCCAGGAGGGCCGCATACCGCTGCCGGTGCAGATCGCGTTCGGCGGGCCCATCGAAGCGGCCATCCGCGGCTGCACCCTGAACCTGACCAACCGCCTGCGGGAGCTGAATATCCCGGTGACCCTGAACGACCGGCCCGTCGGCACCCATTCGTGGGGCTACTGGGAAGACGATCTGCGCAGCTCCTGGCCGTTCCTCGCGCAGTCGGTGGGGCTGCCGCCGAACTGATGTCCGCCGTCGCACCGCGGTGGCGGTGCGACGGCGTTCGTTCTCTCGGCGCGAAAAGTGAAATTGGTCTGTAACACAATGCGCGTGGTGCTACATATGTGAGCGTAACCACTCACTATCCCATCCGGGATAACAACGAGAGGACTCGAATGAGAGCCCAGAGATTCCGTACGTTCGCCGGTGCCGTCTTCATCGCCGCCGCCGGTGTCGGTGCGGCGACAGGTGCCGCGAACGCCGCGCCTCTTCCTCTGACCGAGGCGGCGCCCGTCACCGGCGACGGCACCGAGGCTCCGGCCGGCACCGGTTCGGCGGAGACGCTGCTCCCGCTGCTGCTGTCGGGTTCCGCCCAGGGACCGGCCCAGTCGACGTCGGATCCGGCCCCCGAGACGCCGGGCGCCGCCACCGGATCCGCGGATGTTCTGCTCCCGCTGCTGCCACTGCTGCTGTCGGGTTCCGCCAACGGCGAGGCTCCGGCCGGCGGCGAATAACAGCCGCACCCGTTCCCTCTCGATGATCGCGGCCCCTGTTCGCCGGGCGCGGCCGCGCCGACGAGGAACGTAACTCTCCACCAAATCTGCGCAGGTCACGGATTCGCTCCGTGCCCCGGACCCCGGAAGCTGTTCCAGGCTTCCGGGGTTCGGTCATATCGGGCCGGCCGACTTCGACCTGAGGTCCGCCGGCGATCCGTCAGCGGTCGCCCGGGCCCGGCGGCCGCGGAATCGCCGTACCGACGATCCATTCGTGGCCGAACGGGTCCCGCACCCGCCCCTGCCGTGCACCATAGGGCTGATCCGCGACCTCGAACACCACCTCACCGCCCGCCACCACCATCCGCCGGGCGATCTCGTCGGGGTCCGCGGTCACCACGGTGAGCAGCACGCCACGCCCGCCGATCCGCATCGGATCGCGGTCGAACTCGTCGGCATCCTTCACCGTGAACGTCTCCCCACCGGGCAGGTCGAGTTCGGCGAATACGACGCGGCCGCCGGCTTCGTGCCGCTGCACAAGCGTGGCGCCGAAGGCCTCACCGTAATATCCGATGGCCGCGTCCGCGCCCTCGACGATCAATTTCGGAATGATCTGCTCGATGCTCATACGGCGAGTATGGGTAGCCACGAACCCCATCGACTTGGATATTTGTCTCCACCGGCGCGGCACTGCACCCCGGCGCCACTGAGGCGTGTGCCACTTCCGGCCCCGCCGGGTTGCAACTCTCCCCCGACGGGAGAGTAGGGTTCCGTTCGCTGAGTTACCGCCCGGCGGTGTGCCGCGCGTGCCTCCTCCACTCGGCTTCCCCGACAATCCCGCCGGCGACCGTCGCCGGCCACTCGTGCGCAGTGAACGGAGTCAGCGATCGTGTCGACGACACACCCCGCCGGGAACACCGGGTTCTCGGTGCGAGCGGCCCTGCGCAGCCCGCGACGGCTGCGCACCGAAGTACTGGCGGGGCTGGTGGTGGCGCTCGCGCTGATTCCGGAAGCGATCTCGTTCTCCATCATCGCCGGAGTGGACCCGCGGGTCGGGCTGTTCGCCTCGTTCACCATGGCCGTCACCATCGCGATCACCGGTGGCCGGCCCGCCATGATCTCGGCCGCCACCGGTGCGGTCGCACTCGTGATCGGTCCGGTGGTGCGCGATCACGGTCTCGACTATCTGATCGCGACGGTGATCCTGGGCGGGGCCATCCAGATCGCGCTCAGCGCGGCCGGGGTCGCGAAACTGATGCGGTTCATCCCGCGCAGCGTGATGGTCGGATTCGTCAACTCGCTCGCGATCCTGATCTTCGTGGCCCAGCTTCCGCACCTGTTCGGGGTGCCATGGCTGGTGTATCCGATGGTGGTGGCCGGTCTCGCCATCATCGTGGGCCTGCCGAAACTGACCACCGCGGTACCCGCTCCACTGGTCGCGATCGTGATACTCACCGCGATCACACTCGTTTTCGCACTCCAGGTGCCGAATGTGGGCGACGAGGGTGAGTTGCCGTCCAGTCTGCCGGTCCCACTGCTGCCCGATGTGCCGTTCACTCCGGACACCCTGCGGATCATCGCACCGTACGCCTTGGCCATGGCCTTGGTCGGCCTACTGGAATCGTTGATGACCGCGAAACTCGTGGACGACATCACCGACACACCCTCGGACAAGACCCGGGAGGGCTGGGGCCAGGGCGTCGCCAATATCGTCACCGGGTTCTTCGGCGGGATGGGCGGCTGCGCGATGATCGGGCAGACCATGATCAACGTCAAGGTTTCCGGAGCCCGCACCCGCATCTCCACCTTCCTGGCCGGTGTGTTCCTGCTGATCCTGGTGGTCGGTCTGGGCGGGGCGGTCGCGCAGATCCCGATGGCGGCACTGGTCGCGGTGATGATCATGGTGTCGGTGGGCACCATGGACTGGCATTCCCTCGACCCGCGGACCCTGCGCCGGATGCCGATCGCCGAGACCACGGTGATGCTGGTGACGGTCGCGGTCACGGTGGCCACCCACAACCTCGCCTTCGGCGTTATCGCCGGTGTGCTCACCGCCATGGTCGCCTTCGCGCAACGGGTCGCGCATTTCACCGAGGTCGCCGCGGTGGACGACGCGGAGTCGGACGGAACGCGCGTCTACAAGGTGCGCGGAGAACTGTTCTTCGCCTCCAGCAATGATCTCGTGCACCGGTTCGACTACGCCGGCGACCCGGCCAATATCGTGATCGATATGTCCGATACGCATATCTGGGACGCCTCGACCGTCGCCGCGCTGGACGCGGTCACCACCAAATACGCCGCCAGGGGTAAGACGGTGGAGATCACCGGACTGAATTCCGCCTCCGTGGCCCGGCACCGGCAACTGTCCGGTCACCTGACCGCCGCGCACTGAGATGCCGAGCGATACCGCGGGGTACCTGCAGATCGGGCAGGTCGCCGAGCGGACCGAGCTGTCGCTGAAAACCATTCGCCACTATGACGAGGTCGGCCTGGTGCAGCCCTCGGCGCGGTCGGCGGGCGGATTCCGGCTCTACACCGAGGCCGATATCGACCGGCTGCTGGTGATCCGCCGGATGAAACCACTGGGATTCAGTCTCGCCGAGATGAAACAACTCCTCGACGCCGTCGCCACCCTCGACGACCCGGCGGTCGGCGCGGAGCAGCGTGAAACCGCGAACGCCGACCTGCTGGACTACCGCGACAGGGCCCGCGAGAATGCCGACCGGCTCGCCCGGCAACTCGCCTACGCCCGCGAATTCACCGAGCTGCTCACCGCGCGCGTGTCGGAGCGGCAGGTTCCGGAGCGCCGGTAGCGTCGGTGCGGCAGGAGTTTCACCGACGAGGAACGGGGCATCGCGTGAAGTACCGTCAGCTCGGCAACTCGGGTCTGCGGGTCTCGACGTTCACCCTGGGCACCGCGACTTTCGGCAATACCGATCCGGCCGGATGGTCGTGTATCGACCTGCCGCAGGCCCGTCGCCAGATCGACCGCTGCCTCGACGCGGGCGTCAATGTCATCGACACCGCCGACGCCTACGCCGAGGGGCGCTCGGAGGAAATCATCGGTGAAGCGCTGGGCGCCCGCCGCGACTCGGTGGTCCTCTCGACCAAAGTGCGTTTCCCGGTGGGCGCGGGCCCCAACGACGCCGGCCTGTCCCGGCACCACATCCTCCGCGCCATCGAGGCAAGCCTGCGCCGGCTGCGCACCGATCACGTGGATATCTATCACGTGCACGAATGGGACGGCCGGGTCCCGCTCGAGGAGACACTGCAGGCGCTGGACTCGCTCGTGCAGTCGGGCAAGGTCCGCTACCTCGGGGTCTCCAATTACGCGGGCTGGCAACTGATGAAGGCCCTGTCCGTCTCCGACCTGCACGGCTACCAGCGGTTCGTGAGCAATCAGGTCTACTACTCATTGGAGAGCCGCGACGCCGAATACGAGCTGCTGCCGCTGTCGGTCGACCAGGGTCTGGGCGTGATGGCGTGGAGCCCGCTCGCGGGCGGGCTGCTCACCGGCAAGTACCGGCGCGACCGGCAGCCCGAGCAGGGGCGTCACGTCGGCGGGTCGAGCGAACCGCCCATCCGCGACCGGGACCGGCTCTACGACACCGTCGAGGCGCTCGTCCGGATCGCCGACGCCCGTGGCGTCCTGCCCGCCCAGGTCGCCCTCGCCTATCTGCTGACCCGTCCGGCCGTCAGCTCGCTGGTGGTCGGCGCCCGCAACGAGGACCAGCTCGCCGAAACCCTGCAGGCCGGCGAGATCGAACTCGAACCCGACGAACTGCATTTCCTGGATCGGGTCAGCGCACCCGAATTGATCTACCCGCACTGGCATCAGGACGCCATCCCCGCCGAGTTCCGCGGCGCCTCCGACAAGGTCCTGCACCCCGATAGGTGAGCTGATCGACGCCGGCCTCCTCGGCACCGGCACACCGGACTCCACACCCATCGCTCGTGGCGCAGACCGGCGCGGCGGATCGGCACGCGGCATCGTTCGTGAGGTGCTCGGTCCCGACGACGGAGCGACGACCTCGGATCTTCGCGCTGCCGACCCGACCGGCGGGTTACGCCGACTCGCCCGGGGGCGTACGGTCGGACTAGACCGCTTTAGTGTCGTAGGCCACATTTCCATTCCGGTGGCTATATCAAAGCCCACCCCTTGTGAGCGGGCGTCGCCGAGCAGGGAGTAAGTCATGAAGTGCGGAATGAGGATGGCAGGGGCGGTGGGAGTCGGCTATGTCCTGGGCCGTACCCGCAAGATGAAGTTCGCCCTGATGCTCGCCGGCTTCGGCCTGGCCAGGCAGGACGGGGTGCAGGGGTTGCGGGAGCGGGCAACCTCGCTGGTCGGCTCCTCGCCGGAGCTGGCCAAGATCACCGAGTCGGTCCGCGGCGAGTTGCTCGACGCGGCCCGCACGGCCGCCATCACCGCCGCCGGCAACCGCGTCGACGCGCTGAACGCCCGGTTGCAGCCGCACCCCGGCGACGCCGAGGAGCCCGACGAGGAGGATCTCGCCGGAACTGCCGACGAGGACACCGGCGAAGACGAACCCGCCGACGGCGAGAAAGCGACCGAGGGGGACGCCGAGCCCGAGGCACGCCCGCGCCGGGCACCGGCGCGCGGCCGAACGACGGCTGCTCGCCGCCGAACGACCGAGCAGCCCGCCCGGGCCTCCGCCCGATCCGGAGAGCGCAGGTCGGCCACATCGCGTCGGCCGCGGGCCGGAGCCGAGAGCGCGGACAGCGCACCGGTCCGCCGCACGAGGAGATGAGCCATGGCCACGAAAACCGGCAAAGATGTCCTGAACAAGGCCGGCGCGAGTGCCACTCCCACCGACCAGCTGCGGCAGTCGCTGCAGGCGCTGGGCGCGACGCTGGCCGGGCGCGCTGTTTCCGGGGTCTCCGACAAAGTGTCCGGCACGGCCGAACGCCTCAACCAGGTCGCCGAAGGCGGCGGCGGGACGCTGAAGTCGGCAGTGACCGGCGTCGAGAAGATGGCGGAGGGAAAGTCGCCGTTCGCGGCGGTCATGAGCGCCGGGGCGAGCAAGATCGGACACAACATCAAGGAGAAGTTCCAGGGCGCCAAAGAGGCGTTGACCGGCGGGAAAGGTAAGGGTGGCGGCGGTAAGAAGCTCAAGCTGACCAATATTGTCGAACAGCTCGATGTGGGTGTTCCGATCGACCTCGTCTACGACCAGTGGACCCAATTCGCCGACTTCCCGAAATTCATGAAAAAGGTCGAAACCGTCGACCAGGTTTCCGACGAGAAACTCGATTGGTCCGGCAAGGTGTTCTGGTCCAAACGCAGCTGGCAGTCCACCATTGTCGAGCAGGTGCCGTTCGAACGGATCGTGTGGCGGTCCAAGGGCGAAAAGGGCTTCATCGACGGCGCGGTGACCTTCCACGAACTGACTCCGGACCTCACCCGCGTCATCGTGGTGCTCGAATACAACCCCGGCGGGTTCTTCGAGAAAACCGCGAACCTCTGGCGGGCGACGGGCCGCCGGGTCCGGCTGGAACTGAAACATTTCCAGCGGCATCTGATGACCGAGGGCCTCCTGCACGCGGACGACATCGTGGGCTGGCACGGCGAGATCCGGGACAACGAGGTCGTCGTGGACGACGAGACGGCACGCCGCGACGAGGAAGACGGCGAGACCCCCGAAGCCGACGACGAATACGAGGAAGCCGACGAGGAGGGCGAGGACGAGGAGGACGGGGACAGCGAGGACACGGAAGCCGAAGGCACCGGAGACGCGGCCGAGGCCGAGAACGACCCGGACGAGGACGAGGCATCCGGCGAACCCCGGGCCGACGAGCCCAGGCCGCGGCGCCGGCCGGCCCCGCGGCGACGCACCTCGACCGGATCCCGATCGGCACCCGCACGAGGAGGCCCGCGATGACCGTCGAACCGGTCGGCGGAGGTGGCGCGAGCACGATGGCTCGCCCCAACTCGTCGAGCCTCGCCGATGTCGTGGACACGATTCTGGACAAAGGGCTGGTCATCGACGCCTTCGTGCGGGTGTCACTGGTCGGGATCGAACTGCTGACCATCGACGCCCGCGTCGTGGTGGCCAGCGTCGACACCTATCTGCGGTTCGCCGAGGCCGTCAACAGGCTCGAGATCTCCAGCAGTGAACCGACCGGCCTGCCCGGCCTGGTCGGGGATATCACCGAGAGCGGGGCGCAGCACAAGACCAAAGGCGCGCTGGACGCCGCGGGTGAGAAGGTGATGGGCTTCTTCGACGAGATGGAGGAGAAGCACCGGCCATCCGGAAAGCGATCGGACTGATGTCCACCGCCCGCGACGACAGCACCACCCGCACCTCCGGCGGGCTCTATGTGTACGGCATCGTGCCCGCGGACGTGGAGCCGCAAGAGCACGCCACCGGCGTCGGCGACCCACCGGGCGAGATCGCGGTGGTGCGGCACGGCGAAATCGCCGCACTCGTCAGCGATATCCCCGACCGCCCACTCGGCACACCCGAGGATCTCACCGCGCACGCCGAACTGCTGGACGGTTCGGCGGCCGTCGCGCCGGTACTCCCGCTGCGGTTCGGTGCCGTCATGCGGGGCGCGGAATCGGTGGCCGAAGAGCTACTCGGAGCCAACCTCGACGAGTTCCGCTCGGCACTCGAACAATTGGAGGGCCGCGCGCAGTTCGTCGTGAAAGGGCGCTATTCGGAGCAGACGATCCTGCCGGAGGTCCTCGCCGAGAACCCCGAGGCCGACCGGCTGCGCGAGCAGATCCGCGCCAACGGACCCGATGCCGCCCGCGATGCCCGGATGGCGTTGGGAGAGCACATCTACCACGCGCTCGAGGCCAAGCGGGCCGCCGACACCCGGCGGGTCGCCGACGCGCTCGAATCGCTGCGGTTCGTCGTCAGTGCACGCCCACCGACGAACGACCTGGACGCCGTCCACCTCGCGGTCCTCGTCGAACTGTCCCGGCAGGCCGAATTGGAACAGGCCCTGTCCGAGCTGATCGCGCAATGGGACGGCCGCGTCGAGGTGGAGCTCCTGGGCCCGATGGCGGCCTACGACTTCGTCATGAAACGCGAACCGGAGGGCTGACCGATGGGCTTGCTGTCATCGCTGTTCTCGTTGCCGCTGGCACCCGTGCGCGGCGTGATCTGGCTGGGCGAGGTGATCCAGGACCAGGTCGACCAGGAGCTCCACGACCCCGCGAGCATCCGGCGGGAACTCGGCGAGATCGACCGGGCCGCGGCGGCGGGAGAGCTGTCCGAAGAAGAGCACAGGCGCGCACAGCAGGAGCTGCTCGACCGGATGATCCGGCCACCGGGCGACCCCACCGACGCCCCGGAGGAGTGATTCTCGTGAACGACGTCGAATCGGAACCGCCGGTACTGAGCGCCGCGCAGGCGGGTTCGGCCGCGATCGCGCAACTCGGCGAACTGACCCCGAAACAGATTCTCGGCGCCACCTCGACGGAACCGACGGAGGACGGCTGGCTGGTGGAGATCGAAGTGCTGGAGGACCGTCGCATCCCCTCGTCGTCGGACATGCTGGCGCTGTACGAGGTGGAGATCGACGAGGACGGGAATCTGCTGGCCTACCACCGGACCCGGCGCTACGCCCGCGGCAGCGCCGATATCGGCGGAAGGGGGCAGCGATGACGGTCGTCGGGGGCGGAGGAGGCTACGCGCCGCAGCCGTACGGCGGCGGGCATCAGTCGAGCAACCTCGGCGACATCCTCGAACGAGTTCTCGACAAGGGGCTGGTGATCGCGGGAGATATCCAGGTCAACCTGCTCGATATCGAACTGCTGACCATCAAGCTGCGGCTGGTCGTCGCCTCGCTGGAAACGGCGAAGGCGGTCGGGATCGACTGGTGGGAGACCGATCCCTGGCTCAACAGCAACGCGCGCCGCGTGCAGCAGGCCGACCACGACCTCGAACTCGAGAACCGGGAACTCCGCGACCGCATCGCCGAACTGGAAGCCGGCCGCCGGCCGTCCCTCGAACGCAACCGCGAACTCGAGGAGGAACAGGACGGTGGATGACGACACCGGGGTCTGGTTGTACGCGGTGGTCGGCGGCGACGAGATCCCGGCGACGCTGGACGAGGTTGCCGGGGTGGCAGGCGAACCACCGCGCACCGTGACCGCGGGCAGGCTCGCGGCCGTGGTCGGGTCGGTGCCGCTCGAGGTGTTCGGGGACGCGCCGCTGCGCCGCAATCTCGAAGATCTGGACTGGCTGGAAGCGGTCGCCCGCACACACGACGCGGTCGTCTCCGTGCTCCTGCGGCAGGGCGCGGTCGTACCACTACGCCTGGCCACCGTTTTCCTCGACGACGACCGGGTCCGGGATCTGCTCCACGAACGGCGCGACGATTTCGAATCGGCGCTGGCGCTGGTACGAGGCCGGACGGAATGGGGTGTCAAAGCCTACTGCGACCGCGCCGCCCGCACCGCCGCGGTGGCGGAGTCCGATTCGCCCGGCACCGGCACCGGGCGGGGTACGGCCTATCTGCGGCGGCGCCGCGCCCAGCTCTCCGCCCAGGAGACGGTGGAACGCGACGCGGCGGCCCGGGCCGAGGACATCCACCGCCGCCTGGTTCGCGGGTCCGCCGCCGGCCGCTGCCAGCCGCTCACGGATCCGGTGCTGAGCGGCACCCGGGACTGGATGGTGCTCAACGGCACCTACCTGGTCGACGACACCCGTACCGACGAGTTCGCCGACACCGTGCGTGAACTCGGCACGGCACTGACCGGTATCCGGCTCGAACTCACCGGCCCGTGGCCGCCCTACTCCTTCGCGGGGGTGGAGCGGGACACCTCATGACCCGCCCCGACACCGAGCGCCGGGTCGCGCTCGTCGATCTGCTGGACCGGGTGCTGGCCGGTGGCGTGGTCGTCTCCGGCGATATCAGGCTCTCCATCGCCGATGTCGATCTGGTCCAGATCTCGTTGCGGGCGTTGATCTCCTCCATCTCCGCCCTCTCCGGCGGCGCGGTCGACGCGGTGCCGCGGCCCGCGCTGGAGACCACCGCCGATGACTGAATCCGACAAACTCCGGCCGCGGATCGACGCCGATCCGGAATCCGTCGAGCGGGGTCTGGTGACACTGGTCCTCACCCTGGTGGAACTGCTGCGCCAGCTCATGGAACGGCAGGCCCTGCGGCGCGTGGACCAGGGTGATCTGAGCGAGGACAAGATCGAGCAGATCGGTACCACGCTGATGCTGCTCGAGGAGCGGATGGACGAATTGCGCGAGCACTTCGGGCTCACCCCCGAGGATCTCAATATCGACCTCGGGCCGCTGGGCACCCTCCTGCCCCGGGATTGAGAGGTGTCGCGCGACCCTCTGCTCAGCCCTCGGCGCCCGGGACCCGACCGGCCGCACGGACTTCGATACCGGCGACGATGGTATCCGCCACCAGCCGGGCATGCCGCCGGACCGCCGCCGCGCCGCGTGGGTCGGCCGGGGCCATCCGCTGCGCCATGGGCAGCATGGAGAAGGGGGCGGTCGCACCGTGCGCGATGAGGAAATGCAGCGAGCGCAGATCCGCCCGGCTCAGGACCTTGTTCTGGATCAGCGGTTTCAACGGTTCGGCCAGCAGGATCAGCATCGGCTCGATATGCCGGTCGTAGAGGTAGGTGAGGCGGGGGCCCTCGATGGCCGCTTCCATACTGATCAACCGCACCACGTCCGGGTATTCGGCCTGTAGTTCAAGGAAGCGGATGATGCCCGCCCGGAACTCCTCCAGCGGCGGTAGATCGGTTTTCTCGGGCCGGATCTTCAGCAGGGTGAACGCATTGTCGAAGATCCAGTCCACCACCGAGTACCAGAGCGCCTCCTTGGATCCGAAGCGCTGATGGATCAGATTGTGGCTCACCCCCAGTTCACGGTTCACCGCGGCGACCGAGGCGCCCGCGAAACCGTCGCGGGCGAAAACGCGCAGCGCCGCACCCAGGATCTCATCCGCGGAGGCCGGCGAATCCCCGGCGGGCGGGCGCCCACGGGTTGTGCGGCGGCCGCGCGGCTCGGGCGCGACGGAAGTGTCCATCACGTCATTATATTGACACTGATCAATTTCCCTGCGAGGGTGACTGCCATCACTTCGCTACGCGGTGTAGCGGATCGCGGCGCCTCGCCGCCGCCGACCGCTCCGCGCCCGACCAGGACGGGATGCTGCTATGGAATCCTTTGTGCACCTGCGGAAAGGCACCACACCGAACCGGCTGCACGCCGATCTCGACGGTCTCAAGGACGATGAACTCGGGCGCGGCGGATTCACCGGTCGCACCGCCCAGCTGTACCGCCGCAATGATCCGGTGAGCTATCGCGCCGAAGGTCCGCTGGCACCGATCGATGTGCTGGCCGACGCGCTGAAACCCACCGATTCCACCGATCCCGCGGGCGCCCCGCTGCTGTTGTTCTCCAACGCGGACTGCCGGATCCTGCTGAGCCGCCGCACGCAGGAGATGCCGTTCCTCGTCCGCTACATCGACGGGGACCTGCTGTCGTTCGTGCACAAGGGGTCCGGGCTGCTGGAAACCGAATTCGGCCCACTGCGTTACCGCGAGGGCGACTGGATCTACCTCCCGAAAGCCTGCACGTTCCGGCAGATTCCGGACAGCGAAACCACCTTGCTGATGGTGGAGGCCACCGAGGAGTTCCGGGTGCCGCCGGCCGGTCCGCTGGGGCGGCACTTCCCGTTCGACCCCGCCCGCGTCGTCATCCCCGAACCGCAGGCGCTCGAGGGCGACGGTCGCGACGAATACGAGGTGCGGCTGATGCACGAGGGCGGGCCGACCTCCCTGTTCTACCCGCACCACCCGCTCGACGTGGTCGGCTGGCAGGGCGACAACTTCCCCTTCACCTTCAATATCGCCGACTACAACGTGGTCCTCTCCGATACCGTGCACCTGCCCGCCACCGTGCATATGTTCATGCAGGCCACGGGCGTCTACATCATGAACTTCCTGCCGAAGCGCGCCGAATCCGCGCCGGGCACCGAAACGATCCCCTGGTACCACCGCAACGCCGACTACGACGAGATCGCCTTCTTCCACGGCGGCGATATGTACGGGGTGCCGATGCCTCCGGGACTCATCTCGCATGCGCCGCAGGGGGTTCACCACGGGGCCCCGGAACGGATGCGGGAACGGGCACGACGCAAACGCGAGGAGTTCACCACCATCGGATGGACCACGATCGCCGTGGATACCCGGCGCAGGCTGGTCCCCTCCCCCGAGGTCATGGCCAACAACCTCGGCGCCCACTGACACCATCCGGCGCACCACCACCGGATCCCGCCCGGCCGGCGTCGCGATCCGATGCGCCACCACACATCTCGCACCGAAGAACGAAGGCAGGCAATCGATGTCGCATCATGTCGAACGCGTCCCGTATGTCATCGCGTACGCGAACACCTCCGGGACCCGGGATGCCTACGGGGGTCTCACCGAAGTGGTCACCCTGGATTCGATCCTGGTGAAACCGGAGGGCGTCGAATCGGACACCCTGCTGGTACTGATGCACCCGGTCTCCAGCGGGACCTACCTGCCGATCGTGACCGCGCTCGCGAAGGCGGGCCACCACATCATCGTCTGCAACAGCCGTTACCGGGGCGCCGACGCGGCCCTGCTGATGGAGAAGGTGGTGCAGGATCTCGGCGAATGCGTCCGCGACGCCAAACAACGGCTCGGCTACCGCAAGGTGGTGCTGGCCGGGTGGAGTGGCGGCGGCTCGCTATCGGTGTACTACCAGCAGCAGGCCGGGCATCCGACCGTGACAGCCGCCCCGTCCGGCGACGGCCCCGACCTCACCGAACTCGGGCTGACGCCGGTCGACGGCATCCTGCTGATGGCCGCGCACATCAGCCGTCACCACACACTCACCGAATGTATCGACCCGTCGATCCTCGACGAATCCGATCCCACCCGGCGCGATCCGGAACTGGACCTCTACAACCCGGACAACCCGAATCAACCGCCCTACAGCCCCGAGTTCGTCGCCCGGTTCCGGCAGGCGCAACAGGACCGGAACCGGCGTATCACCGCCTGGGTCAAAGAGAAACTCGCCACGATCCAGGCCTCCGACCGTCCCCAGGACGAATACTGTTTCGTCGTCCACGGCACCATGGCCGATCCGACCGTGCTCGACCCCACCCTCGACCCCAACGACCGCACGCCCGGCGAGTCGTATCTGGGCGAACCCCAGGAGGTGAACACTGGCGCCTTCGGGCTGGCCCGGTTCACCACGCTGCGCAGCTGGCTCTCACAGTGGAGTCTCGACGACGCCCGCGGCGACGCGGTGGCGTGCGGGCCGGATATCCAGGTGCCGACCCTGGTGCTCTACAACGCCGCCGACAACGTCTGCACCCCCTCGCACGCCCACCGAATCCACGCGGCACTCGGTTGCGCGGATAAGGAACTGCACGAGATCCCCGGCGCCAACCACTACTATCTGGGCCCCGACCAGCGGGAACCGCTCGCGAAGGCGATCGGCGTCGTTGACGGCTGGCTGCGCGCCCGCGGTTTCGGCCCGGCCGAGTGAGCGGCCACCCTGCCCCCGGACCCACGCCCGGTGACACTCCGGCGACTCCGCCCACCCCTCCACACCGCCCCCGGCGACCAGGGAGATAATGCCGCGATGGACTCCGCGACAACCGGCGCTCTGGACGGTATCCGGGTACTGGAGATCGGCACCCTGATCTCCGGCCCCTTCGCCGGACGCCTGCTCGGCGATATGGGTGCCGAGGTCATCAAACTCGAACCGCCCGACGCCCCGGACCCGCTGCGCACCTGGGGCCAGGCCGAACTCGACGGACACCATTTCTTCTGGACCGTCCACGCCCGCAACAAGAAAGCCGTCACCCTCAACCTGCGGGAGGACGCCGGCCGGGACCTCTTCCTCGATCTCGCCGAACGATCCGACATCATCGTCGAGAATCTGCGGCCCGGCACCCTCGAACGCTGGGGTCTCGGCTACGACAAACTGCGCGAACGCAATCGCGGCATCATCCTGGTGCGGGTCTCGGGATACGGCCAGACCGGCCCGGAAGCGCGGAAGGCCGGGTACGCGTCGGTCGCCGAGGCGGCCAGCGGCCTGCGGCATATGAACGGATTCCCCGGCGGCCCGCCCCCGCGCCTAGCACTCTCCCTCGGCGACAGCCTCGCCGGGATGTTCGCCGCACAGGGCGCACTCGCCGCGCTGTACCGGCGCACGGTCACCGGCGAAGGCCAGATCGTCGACGCCGCACTCACCGAGGCCTGCCTCGCGGTGCAGGAATCCACCATCCCCGACTACGACATCGGCGGTGTGGTCCGCGGCCCGTCGGGCACGCGCCTGGAAGGAATCGCGCCCTCCAATATCTACAAAACCGCCGACGGCAGCTGGGTGGTGATCGCGGCCAACCAGGACACGGTGTTCCGGCGGCTGTGCGGGGCCATGGACCGCCCGGAACTGGCCACCGACGAACGCTTCGCCAACCACACCGCCCGCGGCCGCAACCAGGACGAACTCGACGAGATCATCGGCGCCTGGGCCGCGAAACGGCAACCGGCCGACATCATCTCCACCCTGAGCGAGGCCGGAGTGATCAGCGGACCGATCAACACCGTGGCGCAGGTGGTCGAGGATCCACAGTTCCTCGCCCGCGGCATGATCGCCGACCACTACGACGAGCGGATCGAGCGCAATGTGAAGGGGCCGGGTGTGGTCCCGGTCCTGTCGGCGACACCGGGCACCATCCGCAACGCAGGGTCGGTGCGGCCGGGGCAGCACAACGACGAGGTCTACGGCGGGTTGCTCGGCAAAGCAGCCGAACAACTCGAATCCCTCCGGGAGGAAGGGATCATCTAGTGCCTCGTCCAGACAAGTTGCGCTGGTAGTCCGGGTTGGGAACGGCACCAATCACCGCAGTCGGCGGATCGGCCGGGTCACATCCGAGCAGATCAGAGCAGTGCGGTCCGGGGGGTCTTCAGGCCGAGCGCGGTGGAGCCTGCCAGTTCACGGGTGGTGTCGTAGTCGAAGATCACGTGTCCGCTCAGCACGTCGATATCGCGTTTCAGGCGCTGCATCGGATGGTCGGTGAAATGCACGCTGCCCCCGCTGGCGTGCACCAGGTCGGCGATGATCGACCGGGATTCGCGCACGATATGGGCGGCGGCGAGGCGGGCGTCGGCGCGCACCCCCACCGCGACCGGGACACCGGCGTCGAGCAGGCCCTCGATCTCGGCCACCGTATCGTCGAGCAGGCCCCGCAGCGCCCGCAACCGGACCCGGGCCTGACCGAGGTGCGCCCGGGCGATCGGTTTGTCCTGCTGCGAGGCGCCGCCCTCGTAGAGGATCCGCCCCTCGAGGCGGTCGGCGTAGAGCGCGGTGGCCCGTTCGGCGGCGCCGAGGGCCGGCATCGAGGCGGCCAGGGCCAGCGCGGGAACCAGTGGCCAGCGGTAGGTGGTGGCATCGTGCAGGGCGGATCCGGGAGCCGATCCGCTGTTGATATCGGCGGAGCGCACCAGCCGGTGATCGGCCACCGGCGCATCGGTGATCACGACATCGTTCGACCCGGTGGCCCGCATCCCCTCGGTATGCCAGACATCGTCGATGGTGATCTCGGAGGCGGGGAGCAGCGCCAGCGCCGGATACAGCCCGTCGGCCGGACCGCACACCGCGCCCACCATGATCCAGTTCCCGCCCATCACACCGGTCGCCCACGACCACCGCCCGGACAGCCGCACCCCACCCTCGACCGGGGTGCCGCGGCCGGTCGGGGCCAGCGGGGCGGGGCAGAGGAAGGGCCGGGCGGCGGACGCCTCGATCTGGGCCTGTTCGGGAAAGAGGGCGAGCAGCCAGTTGTGCAGGGAGTAGAAGCCGAGCGTCCAGGCACTCGAGACGCAGCCGTGGGCCATCCGGCGAATGGGGTCGAGGATCGCGGGGAACTTCGCCTCGCGCCCGCCGAACCGTTTCGGCGCCAGCAGTTCGAAGAATCCGGAAGCGGCCGCGGCATCGAGGGTGGCGTCGGGCAACCGGCGCAATTCCTCGGCCTCGCGCGCCCGTGCGGCGAGTTCGTCGACGAAATTCTGGGTGATCACCGCCGCGTTATCCGACTCTGCCGCAGTCATATCCGGGACCGTACCATACCCAAAAGTATGGAGCGCCGGGTTCGGAAATTGCCGACTTTTCCGACACACCGCGGCAAATACTGGCATTTACTGGACTTCCCTGGAATCGCCGTTTAGATTCTCCCCCATGCCCACCGCCGAGGCGCTGGAACAGCGCATAGCCGAGCTGCGCGCCCAAGTGCGCCGCGCCGCCGGATCCGGAGACCGGACCGCGGCCCGCCGGCTGCGCGCCGAACTCCGTGCCGCCGAAGCGGAATGGGATACCGCGGTGCTCGGCGGCGCCGAGAATCCCGAGCCACCCCGGCAGCCCTCGGCCGCGGTCCCGGTGCGCGAACATGTGCACCGGGCACTCACCCTCCTGTCGGTGCCCGCCGCCCCCAAATTGGTCCTCGCCGTGCACGAGGCCTTCTTCTCCGGCGATCTTGTCGCGGCCCGGCTCACCAGCCTGCGCCGCGACGAGGAACGCTCCTTCCGGGCCGCCCCGTTCGCGCGGCCGTACTACCTGTGCGCGGCCATGACCACCGACCTGCTGGCGCCCGCCCGGGGCCTGCTGGCGGTGAGTACCTGGCCGTTGGCGCAGCGTATGGTCGGACCGTTGAGTCCGCGGGCGGATCTGCTCACGGCGGCGATCCGGCTCTCGCGGTACACGGCCGATCACGGGTGCACCCCGGCCGCGCAGCGGGTGCTGTGGCAGCTGGCGGTGTCGATTCCCGGGGCGACGGACGGGAAGAATATCGACCCGGATGTGGTGCTGGCGGCCGCGGCACGCGAACTAGAGGTACACAGAGACGACGACACACAGCAGCGGGCCGACGCCGCGGAGCGGGCACGGCGGCAATTGGCGGATCCCGCGGCGCAATTGTTCGGCGTTCGGCTCGCGGTGGCCGAGCGGCGACGGAACGGGGCCTGAAAGAAATGATGCCGGCCGAGAAATCGCTGACCGCCCGCTTGGACGAGTTGCGTGGGGCGGCGGCCACCAGCCGCCACAATGCCCGCACCATCGCGGCGCTCACCGCCAATCCGGGGTGCGCCCGCCGGGCGTTACTGGATGCCGCCGCCGTGGACAAAACGGAGGTGGCCCGGGAACTCGGATTCCCGGCGCAATTCGGGCAGTCGCCTTTCGCGATCACCCGGGGTAACGCCTTCGAGGCCATGGTGAAAGCGCACGGATGCGCGGAACTGCTACGCCTGCTGCGGGAGGAATTGGAACTCACCATTCCGGAGGTGGGGTACCACGATCTGGCGACCGTCGGCGACAACGCGACGAATTCGATTCGCTACCAGCGCACCAAACAGCTTCTGGGCCAGGCACTCGCCTCCGGCCAGGGCACTCTCTTCGACCATCCCATGTTGCGCCTGGAGATCGCCGGCGCCCCCGCTTATCTCGAACCCGATGTCGTGGCGCTGCAGATCGGCGGGAAGTTCTACGTGGTCGAGATCAAATCCTTCGCCGTGGTCGACGGCCGGGCCGATCCGGCGCAGGTCGCCTCGGCGGCCCGGCAGTCGGCGGTGTATGTGCTGGCGATGCGGGAACTGCTGCGCGAACTCGGGCGCTCTCCCGACGATGTTGCCTACCAGGCGATCCTGGTGGCGGCCCGGGATTTCACCAACCGCCCGGTCGCGGCCATGCTGGACCTGCGCAAACAGCTCGCGGTGATCGGACGCCAGCTGTCGCGGCTCACCTCTGTCGACACCCTGCTCGATCTCGTGCCCCCGGGCGCCTCGTTCACCCCGGGTGAAGGGCTACGCGACACCGTCGCCGCGATCCCGCCCCGGTACGCGCCGGAATGCATGTCCAGCTGCGAACTGGCCTTCTCCTGCCGGTCCGAGGCCCGGGACAACGGTTCGGTGGACACCCTGGGTCGCGGTGTCTGCGACGATCTCGGCGGTATCGACAACCTCGACACCGTGCTGGGATTGGCCGAGGGCGCGCTGACCCCGGGTCCCGAGCACGCCGATATCGCCGAAACGCTGCGGCGGGCGCACGCGCTGCGCCTGGAGGTCGCCCGATGAGCGTGCTCGGCGCGCTCGCGAAGGCCACCGCGGCCCGTACCGGCCGCGCCGAACCGATCGCCGACCGGCGGCACTACCACCTCTCCGCGCGCCCGCTGGTGCTGGTCCCGCTGCGGCTGGCCGGTGAAGCGGCCGCACCGCTGGCGGTGATGTTCGGGACGGGCCGCCACGATTCGACGGTGCTGATCGTGGCCCAGCCGCGCGACCGGGTGCTGCGCCTGCGATTCATCGAACAGCTCGCCGACCGGGTACTCCCCTATATCTCGGCCTTCTGCGAAGACGCCGAGGAACTCACGGTGAAATCGACCGGCGAAACCTATCTGCGCTACCTCGACGCGCCACAATTACTGCTGCCGAACCCCGGGGGAATCGAATTCCTGCGCCTGCTGGGCCGTTCGGTGCGTTTCCATCGCACCGAGGGCGATAACGCCGTCGTCGAATCGCTACCGCTGCTGGGCCGCTGGCTCACCTGGTTCGGCGACCGCTCCGATTTTCCGGGGTCCAGTGCCTGCCTGGCGATGACCTCGGTACTCACCACCCATTGGGCCTCCGGTCAATCCGCGCTCGAGGACGGCAACCTGGCCGCCCTGCTCGGCTGGATCGACCCGCCCGCCGGGCTGACCGGCCCGCAGGCCGCCGCGCTCGCCGAGGATCCGCTGGCGTCGCCGCCCGCGGGCCCGGCCACCGATCCCGGTTTCGACAACGAGGAACTGGCGCCGCTGATCGCCGCCTACGACGGCGCCGAACACGAATGGGCGAAAGTGATCGCGGCGGAACGGCTCGAACAGGCGCTCCGCGGGCAGCTGGAACCGACCTGGGAGTTGATGTGGCGGGCGGTGGACCTGCTGCGCGCCCTCCCCGAGGGGGCGAGTGTGGAGAAGCGCTGGACCGACGACCGGTCGGCGTTCTCCTGGTTCGTCTCCGATATCCCGGAGGGCTACCCGCAGGCCCGCCGGGATTCGGCGGTCTCGGCGACCCGCAGGCTGCTCAAACAGGAACAGGCCCTGGACACCTTCCAGGCGCAGCGGGCGTTCGACGATCCCCGGGTGCTCATCGAGTACCGGCTGGTCGGCGAGGCGTTCCAGGGCACGGTCGCCGATTGCGAACCCGACCGGCGGGCCAAACCCAAATCCCGTGAGGTGCCGCGCCCCTACCTCTGGGTGCAGACGACCGACCCGTTCCGCGGGCGGGTGGGGGAAACGCTGATCCGCATCGACCGGCCCGCGCAGAAAGTGGAGGTCGTCGCGGTCGAGGACGGGGTGATCCAGCTGGAATTGGTGAGCGGTATGGGTCAGGGCAAGAACCCCGCCGCGGGCAGCGTGCCGGAGGAGGGCGACGCCATCGGTTTCGCCCGCTTCTCCCCCACCGGTTTCGCCGGTCCGCCCGCCAAACTCCCGCCCCGCGAGGAAACCCCGTGGACCCACGGCGGGCCCCCGCCGGAACCGAACCTCGAACCCGTGGAGGAATGGTCATGAGCACCGCGGACGAGGTCATCGGCCGGATCCTCGCCGATCTCGACGATCCCGCGCATCGCGCGCTGGTGGTCGATTCCCCGCCCGGCGCGGGTAAATCCACCCTGGTGGTGCGGGCCGCGCGCCAGCTGGCTGCCGCCGACGACGAACAGCGCATGATCGTCGCGCAGACCAACGAACAGGTCGACGATCTCATCGACCGGCTCGCCACCGCCGATCCGGCGCTGCGAATCGGTCGCCTCTCCGCGGGCGACTACCGGCCCAGCGCCCGCATCGATCGCGAGAACGTCGACGTCGCCAACCGCGCCGCCGATCTGGAGCGCTGCGCGCTGGTGATCGGGACCGCCGCGAAATGGGCGACCCTGGACGACGGCCGCTGGACGTACGCGATCGTGGACGAGGCCTATCAGATGCGCTCGGATATGTTGCTGCGCATCGCGAACCGGTTCGAACGCGGGCTGTTCGTGGGCGATCCCGGCCAGCTCGACCCGTTCGCCACCGTGGACGCCGATCGCTGGGCGGGCCTGTCCTGGGATCCGACCATGAGCGCGGTCGCGGTGATGCTCAACCACAACCGGGGCATCCCGGTGCACACCCTGCCGGTGTCGTGGCGGCTGCCGCCCTCGGCGGCGGAGGTGGTGTCCTCGGCCTTCTATCCGTTCGCCCCGTTCGCGGCCGGCACCCGGCCCGAACAGCGAAGTATGGAGTTCACCACCCGGGGGCTGCGGGGTCCGGTGGACGAAGTGCTCGACGAGGCGGCGGCGCACGGCTGGGCGTATTACGAACTGCCCGCCCGGCATACGCTGCGCACCGATGCCGAGGCGGTGGCCGCCATCGCCGACCTCGCCTGCCGGCTACTCGAACGCGGCGGGGTGGCGCATTCCGAGCACGGCACCCGCGAGATCGACGCGAACCGGATCGCGGTCGGCACGGCGCATCGCGATCAGGCCCAAGCGGTCCGTGACGCGCTGGCCGGTACGGTCGCCGCCACCGTCACCGTCGATACCGCGAACCGCCTGCAGGGCCGCGAATACGACGTCACCGTGATCCTGCATCCGCTGTCGGGCCGCCGCGACGCCGGCGCGTTCCACCTCGAGGCCGGACGGTTGTGCGTGCTGGCGTCCCGGCACCGGCACGCCTGTATCGTCGTCGGCCGCGCCGGTATCGGCGAACTACTGGACGCGCATCCCTCGGCCGAACCGGTCTACCTCGGGGTGCCGGTGAAGTTCCCCGACGGCTGGGAGGCCAACCAGGCCGTACTCGCCCGGCTCGCGGCCCATCGCGTCCCGGCGGCGGTGTGACCGCGGGTCACAGCGGTAGCGGACGCAACCACAGACCCGCGGGATACACCACTGCCGAGGTGCCCGCGATGGTCACGCGTCCCTGCCAGAAGCCCCGTGTGGCCTGCGGGGTGAGAGCCAAACCCAACGGGATCGCGCCGAACGTCAGATAGCTCTCGTTCGGGCCGTGCGGGGTCTGCCGCCCGGCGAAACGATGCGCCCCGCAGACCAGCTCCACCCCGGCCGCGTCGGCCGCCGCGAACACCCGGCAGTTCTGCAGCGGGGTCCCCGAGAAGGTGGTGGGAATCGGACCCTGCGGCGGTGTGATCACCAGATATTCCCCGGGCGGGACGGTATTGCCCGGAATCCAGGGTTCCTGCGCACCCGCCACCGCGGGTAGTCCGGACACGGCCGCGCAGAAAAGGCCCGCGGCGGCGGCGATACGTCGAATTCTCATGGTGTGACTCCTGATCCCTCGGCGACGGCGGACGATAACGAGTCTGCCCCGCCGCCGGACGGTATGCCCAGCGATTGCCAACTCCGGGCGCGGCGGGCACTATGGCGGGCATGCGAGTCGTGATCGAGCTCCGTCCTGCGCCCGAAGTAGTCTCCGCCGCAACCGAATCCGCCTCTCCCATCTCCGCCGCCGATATCACCGGCGCGCTCCCCGGATTCACGCTCGACCCGGCCTTTCCGCCGGTGGCCCTGCCCGGCGCCACTCCGGTCAGCGACTCCGCGCAGCAGCAGACCGGGACCCTGCTGGTCCGTGGCGAGATCCCCGACGACGACCGGGCGGCCCGCACCGCCCTGGCCGGAGCCGCCGGCGTCACCGGCGTTTTCGCGGATCCGGTGATCGAACCGGTACTCACCTGCGCCGACGACGGCCCGGTCGGGAACTGGAACGATGTGGCCGCCCGGCTCGGCCGCGACACACTCACCGAGGCCGGGCTCACCGGCGCGGGTGTGGCGCTGGCCGTGGTGGACACCGGGATCAACGCGGCGCAGGTGAATCAGGTCAGTGGCGCCACGATCACGATCGACGCGGCCCGCAGCTGGAATCCCGCCGGGGTGGCGGGCAAGGCGGGCGAGTTCCCCGTCGACCACGGCACCATGTGCGCCTTCGACGCGCTCATCGCCGCCCCGCGCGCCACCTTCCTCGATATCCCGGCGCTGCTCAGTACCCGTACCGGGGGCAGCCAGATGGACGGGCTGCTCTCCGATGCCATCGCCGCCTTCGCCCACCTGCGCACCGTGCTCACCGCGCAGCCCGAGGACCGGCGCGCGCTGGTGGTCAGCAACAGCTGGGGATCGTTCTCCCCGCAATGGGATTTCCCGGTCGGCGATCCGGGCAACTACTCCGACAACCCCAACCATCCCTTCAATATCATCGTGGGCTCGCTCGACGCGGCCGGCGCCGACATCCTCTTCGCCGCCGGAAACTGTGGCCGCGACTGCCCGGACGGCCGCTGCGCCTACCCCGAGCGGCCCATCACCGGCGCCAATTCGCATCCGGCCGCGCTGTCGGTGGCCGCCATCGACACCGCGGGCGGGCGGGTCGGCTATTCCTCGCAGGGCCCGGGGCGGCTCAGCGACCGCAAACCGGATCTCTGCGCCTACTCCCATTTCCTGGGGTCCACCGCGTTCGGCCCCCAGGCCCCCGATTCCGGCACCTCGACCGCCTGCCCGGTCCTGGCCGGGGTGGTCGCCGCGTTCCGCACCCGATGGTCGGCCACCGAGGTCCCGCCGGCCCGGTTGCGTGAACTCCTCCAGCGCACCGCCGCCGAGGGTGGGGCCGCGGGGTTCGACTACGACTTCGGGTACGGCATCGTCGATCCGGGCTCCCTCCTGACCGAACTACAGAAGGTCGCCGCACGCGCGTAACGTGAAGGCATGCCGCTGCTGACCGTCGTTCTCGCGCCCGGCTCGGTTCTCGCCGACGCCGTGCGCGCGCTCGGTCTCACCGACGACGAGGTCGACAGCGATTACGGCCTGATCGAGCTCGACCCCGACACCGGTCGTTTCGCGCTCCGGGTGCAGGCCCGGGTGGCGGCGCGTCTCGCGGCCGATCCCGCGGTCACCGTTTTCGCGGATCCGCCGATCGGCCCGGCGGAGCCGGACCGACCCGGGGAGTCGAAATAAGCGTTACCCACGGGGATTCGAGAAGTATCCCCGCTCCCGTCCCGCCCCCGCGCGGTGCTGTGACGTGTCACGGTTTGTGGTATCGGTAGCTCGTGGAAGGTACACCGTTCGGTCGCTATCGGCTGCTGGAACCACTCGGGTCGGGCGCCATGGGCGAAGTGCACCGTGCCTACGACACCGAGACCGACCGGGTGGTGGCGGTGAAGGTGCTCGCCCCGCAGTTCGTCGACGACGAGGTGTACCGCAGTCGGTTCCAGCGGGAAGCGCGCGCCGCCGCGCGGCTGCGCGAACCGCATATCGTCCCGATCCACGATTTCGGGGAGATCGACGGCCGGCTCTTCCTGGAGATGCGGCTGGTGGAGGGCCCGAACCTGGCCCGGCTGCTGGCCGACAGGAAGCGGCTCGACCCCGCCGCCGCGGTCGCGGTGATCGGCCAGATCGCGGCCGCCCTGGACGCGGCGCACGCCGAGGGCCTGGTGCACCGGGATGTGAAGCCGTCGAACATCCTGGTCGCCGAAGACGATTTCGCGTATCTGATCGATTTCGGGATCGCCCGCAGCGACGGCGACACCACACTCACCGCCACCGGCGCGATGATCGGCACCTTCGCCTACATGGCTCCGGAACGCCTCACCGACGACGACTCCGGGGTGCCCTCGGATGTGTATTCGCTGACCTGCGTGCTCTACGAATGCCTCACCGGCGCGAAACCCTATACGGGTGAGAGCGTGCAACGTCAGATCGCGGCGCATCTCAACGAGAAGCCGCCGCGGCCCTCCGCCACCGGGATCCCGGCCGCGTTCGATGGAGTGATCGCCAAGGGATTGGCGAAGAAACCGGCGGGGCGATACGGGTCGGCCGGTGAATTGGCCGCGGCCGCGCGCCGGGCACTCGACCGGATGGATGCCCCGCCACACCGGCCGCACCGCACCCTCGGGGTCGCGGCGGCGGTGCTGGTCTTCGCGGTCGCCGGGGGTTCGGCGCTGGCATTGACCCGCACCGGATCCACGCCTGTCACCGACGCACCCGTGACCGGCGCACCGGTCACGGCCACGGGGGCCCCGGTCACCGCCACCGTGGCCCCGCCGGCGCCACTCGGTGAACGCGTCGCACCGCTGCCGGGCGGCAACACTGTTCCCACCGTGACGATTCCCGCCGAAAGTCCCGCTCCACCAACGCAGCCCGCGCCGGAGACCGTGACACCCACACCCGGCGCCCCGGCGGCCCCGCCGACAACGGTCACTTCGCACGTGGTTCCCGGCAGCGCCGTGGCCGAACCCGAGACAACCGTCCCGCCCGCCACGACACCACCCGCACCACCGCCGCTCCCGCCACCCGCCACGAGCACCTCCCCGCCACCACCGGCCACCACGACCGCCACCGCGACCCCGACCGAGACCACCACATCCACCCCGACAACCACATCGGCCGCGCTACCGTCCGCAAAGGGCACTTCGGCCAGTGCCGGAGTGACGAGCGACGCGGCCGGAGGGCACACCACGCCCACGGCGGAACGTGGCGCAACCCCCACAACGGTGGACGTCACGACACCCACCTCGGGGAACAGCACCCCGCCCGCCTCGGGCGGCCGCACGACACCGGCCCCGGGCGCCGGCACCATCGCGACCACCGCAGGAGGCAGCGCGACCGTCGTGACGCCGACGGCGCGCTGATTCGCTCACTGCGACGGCCGAAACGATCGGACCATCGGCGCGCGACGCACCGGCGCAGCAGCGCGCGGCAGAGTCGCGGTGATGCGGGCGCGACCACACTGCCGGGCCTGGCGGGCACACCGCTAGACGTTGCACAGACCATCGGCTTCCTGACCTCCGACGCCGCCGGACCCGGGCAGCGCCGATGAACAGACTGATCATTTTCGGCCCGTCGAGTCTCCTTCGAACATCGGGACCATCAGGAGAACGCGATGCCGTCACCCCGACCACCGCGAGGCACATACCCATCGCGAGTGCCCAATGCGGTGCGCGGCAGTCCATAATCGGACCCGGCCCGGGCAGTGGGGCAAGCGGTAGACGGTGGGAACGCCCATCAGTGCGGGACGGCGCCGCGCGCCGGGCACAGCGCCGGGGCCTCGGCCACTGTTCCGTCCCACCCGAGCAACCGCACCCGACCCCTCGGAGGTACCGATGACCCAGGAACCCCGCGGCAGCGACCGCCGCGCCGTGATCGTCGGCGCCGGCGTCGCGGGACTCACCGCTGCCCTGGCCCTGCGGCAGCGTGGATGGCAGGTCGAGGTTCTGGAACGAGCGCCCGGGATCGAACCCGCGGGGTCAGGACTGAGCCTGTGGCCCAACGGTTTACGAGGTCTCGATGCTATCGGCGTCGGCCCCGCGGTCCGCGAGCAGGCCCTGTCCGCCACGGAGGGCGGCATGCGCGACACCAGCGGCCGGTGGCTGACGCGTATCGATATCGCCGACCTGCGCCACCGCTACGGAGATCTGGTGATGATCCACCGGACCGCGCTCTCGGGGATCCTGCGGACCGCGCTGGGAGCCGAACATCTGCGACCGGGCACCCTGGTCCGCGCGGTGGAACCGGCGGGGCGGACAGTTCGCGTCGAACACGACCACGGCAGCTCCGATGCCGATCTGGTGCTCGGCGCCGACGGGATCAACAGCACGGTCCGCGCCGCACTGTGGCCGGACGCCGCGGAACCGGTCTACGCGGGCTACACCGCCTGGCGCGCCATCGTCACTCCCGCGGTACCGGTGCGGTCGGGCGGTGAGACCCTCGGCCGCGGTGCGCGTTTCGGTATCGCCCCGATGCACGACGGCCGAGTCTATTGGTTCGCCGCCGCGAATACACCTGCCGGACAACAGAGTTCCGAAGGTGAACTCACCGCGCTGCGCGCCCGTTTCCGCGACTGGCACGACCCCATCCCCGCACTGCTCGACGCGGCCGAGCCGGACGCCGTGCTCCACCACGACATCTACGAGCTGCCACCGCTGCGCACCTACGTCCGGAGCCGGGTGGCCCTGCTCGGCGACGCCGCCCACGCCATGACCCCCAACCTCGGTCAGGGCGCGAACCTGGCGATCGAGGACGCCTCGACTTTGGCCGCGATGCTCGACCGGATACCGGAGATCCCCGCCGCGCTGGCCGAATACGACCGCATCCGGCGGGCCCGGGTCGAACCCCTGCGGCGGCTCTCGCGCCGCATGGGGGTCGCGCTGCAACTGCCCTGGGCGCCGGCGGTAGCGCTGCGCAACACCGTATTGCGGCTGGCGCCCGGCGGCGCCGCGCTGCGCGCCCTCGGGCCGGTCCTGTCCTGGGAGCCGCCGGACGACCCCGGCCGGCCCCGTTAGCCCTGTCGGCCCCGTCGGCCCTGCCTGCTCAGCGGATCAGACCCATTCCTTGCGGGCGAGGTCCAGGATCACCGGGTGCATGAGGGTGGAGGGCTGTTCACCGGTATCCCGGCGGTCCGGGGCGAAAACGGTGGCCGCGGGCAGACTCTGCCGGTCGATCGAACGCAAGGGGGCCGGTGGTTCGAGTGCGAGCCGGGGGTCCGGTTCCCGGGTGACCAGGAAGAAACCCCAGTCCCCGAAGCTCGGCACATCCACGTGATACGGCAGCACATGCAGTCCCGAGGCGCGGATCGTCGCCCCGATACACCAGTACGAATGGGGCGCGAAGAACGGCGAGCCCGATTGCACGACCATCGTCGCCCCGGGCGCGAGCACCTGGGTGGTCATCGCGTAGAACTCGGTGGAGTAGAGCTTGGCGATGGAGGTCTGGTCCGGGTCGGGCAGGTCGACGATCACCGCGTCGTAATCGGATTCGGCGGTGCGCAACCAGGAGAACGCGTCGGCGGTGACGGCCCGGACACGAGGATCGGCGAACGAATTCCGGTTGAGTTCGGTGAGGCGGGAGTCGGTGCGGGCCAGCTCGATCATGACCGGGTCGAGTTCCACCAGCGTGACGGTTTCCACGTCCGGGTATTTCAGGATCTCCCGCAAGGCCAGACCGTCACCGCCACCGATGACCAGCACATTCTTCCGAGGTCCGGCCAGCGCCGGATGCACCATCGCCTCGTGATACCGGTACTCGTCCACAGAGGAGAACTGCAGATCGCCGTTGAGGAACAGCCGGGTATCACGGTTCCCGAACGGCGACACCGATTCGGTGAGCACGATCTTCTGGTATTCGGTCTGCCGCTGCCAGACGATCGGGTACGTGAACAGCGCCTGCTGAGCGGTGGCCTCGAAACGATCGGCGTAGACGTAACTACCGAGCAGCACGCCGGCGACGAGCAGGGTCACCGCGCCCAGCGCCACCCGGAGCAGACGCGAGAGGTCCCGGCGGAACCAGACGACGATCAGCACCAGCCCCGCGACCGCGTTGACCACCCCGACGATCAGACTGCCGCGGATCTGCCCGAACACCGGCAGCAGCAGGAACGGGAAGGCCAGCCCGCCGAGCAGCGCGCCCACGTAATCGGCGGCGAACAGATCCGCCACCGCACTGCCGGCGTCCTGGCGCCGGATCCGCTGCAACATCTCCATCAGCAACGGAATCTCCGCGCCCACCAGCGCACCGATCACACACGCCGCCAGTACCAGCGCCGCCGTGTACAGGTTCAGCCAGGCGTAGGCGGCGTAGAGCATCAGCACCGACAGCCCACCGAACAGCGCCAGCGCCAGTTCGACCGCGACGAACGCGGCGGCCGCCCGGTGCCGCAGCGGTTTCGCCGCGAGCGCACCGATTCCCATCGCGCAGACCATCACACTGAGCGTGATGGACGCCTGGGTGGCGGTGTCACCGATCAGGTAGCTGCCCAGCGTGACCAGCGACAGCTCGTAGACCAGCCCGCACGCCGCGCAGACGAAAACCGTGGTCAGCAACGCCACCCGCGCGAAACGCCCCGGCACGCCCCCGGACGGGTGGTCGCTCCCGGCTGCCCCGCCGCTCGCCGGCACCCCGCCGCGCCCGGACGCACCGTCGGCTCCCCGCATGTGGCCGGCCCCGGAGACCGCGGTCTCCGGCTCGGCCCCGACCGGGGCCCCGGTCGTATCCTGTGCCGTCAACTCAGGTGAGGGCGGACGCGACCACCGCCGCGACCGCGATATGGATGGCCGCGCTCACCCACACCCCCGGATGCAGTTCGTGTTCGTTCACCACACCCCGGAATTCACCCGGCGTGGTGAACTCCAGGATCAGGAACGCCAGCGCCATCGCGATCAATCCGATGATCCCGTAGACCGCGCTGGACACCAGCGCCCGGCCGATCGCGCCCTCGGAGGTCCAGATCGCGGTGGCGACGATGATCCCCACGCCCAGCATGTTCGCCGACACCAGCAGCGCGGCGTTGCGGTTGCGTTCGATCCAGATCTGATGCCGCAGGTTACCGGGGGTGAGCACATCCACCAGCACGAATCCGAGCACCATCAGCACGATCCCGAGGCCGGAGTAGGCCGCCGCGGCTCCGGCGTTCGCGGGCAGGTCTTCGAGCATTGTTTCCTCCTGGAAATGGAATCTGTCTGCGAGGTGGCGGCTATTTTCCGTCGCCGGAACCGCCGCCACGGAAACCGCTGTTATCGCTGGGCCAGCCGAACGCGCTGACATAGGAGTGGTGCCGGCGATGGCCGGTGCGGTAATCGTCGACCAGGATCTTGGCGCCCGACCCGTTCGGCGAGACGGCGATGATGTCGTCGCGATACTGCAGGAACGTCATCGGCCCCGAGGTGCGCCGGTCCAGCGGGCGCGAGGCGCGGGCGATCTCGTCGGCCGCCGTATTCGGCGCCTTGTTCGCGGTGTAGGCCGTCCCGTTGTTGGCCTCATCGAGTTTGGCCGCCCGGGTGTAGTTCGAGGAGACGTAGGAGCGCGCGCTGCTGCCGTCATCGTCGTCATCGGAGCCGCAGCCCGCGAGCACCACGGCCAGGATCGCGCACAGCGCAGCGATCACCCAAGATTTACGACTCACGGAAAACCTTCCCCCGTCCGGCACACAGCCCGTCTTTGTTACGCAGTTCCTCAGGACGGTGACTGCGGGTAGATCATAATCGCACTCCGGTACAGCACCTGCCCGATCGCGGCTTCCTTTTTGCCGGATTCGCCGAAATCCTCGAACGACAGCCGTGTTCCGTCCTCGGCCACATAGTCGTGATAGGCCAGCGTGCCCGACGGCGTGAGCCCGGTGGTCGCCTCACTCAGGTACTGCGCGTTCCCCGACTCGTCCAGCCGGAACCGCTTCCCATCGTGCTCGATCTCCTTGCCGCCGGGCGCCGGGATACCCGGCGTCTCCGTCCACAGCACGAGTTCGAGGTCGGGGTCTTCTTCCACAGACAGCCACTTGCGGGTGCCCTTCGCGGTATCGAGCAGATGCTCACTCCACTGGTATCCGCCCTCTTTCAGGCGCAACGACCCGCGAACCGTGTAGGTGTCACCGAAGATATCGACGATATCGCCCGCCTTCAGCGCCCGCGGGTCCCCGCGCAGCGCATCGGAATCCTTATCGGCGAACGGATCGACCGGCCCGGACGGCGCGGCGGGCGCCTTCCGCTTCCGGACCAGCAAATACACCGCGACACCTGCCACCACGAGCACGATGATCAGCAGGATGAGCAACAGCGCGTCGATGGCAGCCTCCCTCTGGCGATCTTCAGCGGAGAGTAGCATTCGCCGCCGCGGCTTTCAGACCACCGGTGGGGATCCGAGCCCTCTGATATTCCCCCCGCGACCTCAGGTCGACTGAGGCGCCTGCACCGGGGGCGGCGCGGGCGGCGCCGACTGGGTGACCTTCGGGTCCGGCAGTTCGGTGGGCGCTTCGGGAGTCGCGGCGTCCGCGGGACCGGAATCGAGACCTCTCGGATGGTAATAGTTCTCGAAATTCCCGTGTACCGGGTGGTCCAGGTTGTTCTGATCCAGCGGAATCAGCTGCCCGTTTTCCAGGTAATGCGGGCCGTTCCCGTTGTCGATCACGATCGCGCTGTAATCTTCCCAGGCCACCACATCACCCGTCCGCAACTGAGAGGCGTCGGTCGCGTCCCACTGGTTGTCCTCGGCGCGCGCGACCGATGTATCGGCATAGGCCTGACTGGCGTTGAACGCCGGATTCTCCGCTACCTTGGTCAACGCTTCGGCGACAGGCTGCGGCACCTCCACCGTCGAACCGTCGGGTAGCTTGTGATCGACTGGGGCGCCGGGGGTATCCACCTTGAGCGGGGCGCCGGGATCGCCCTCCGGTGCGAAGACCGCTTGCTGTGCCTGATTCCCCTGGTCTCCCTGATTCCCCTGATCAACGGCGGCGACCGTACCCGGAGACTGCTGACCGGCGCCGGGAATCGGCTTGTCGGTGTCGTCCTCGGCGTCTTCCTTTTCCTTGTCGTCCTTGCCGGCGGCATCACCGTTGGCGCCCTGCGCCAACGGACCCGCGAGTGAGGACATCATCGCGGCCTGTGCCAGGCCCGCCATCGGATCCTGGCTGGGTTGGGGAGCCGGCTGCACCTGCTGCCCAGGCCCCTGCTGCTGCTGTTGCTGCTCGCCGGGACCCCCATTGATGGCTTCGATTATCCGATCCTCGAGGCTGCTGGGATCGCTCTCGGGGCTCCCATCCTCCGTGGCATCTTCCGACTCCGAGCCATCGGCCGAGCCTCCGCCGACGATCTTCGAGAACTCGTCCTCGACGTCGATCGGCTTGGTATCGGGCTTCTCGGTGTCCTCTTTGCCGTCTTCCTTGCCGTCGCCCTTGTTGTTCTCGCCGCCGTCACCGAATGAAGGATCCTTGCCCTTGTCGCCACCACCCGTATCGCCACCACCCGTATCGCCACCCCCCTGATCGCCACCGCCCTTGTCACCGCCACCGGTCTTGTCACCGTCGCCGGTCTTGTCACCGTCGCCGGTCTTGTCACCGTCGCCGGTCTTGTCACCGTCACCGGTCTTGTCACCGTCACCGGTCTTGTCACCGTCGCCGGTCTTGTCACCGTCGCCGGTCTTATCTCCCTTGTCTGCGAGGTCTTCCGCAGCTTTCACGTAGTCCGAGACGATCTTCGTGCAATCTTTGATCGCATCCTTGAGCAAGGGGAAAATCGCGGCCTCTTCCGCGACGTTCTGCAAGCCGGGCTCTGCGTATTGCGTGGATAGATCACTACCCCAGTAGCGGGTAACACCACCCTTCAGTGACGCGGCGATATCGTCGTTCGCACCGTCCACAGTGGTCCAGATCTTCCCGTAGGCCTTCTCATTGGCCTCGGATAGCGTCTCCACGCGCTTCACGAACTTGAAATCTTGATCCTGCCACCAGTCGGCATCCGCGGAGAGAGATTTGACGACAGCCTTGTACCCCTCTTCCGTTTGCCCGGCACCTTCGCCCCTGCTCTGCAACTTCTCGATGGAGGTGTCACGGAGATCGTTGTCATGGGTGTTCTTGTCCTCACCCTCCTTGGGGGAGATGAGGAGATCGGGCTTCTTGCCTTTCTCGGTTCCCATTTGACCCGACAGATAGACCAAGCGATAGTTGGCGAGGTCAACGGCGAGCACGAGGTCGGAGGACGGCTTGCTTCCTTCGGGTAGCTGCAGCTTCTTCGGAAGCTTGTCGATCTCCGCCTTGGCCTTGGCATCGAGCCCGGGGGATTTCTTGGCGATATCCTTCGGATCACCCCAATAGGACAGGGCTCGGCTGTCCTTCTTGGGGTCGAGTTTTCCGTCCCATTCCGACCCTGGATTGTCGCGCATGGCGATGAGCAATCCATCGTTGGTCAGAGCAAATACTTCGGGCAGCTCGTCATCGGCGAAATCGTCGTTGAAATCTTTGACGTCGTGATTTCCGCCGGTTCCGGTTTCCCACAAACCGTTGGAGTAACTGCCCTGTTTGTTCTTACCCTGCAGGGCTAGTTGATCCGCACCACCTTGCGCCCAGTCTTCGGTCTCGAACTTGATGGACTCACCCTTGATGTCCTTCTCGTTCGACAGCTGGGTGACGACATTGCCACTGCCGACATGCTCGACGACGGCGTTACCTTCCCGGATACCCATCCGGTAGTCGCCGTTGGGTGAGTAGAGCCACTCCCCCTTCTTGATCGACTGGCCCTCGCTCAGATATCCGGCGTAGCCATCATCCAGATCCTGGCCGGCTTTGTATTTGTTCTCACCCATGAGACCGTCCCCGAATTCAAACGACTAGCGGACGCGAAATCACGCTTCCGGATACGACCGTCGTATGTGTTGGTAGCCATCGATATCCATCGTCTCGATCGTGGTACCGGCAGCGTCCGAATGATCGCCGTTGGTGTTGAGGTCGTCTCCGATTCCGGTCCATCCCACCGCACGGTCCTTCATATGGCGCTCGGCGTCGAGAACCTTGAATACGTTGGCCGCCTTGCCGAACTGGGCCTCGAAACCGGCCAGCCATTCCGGGTCGCCCACGGCACGCGCATACGCGGGATCGCTGGCCGCCCTGTTGGCGCCGGCACGGCGGCGCTGCACGTCCGGATCCTGTATGAATTCCTGCGCCATCGCCCAACCTCTCCCGTCCGTTGCTCTCATTTTTCAGCATCCCCACTCCTGGGGATGGGTCATCGGCCGTCAGAACCCCCGCCCGAACTCTTCATGCAACTGCCGCGAGAATTCCGCCTCGGTCGGAAGACCCAACCTGTCGGCGCTGTGGGGAAGCGCTCCGTTAGCCAGCATCTCCGCCCTGCGACCCACCTGAGATTTCATTCGGGCGAGGCGGGCGACGCGTACGAGTTCGGCGGCCAGCCACAGGTCGGTGTTCTCCCATACCTCGTCGCCCAGGTGTACGCCCACGATCCATCCCGCGCCATCGCATGCCACTCCGACCGAGTAGTCGGGATTGAATACCTCGAACACGGGGTTGCGACGCTCGGTAACCGCTTGCGCGGCGGCAGAGTCATTCGGTTCGGTCATACGACGTGTCCGTTGATCCGGGTGATATCCGTGCCGTTCACGCCTGCGGCTCCCGTAGACGCGGCCAGGTTGTTTCCTGGAGGGCGAGCCGGTGCTGACGCGCGGCGTCCACCGTGCTCTCCTGTATCGCCGCGAGGATATCGGCCGCGAGCTCCACCTGTCCCGCCGAATGGGCGATGGTGCCCGGGGCGATGTACAGATCGGTGAGCCGTCCGTATCCATCGACCTCCGGAATCACACGCGAACTGGGCGATGGCCGGCGGGCACGAATATCGTCGACTCGTTCCATCATATCGTCGACAGCGTGGACGAAATCCTGGCCGGATTCCAGCGCAGCTACCGTCTCGGGGTGCGTATACCGCGACCAGTCGTCCGCCACCGCAGCACCTCACCTTTCTCCTGCCGGACACCACCCACGAATCTCTCATAGGCCGATGCGGGTTCCCAGGAATGGGGGCAGGACGGCACAGGCCATGACGTGGAGGCCGCCGCCGGCTCCGGCACTCACAGCCCGTGCCCGGCGGCGCTCAGTGGGGCTTGGTCGACAGCAAGGTCGCCGTGTGGTGCCCCACAGCGACGAATTGCGGCTCGGCGAATCCGATCTCGGTCAGACGAGGGACGTATCGACGAATATCCACACCCGCGAGCGGGTCGATCGGTTTCCTTCCGCGAATCCTCGCCCACCCGCCGGCCACCGCACGCACGAATCCCGACGAGTGCGCATCGGCGAGCAGCAGGCGTCCGCCCGGGCGCAGAACCCGCCACATCTCGTTCAGCGCGGCGTCCCGGTACGGCTCGGCAATATGGTGCATGACGAACGTGCAGGTGACCACGTCGAAACCGTCGTCCGGTAGCGGGAGTTGCTGGGCTGGGGAACGCAGATAGCGGTGGTGTGGGTCCCGCCGCTGGTTGTAGGCGATCGCCTCGGCGGAGGGATCGACCCCGGTGACGCTGCCGCCCGGGCCCACTTGCCGGCCCATCGCGCGGACGAGTTTGCCCGGGCCACAACCGATATCCAGCACGTCCTCGCCTGCCCGCAGGTCGCTACGGGACACCAGCCGGGACAGGAGTCCGCGTTGGCGGCCGAAGAAGAACAGGGCCGTGAAAAGGTTGTACCGGCGCAGGCCGGAGATGACGAGGCCCGTATCCGGCTCGTCGACGAACATGGGGGTGCGTACCCGCTGATCTGATGTCATGGGTCGATCGTCGCCACCGCATCGATTCCGGACCAGAATCAAAACCGCCGGATCCGTCCGTTTCCGTACAGATCCGCGGAAACTGTCCAGCGAGGAGAACGATGACCACCCCCGACCGCCGGGTCCGCAGAACCCGCGACGCTCTGCACGCGGCCCTGATCGGGCTGATGATGGAGCGCGCCTACGACCGCATCACCGTCAGCGATGTCATCGAGCGGGCGAATATCGGTCGCTCCACCTTCTACGCCCACTACCGCGATAAGGACGAGCTGCTGGTGGTGAGCTGCACCGAGTTCCTGCGCGCCGAGATAGGCCGGGGGCCCGATGACGGCCCGTGGGCACCGGTGCGGGTGATGATCGCGCTGGCAGCCGGCCATCCCGACGTCTACCGGCCCCTGGTCGGCCCGAAGAGTTCCGCGGCGGCGTTGCGTGGCTATCGGCGCAGCGTCGCGACGATTCTGCGGGAACATCTCAGCGCGAATCCGGGACTGCGCTCCGACGATCTCATGGTCGGCGCACTGTCGTGGGCGATCATCGGACTGCTCACCGAGGTATCCGATACCGCCACGCCCGCCGATCCGGCGGCCGCGTGGCATCTGTTCGAGTCGATGGTGTCGGGACTGTGAGCGATCCAGAGATCCGCGGGGGCGGGTGACAGCTGGGAGCCGCGCCGCGCACGGCAGCGAATGAACTCGGCTAACCGCCGATTTCGGCCGTCGGAGACTCGTGGAATATCGCGCCCACCTCGGGCCGGACCCGCTCGGCGAGCAATTCCAGCCCGGCGATCTCGATACGCGGCGGCACGGTGAGCGGGCGGGTATGGATGAGGAGGTGGTCGACGAGGCCGCGTGCCGGGTCGTCGCGGAGCCCGGCCACGATGTCGTCCGGGTGACCGATGAGCACGCTCGCCGGAGCGCCCGGTTTCCCGCGTTCGCCGCGCAGCCGCTGTTCTCGGTCTCGCAAGCGGCCTGCGAGAACACCGTCGGTGGTCGCGAGGAGCGGCCGCGAGATCGCGACCCGCGCGTTACTCCCGGATTCCTGCCGGTACTGCTCGATGAGTTCGGCGACGCGGCGGTCCTCGGCACGAGGTCCGCGTTCATCGACCGTGCGGCGTCCGACGATGAGCCCCGCCCGACGCGCGGCCGCGGCCTGTGCGCCCGCGGCGCTGCCGGTGGTCAGCCAGACCCGGTCCGCCAGACCCGCCGCGGAGGGCACGACCGGCAACCGCTCACCGTGCCCGATCCCCGACCGGATCCCGTCCAGGACCGAATCCACCGCGGACCAGTGCCACTCGTGTCGCGATTCGTGTTCGAAACCCCAGGCCGCCGAGGCCTGCGGCGATGACCCGCTGCCCAGACCGAGTTCCAGCCGGCCGCCGCTCAGCGCGTCCAGCACGGCGGCGTCTTCGAGCAATCGCCGTGGGTCCTCGAAGGCGGGTGCGATCGACGCGGTGCCGAGCCGGATGCGGGTGGTGTGCTGGGCGACCGCCGCCAGCAGTATCAGCGGGCTCGGCATCACACCGCCCTGATGCCCGAATCGGTGCTGGGCGACCCAGAAGGATTCGTAACCCAGCGATTCCGCGGCGCGGGCGAGCTCGATAGCGGCGGCAATGGATTCGGCCGCCGCCGGCCCGGCGTCGACGTGGGTGAGCACACCCCACCCGCTCACAGCAGGACCACCATCGGGCTGCCGTCGACCGGATGGGCGGCGATATCGGCCCGCACCCCGTACACCTCCGCGAGCAGGTCGGGCGTCAGAATCTCACCGGGAGTCCCGATTCCCCAGAGTTTCCCGCTGTTCAGCACCGCGATCCGATCGAAGAAACGCCCTGCCAGCTGCAGATCGTGCAATGCGACCACCGCCGTCCCGGGATGAGCGCGAACGAGTTCCATGAGCGCGAGTTGATGCCGCAGGTCCAGGTGGTTGGTCGGTTCGTCGAACAGCAGCACCTGCCCACTACCGGCGAGCGCCTGCGCGACCATGGTGCGCTGGCGCTCGCCGCCGGACAGGGTCGAGAACGCGGTCTCCGCGCGACCGGCGAGCTCGACGGCGTCGAGGGCGTGGGCGACCAGCTCGTGGTCGTGCGCGGTATCGAACTCGAGGAGACGTTTGTGCGCGGCGCGGCCCAGCAGTACGACCTCGGCGACCTCGAGCGGGAAATCGGCGAGATGCTGCTGCCCGACGACACCGGTGCGCTGCCCGATCGCGCGGACCGGGGCACGCCAGACATCCAGGCCGTCGAGAACTACCGTGCCCGAATCCGGACGACGGGCCCGGTAGGCGGTGCGCAGGAGCGTCGACTTACCACTCCCGTTCGGCCCGACCAGCGCCACCCGCTCCCCCGCCGCGACCTCGAGACTCACCGCGTCGACGAGCGTCGTCGCTCCGGCGCGTACGGTCACCCGGTCGAAGCTCAGCATCACCGGCTCCCGGTGCGGCGCAGCAGCCAGACGAAGAACGGGCCGCCGACCAGCGCCGTGACGATCCCCACCGGGATCTCCTGCGGGATCATGACCGTGCGCGCGGCCAGATCGGCGGTGATGGCGAACGCGGCGCCCACCACCACGGCGACCGGCAGTACCCGGCGGTGATCGGAACCGGCCAGCATGCGCGCGATATGCGGGATCATCAGGCCGACGAAACCGATCACCCCGCTCACCGCGACCAGCGCGCCGGTCAGCACGGCACAGAGCACGATCAGCCCGAAGCGCAGGCGCCGCACGTCGAGTCCGAGCGCGGTGGCGCCCTCGTCGCCTGCCAGCATCACATTGAGACCTCGGGCTATCGGCACGAGCACCACGCACGACAGCCCGAGCACCACGGCCGGTACCACCAGCCGATCCCAGCTCGCGCCGCCGAACCCGCCGAGGGTCCACTGCAGTACCTGGGTGGCGAGGCTCTGATCCGGTGACGTGAGCACCATCAGCGAGGTCAGGGCGCTGAGCACCGCCGACACCGCGACCCCCGCGAGCACCAGCCGGGCCGGTTCCGCGCTGCCGCGCCCGCCGGCGACCAGCAGTACCAGCATCATGGCCGCGAGTGCGCCCGCGAACGCCGCGAAGGGCAGCACAACCGTCTGGCCGACCGGCGCGAAGCGGAGTACCGCGACCGCGCCGACCGCGGCACCGGACGACACCCCCAGCACCCCCGGGCCCGCCAGCGGGTTACGCACGACCGCCTGGATTGTGGTCCCCGCGAGCGCCAGCCCGGCGCCGACGATACCGGCGAGCAGTACCCGTGGCAGCCGGGTGTCGGCGATGATCAGATCTTGCGACCGCGTCCAGTCCGGTGTCACCAGGGCCGGGCCGGTGAGGCGATGGGCGATGATCCGCCATGCGGTCGCCGCGTCGATTCCCACCGACCCGATGAGAATTCCCGCGGTGGCGACCACCAGCAGCAGCACGGTCGCCACCGCGAGTACCGCCGGTAGCCGGACCCGGCCGTGGCGGCCGGTCACCGGAAAGCGTCGGGGTGCAGCTGCCGCGCCAGATGCTCCACACCGTCGATCGAATACGGTCCGGGCTGCAACTGCGAGAGCGTGATCGTCGAGAACGCCCGGTTGCGGATGGCCGGGGTGTCGGCGATGACCGGAACCCGCGACAGGTCGCCGATCTTCGTTTCGACCGAGGGCGACCTGTACTGCGGTGTGGTCCCCTCTTCCCGTACGACGATCACATCCGGCTTCCGTTCGGCGACCTGCTCCCAGGAGACGTTCATCCAGCGCTCGGGCACATCGGCGAAGACGTTCACGCCGCCGGCCGCTTCGATGAGGGCGGTGGCCATACTGTTGCCGCCGGTGGTCGCGGCGGTGGCGGCGCCCGAGGCGTAGAGGAACACCCGGACCGGCTCGCGGTCGCCCACCCGCTCCCGCACCGCGTCCAGCCGGGCGCGCAGTGCGTCGACCGAGGCGGCGGCGCGATCGGGCACCCCGAAGATGGCGCCGATGGTGGTGATCTCGGCGAAGATATCGTCGATCCGCACCGGCCCGGTCGCACAGCCTTCGCTGTTGAGGTGGGTTTTGATACCGAGGTCTCCGAGCTGCTGCCGGGTATGGCCGGTCTTCTCGCTGAACCCGTCCGGATAACCCGAATAGACGAAATCCGGTTCGCTGTCGATCAGCTGTTCCATCGTCGGCTGTTCCGAGGACAGGATCGGCACCCGCTGGTAGTCGCCGGTGTAGGCGGGGGCGATCTCCCGGCCCCGCAGATACGAGGTGCCCACCATCCGATCGGCGAGGCCGAGTTCGAGCATCGTCTCGGTGGCATTGGAGGTGAGGGTGACCGCACGTTCGGGAACGCCCGCGTACTCGGTGGTGATACCGCAGTTGCCGGAGTCCACGAAATGCGCGCCCGCGGCGGACGCGGTATCGGTGTCCTGCACCGCCTGACCGCACGCGACCAGCGTCAGCGTCGTTCCGAGGGATAGGGCTCCGGCGGCCAGCCGGCGCGTGAGGGCCGGGGAGGCGGGATTTTTCCGGGACACGATGTTCCTTCCCGAGGTCACACGCCTCGAAAGCGGAGCCCGGCAGCTGAGCGACCTGGCTTACCGCATCCGAGGATGCCGATCACAGTGGCGGGACCGCGCCGGATTCACACCGGACTTCCACTCATGATTGCTGCCGGAGTGGATGGGACCAGGTGATGATACCGAGCTCCGAACTGGACGGTTGATTCAGAGTGTCCGCGTGGCGATGCGCCGTGAACAGCCGGGGCAGGCCTTCGGTCAACGGTGAGCCGTCGCAATCCGCACTCAGGGGTCGCCTCGGGTAGGTTTCGCCGTATGACGTCTGCGGATCGGGGTCCGGTGTTCGACGGCGTGCAGATCGGCCGACCGGCGACCGGGGCGTTGGTCGACGCCGGATACCGGTCGATCACCGACCTACCGCCGAGGCTCGAGGAACTGCTTGCCCTGCACGGTGTGGGTCCGCGGGCGATCCGGCTCCTCGACGACGCTCGCCGCGGAGAAGCGACCTGATCGACACCACACTGCCGCACCCGGACCGTTCCGGCCCGGCCTCGACGCCATCATCGACGCATCCCGGCAATGCCTGCGGAAATCTGTGCTGACCCTCCGAGAGCAGCGATAGCGGTATAGCGGATCAGCGGTGAATCCGCAGGTCCGGCCAGGGTGGGCGGCGCAGGACGGCCAGGCTGCCGATCACGGCCGCCAGCAGTCCGATCACCTCCCCCAGCAGGGCGATGCGGTTCACGTCGACGGCCGGAACCCAGGTCGCCGCGCCGTCGTGGACGACGAAGACACCGGCCGGTCGCATGGTGGTGCTCAGGATGCTGCGGCGCGAGACCGTGATGACGATCGCCCCCTCGGCCGTTTCGAACGGTTCGCCGTAGATCGGCGTGGTGTCGACGGCCGGTATGCCCAGTCGTTCGCGCACGGTCACAGCACAACCTTTCCGTCCGGATCGATACGCCAGCCCGGGTTGTGCGCGATCTCCCAGACGACCCCGTTCGGGTCGGCGACGTGACCGTTGAAGATCCCGCCGAATTCGCTCTCCCGCGGCGTTTTGAGGATCGTGCCGCCCGCGGCGACCATGGCCTGCACCGTGCTCAGTACCTGGTCGCGATCACCGACGTTATGCGAGAGGGTCAGCCCGGAGACCGCCGCGCGATCGGACCCGTCGGCGATATCGGCGTTGAATTTCTCCGCGAGGAAGAATCCCAGCACGAGTCCGGACGCGATCTGAAAGAAGATGATCTCACCCGGCACGTCCATCAGCGGTTCCCAGCCCAGGCCGTCGACGTAGAAACGCCGGGCCGCATCGAGGTCGGCGGTCGCGATCGTCAGGAAATGCGCCTGCTGCTCCACGAATCCTCCTCGTCGTCCGGCCGGCAGCGAACCGCCGCCAGCCTACCGCCGCATCCCTGTCGAGACGCCGAATCGGCGCGGAGGCGCGGCACATACCGTCGGCGGAGAGGCACACCCCGCGGAGCCTCTCCCGCCCGGCTCGCTACCCCGGACCGTTCAGGCGGCGGCCCATTTCTCGGGGTGCAGGTAGTGCTGGGTGAGGGCGTTGGCATGCCCGTGGCCGAAACCGTGTGCGGTCTTCAGGAGGTCGACGAGTTCCTTGTGCGACGACAGCCCGGATTCGCGGAGGACGGCTTTCCATTCGTCGATGCCGCGCCCGTATTTCGCTTCGATGGACGGGAAGTAGGACGCGGGGCCCTTGGGGGTGTTCGGCATCGTCGATCTCCTTGCTCGTGTGAATCCTGATCAGAAGACGAACGACCGAGCAGGGATTCATCGGAGGACCACGGATTGTGTCAGGCGTCACTCTCGGGACGAATGAAGCGGCAGGTTGTTCCGTGGGGTCCTGCGCACGGCTCGATCTCGCGCGCGGCGTGCCGTTCCACAGGGTCCAGAAGTCGTAGTCGGCAGCTCGAGATCATGGCGGGCACTGGAACTTCCCCTCTCGGGCGATACTCGACACGCGCGTCATGCTCAGCTCCGGTAAATACGTGGGCTGTGGAGACTGTCGCTGCCGCCGATCGGGCAACCGATGCATCCGGGTGGCCGGCTGGTTCCTGTCGGCTCCCCTTGCCGCGGAACCTCCTCCTACGTCGATGGTCGCCCCCGCAAGGGGCTCGATGCTCCGCCCTGACCAGCTCGGCCTCGGACTCGGCGGGCAGGATCGCGTTTTCCCTGAGCGACGGAGCCCATTCCATTGCCGTCAAATGCGGTGGCCAGGACGGCCGTTGTCGACGAAAGGAGTTCGCTGGCCGAAGGATTCGGCCTGGTAGGCACACACCCTGCAGTTCGTTCATCGCCTATACAGAATGGGCGCAGATAAAATCACACCCGATATGGTAACGATCAAAAGGAATTAGCGAATGTCCGACGATATGGACGATTGGAACAGCATTGTACGAACCCTGCTCAACCACGTCCGGTTCGAACCTCGCATCGATGAGGCAGTAGCGCGCAATGTGGCGGTCGCTCTCGTCGAAGACCCCCTGTGGAAACTCACTCCGGACCAGGAGTACGAAATACTGTCCACTGCACTCCGAAACCTGTACCCGGTGCCACCGGAGCGCCCTTCGAAGATGGATGATAGAGAAGTCCTGGACTTTCTATCCATGATCGTCTCCCAGATGGACGCATTGCGGCCGTGGCCGATCAGGCCGTACGACCTGCTGCCGGAGGAGAGGCTGTCCGAATTCGCCACGCTCACACCCATAGCAGCCGTCGATCTCGCCGTAGACGAGATCGAAGATCGGATCGATCAACTCTTCGACTTCGATGAGAATTACGGGGAATTCCTGTTGATACGGCTGAAGTCGGGGCACGAGGTCGGATTCCTGAGTCCGGACGAATCAGCGGACGGGACGGTCGCCGTGGTCGGTACCGCCGCCGGTGACCCGGCGAGAGAAATCCTCGACGAGCTGGCAGCGGCATCGGGGCTGGACAGGGCACTGTTCGCCGCACGCGGGTGAACTACAGCCGATAACGACGAATCCACCCGCCGGTGACCACTACTGTGGCGCCGAGCGGGTGGGCTCGGTACCGGTGTTCTCAAGGACTGTCAGCCCGTTCGAGACCCGGTTGCCGTCCGCGCGACTGCCGCCGGCCGCCCCGGCGCACTACGGGGCGGCATGGGCAACCCTCGCCGGCGGGTCGGCGCTCCGTTCCCTATGGCGTGGCCCGTTGCACGAGTAGAGCACAGGCCAGCAGTATCGCGGCCCCGGCCAGTTGCGCCGGGCGAAGCGCCTGGCCGAGCAGTATCCAGGCCAGCGCGGCGGCGACGAGCGGTTCCAGCAGGCCCAGCACACCGGCGAGGGGCGCCGGCAGATCGCGGAGCGCCCGCAGCCCGGCCAGGTACGGCAGTACGGTGCCGACCACCGCCAGCACCAGCAGCACCAGCCACACGGGAACGTGCAGTCCACCCAATACCGCGGAGACAGGGAGCAGGTGGAAAGGCAGCGTCCACGGCGCGGCGACCGCCCCCACCACGACCGCCCCGATCACCAGTCCGGCCGCGGTCATGCCGAATGGGTCGTGCCGGCGGGCGCCGTGCTCACCGAGCAGGAAGAACCCGGCCGAACAGGCCGCCGACCCCAGCCCGGCCGCGACACCGACCGGGTCCGGCCGGGCACCCTCCCAGGTTTGCGCGATCAACACCAACCCCACCGGCGCCAGCCCGATACCCAGCCATACCTGCCCGGGAAGCCGCGTCCCCCGCACCACCCGGACCCACAGCGCGACCAGCGCAGGCGCCGTATTGACCAGCACCATCGCCACACCCACCGGTACCCGGGCCACCGCGACGAAGAACAGCAACTGCACCCCCGCGACGCCGAGCACTCCATACCCGAGCAACAGCCAGATATCGGCGCGTTCGAATCGCAGTGCCCGCGGCCGCCATACCGCGACCACGACAACCAGCAATACCGCGGCCGTTCCGATCCGCACGAAAGTCACCGCGGCCGGGTCCCAGCCCACCACCATCACCGCGGCCGCCAGCGAACCGGAACTCGCGAACAACACCCAGGAGAACAGACTCAACCCGGTGGCACGCGCCCGGCCCGGTACCCGCAAACCCTTCTCGACTCCGACCACACTCGCAGCTTCGTCCAGTGAACACCGCGCACCAACCGAATTTCGGCGGTAGGTAGGAGCCGGGGTGCGTCAACATCGAGTGTTCCTGTACCCGGCAGATGGTCGTGGTGATCCGGTCAACGCCGGTCCCCCCTCTGCCCGTTACCTTTGGCGACCGTCCGATGACCAACGGCACTACCGACCGTGGGGCCCATGCAGAGGCAGCGTGAACCCCCTGTGTCAGGTCAGTGAGTCGTCGTATTCCGCAGTCAGCGGGCCACCCGCATCCCCGGTGTTCACAACGCCGGCAGGCTCGATGAGCATCGCGTGCACTTCGCCGTCGGCCACGGGGCAGTGCTCAACGCCTCTGGGTACCACGAACAACTGGCCCGGCCGCACTCGGACGTCACCGTCACGCATCTGAATGGTCAGTTCGCCTTCGATGACGAAGAAGAGCTCGTCCGTTTCCTCGTGTTTGTGCCACACGAACTCACCTTCGAGTTTGACGACCTTGATCTCGTAGTCGTTGACCCGAGCAACAACCTTCGGCGACCAGTGCTCGGAGAACAACGACAGCTTCGTGACCAAGTCAACAGCATCCTTCGACATAACCCGATCCTGGCACTACTCGGATCCTCGCGCCGCGCGCCCCATGCTCGCTTCGAAACTTTCTGCACCAACTCGCTGACGAACACCATAGGACACCCCGTTACCTTTTTCGTGGGTCGAGCCGGCGAAGCCGACCGGGTCCATCGATTCACTGCACGATCTCCTCGATGTGGTCGGCCAATACTCCAGCGCGACTTCGTGATCGTTTCCGTTGGTGCCGGTCAGAATGGTGCTGGGGGGTGGATTGCGGTGTCGGCTTGAGTCTCCATCGGGGGGAGACATCAAGCTTGTGGGCATGGACGACGAGAACCTCCTCACGATCGGGGCTTTGTCCGAGCGGACCGGTTTGACGGTCAAGACGATCCGGTTCTACTCCGACAAGGGGATCGTTCCGCCGACCTGTCACAGCCCGGCCGGCTACCGCCTCTATGACGTGCACGCTTTGGCGCGCCTGGAACTGGTCCGGACGTTGCGTGAGCTGGACATCGATCTGGCCACGATCCGACGCATCCTGGTTCGCGAGATCTCGGTGACCGAGGTCGCTGGAGCACACGCAGCGGCCCTCGACGTGCAGATCCGCGTGCTTCGTCTTCGGCGTGCGGTGTTGCTAGCGGTAGCCGAACGGGGTTCGAACCCACAGGAGATGGATCTGATGCACAAACTGGTGAATCTGTCGGAAGCCGAACGACACCGCTTCATCCACGACTTCATCGACGACACCTTCGGCGGCGTCGACGCCAATCCGGCCATGGTGGAGTTGCTGCGCTCGAGTATGCCGGAGCTTCCGGACGACCCCACGCCCGAGCAGGTCGAGGCATGGATGGAGCTCGTAGAGTTGGTGCAGGACAACGACTTCCGTACGGCAGTGCGGAAGATGGCCGAATATCAAGCCAAAGAACGCGCCGAGGGCGACACCACGGGCCTCCATCACGATCTGACCGAGACTATGTGTGCGGAAGTCGGTCGGGCACTCGCGGCGGATATCGCGCCGGATTCGGCGAGTGCGGCCGACATTGTCGACACGCTGACCGCACGGTACGCCGAGACCTTCGGTCGGGCCGATGACGACCAGCTGCGGCGGTGGGTGCTCGAGCGGCTCGCAGTCGCCAACGACCCTCGCGTGGCGCAGTACTGGCAGCTGGTGGCCATTATCAACGGCTGGCCGCCGCTTCCGGATCTGGGACCGGTGTTCACCTGGTTCGGACAAGCGCTGCACACCTATCTCGACAAGCAGCACTGAGGGCTGCGTGCGACGCAGCGGCTGGAGCGGTGCGCGCGGCGTCGGGTGATGTGGGCGCGAGGAAACAGTGCGCAACCCGACTGGATCAGCAGCGGTCGGTGACGCGGTGGACCCGGTCCGGTGGCGGCGGGAATTCGAGAACCTGGTTCGGCGGATCGGCTCACGATTCGCGCGGGTGGAGACCCCGCCGCACCACAGCGGTGATTCTGACCGGTACCCAAAACCGGCAGCCAGGTCTCCGACGGCCGACACAGACGAGTCCACCCGCCGAGTGATCGCATGTGTGATCACTGAGCGGGTGGAGTCGATGCCGAACACTACGTACCGAAGGGGCTATTCAGCCCCATTCGTGCAGGTCAGGCTTACACGTCGAAGTAGAGCTCGAACTCGTAGGGGTGCGGGCGCAGGTTCACCGGGGCGATTTCCTGGTCGCGCTTGATGCCGATCCAGGTTTCGATCAGGTCCTCGGTGAAGACATTGCCTTCGGTGAGGTACTCGTGGTCGGCCTCGAGGCGGTCGATCACCGACGCCAGGCTGGTGGGGGCCTGCGGGATGTTCTTGGCCTCCTCCGGCGGGAGCTCGTAGAGGTCCTTGTCGACCGGGGCCAGCGGCTCGATCTTCTTCTTGATGCCGTCCAGGCCGGCCATCAGCATGGCGGCGAAGGCCAGGTACGGGTTACCCGAGGAGTCCGGCGCGCGGAACTCGATGCGCTTGGCCTTCGGGTTGTTGCCGGTGACCGGGATGCGGACCGCGGCGGAGCGGTTGCGCTGCGAGTACACCAGGTTGATCGGGGCCTCGAAGCCCGGAACCAGGCGGTGGTAGGAGTTCACCGTCGGGTTGGTGAACGCCAGCAGCGACGGCGCGTGGTGCAGGATGCCGCCGATGTAGTGGCGGGCCAGATCCGACAGGCCGCCGTAGCCGGCCTCGTCGTGGAACAGCGGCTTGCCGTCCTTCCACAGCGACTGGTGCGCGTGCATACCCGAGCCGTTGTCACCGAACAGCGGCTTCGGCATGAAGGTGACGGTCTTGCCCTCGGCCCAGGCGGTGTTCTTGACGATGTACTTGAACAGCTGCAGATCGTCGGCCGCGCCCAGCAGGGTGTTGAACTTGTAGTTGATCTCGGCCTGACCGGCGGTGCCGACCTCGTGGTGGCCGCGCTCGAGCTCGAACCCGGCGTTCTGCAGGTTGGTGGAGATCTTGTCGCGCAGGTCGACGTAGTGGTCGTAGGGGGCGACCGGGAAGTACCCGCCCTTGTTACGGACCTTGTAGCCGCGGTTCGGGGAGCCGTCGGGGTTGGTCTTCGCGCCGGTGTTCCAGGAACCGGAGATCGACTCGACCTCGTAGAAGGCGCCGTTCATGCCGGAGTCGTAGCGGACCGAGTCGAAGATGTAGAACTCGGCCTCGGCGCCGAAGAACGCGGTATCGGCGATACCGGTGGAGCGCAGGTACTCCTCCGCCTTGCGGGCGATGTTGCGCGGGTCGCGCGAGTAGGACTCACGCGTGAACGGGTCGTGCACGAAGAAGTTCATGTTGAGCGTCTTCGCCGCACGGAACGGGTCCAGCTGCGCGGTGCTGTAGTCGGGCAGCAGCAGCATGTCGGACTCGTCGATGGACTGGAAGCCCCGCACCGAGGAACCATCGAAGGCCAGGCCTTCCTCGGCGAGGTCGGTGGTGAAGGCCTTCGCCGGGATGGAGAAGTGCTGCTGCACACCGGGCAGATCGCTGAAGCGGATGTCGACGTACTCGACATCCTGATCCGCGATGTACTTGATGACCTCGTCGGCCGTGCTGAACGTCACTTAGTTCTCCTTACGGATAGATTCCCAGCCAGTATCGAGTGCAGGGCGTCGCGCCCCGACGCTATGGACAGGGTGTTTCCCGCCAGTCAAGAGTGTGTTTCGCCAGTGTTACACGTCGTGTCGGCGGGGTGTCTTGGGCCACGCCACGAACAGCGGGTTCGGCTCCGGACCCGCGATCGGGCCGCCGACCGGCAGCTACGCCGGTTTTGTCCGGATATCCCGTCGGAGGGAAACCGGAGGCTACCCCTATCCTGGGAGCATGGCACGTATCACCGGTTCCTGGCTGTCCGGCCCTCCCGTCGCCCCCGGTACGGGTGCCGCCGACGATTACGCGGGAGCCGAGCTGGGGTTGCCGCGCGACGGCGCCGGATCGCTGCCGGGGATGTTCCGGCGGGTGGTCGCGATGCTGGTGGACTGGCTGATCGCGGTCGGGATCTCGGCGCTGATCGCCCAGGGTATGCCGGCCTCGTCGGTGAACCTGGGCCTCTGGTTCGTGATCGGGGTCGCGGCGGTGACGCTGTTCGGGTTCACACCGGGCCAGTACTTCCTCCGCATCCGGGTGACGCGGGTCGACGCCGACGCACCGGTCGGATTCCTGCGGGCCCTCGGGCGTCAGGTGCTGCTGGTGTTCGTGATCCCCGCGCTGTTCACCGACGCGGACGGGCGCGGTATGCACGACCGCGCGACCGGGACCGCCGTAGTCCGCTCCCGCTGACGCGTACCGGTCCACCACCCGCTCGGCGACGACCGGGTGGTTCCGGCCGTCGCAGCTCCGAAGCCCCCGGCCGCGGATCAGCGGCGGCGGATGGTGCGCTGCATTCCGCGCATCTTGGCATTGGTGGGCATCGGGCCCTTCGGCATCGCCGGACCGCCGCTGCGCGTGCTCAGCGCGCTGAGCCGGCCCTCGATCTGGTCCATCCGCTTGGTGTCGATATTGCGCGGGAGTTTGGTGAGGTAGCGCTGGAGCTCCTTGAGCGGAACCTGGCCCTCGTCGTTGCCGACGACCACGTCGTAGATCGGGGTGTCACCGATGAGGCGGGCGGTGCGCTTCTTCTCCTGGGCCAGCAGCGAGCGGAGGCGCTGCGGTGAGCCCTCGGCCACGAAGATCACCCCGGGCAGGCCGATCACCCGGTGCACGGCGTCGAGCTGGGTGGTGGCGGCGATCCCGTTGCTGACCCGCCATTTGCCCTGGAGGTTGTCCAGGACCCAGGCGGCGGCGCCGGCCTGACCCTCGGCCTTGCCGTAGACGCTCTTCTGCACCCGGCGGCCGAAGATGATGAACGCGAACAGCACACCCAGCAGCAGGCCCAGCGGCAGCAGGAACCACTGCACACCGAAGAGGAAACCCACGCCGAACAGCACCAGGGTGGTGACCAGGACGGCGCCGATCATCAGCGGCAGCAGCAGCTTGTCCTCTTTGCGCTGCATCTGGAACGCCTGCCAGATCTGCTGACGACGTTCCTTCGACTGTGCCTTGCGCGCCGCTTTCGCGGCGGCTTTCGCCTCTTTGTCGGCTTTGCCTGCTGCCATGGCTCCCAGAATAATGCCCACGCCGCGAGCGTCCGGCCACGGGACAGGGCTCGGGAGCCGGGCGGGGCGGGAAGCGACCGGCATACCGCCCCGGAATCGTGCCGGCGGGCTTGCGCGGCGGAGGAGAATGCAGGAATGTCTGCGAACCTCGAGTCCCGGCCGGTCACCGGAGAACCGGTCGACGATGCCACCGCGGAACGGCTCGCCGTCGCGCTGCGCTGCGTGACCGTGTCCCGGGAAGAAACCGCCGCGGCGACCGGTAACGACGCGGCCGCTGTGTCGCGGGAGGACGTCTCCCGCGCCGCGGAGGGTTCGAGCACCGGGCCGGCCGCGCCCGGAACCGCGCAGCCGGCAGACCGCACTCCCGATGCGGAGTTCATCCGTCTCGCGGCGCACCTCGAGGAGTCGTTCCCCCGGGTACACGCCGAGCTGGAGCTCGAGAGATTCGGCCACAGCCGGCTCTACACCTGGCGCGGCGCCGACCCCTCACGCACGGCCGCCATCCTGCTCGCACATCAGGACGTCGTCCCCGCCGGCGAACCGTCCCGATGGACTCATCCTCCGTTCGCGGGAGTGGTCGACGAGGAGTTCATCTGGGGCCGCGGCGCCATCGACGACAAGAGCCGGGTACTGGCGATCCTGGAGGCCGTGGAGTCCGCGCTCGCGGACGGCGCCCGGCCACGGCATACGATCTACCTCGCCTTCGGCCACGACGAGGAGGTGTTCGGCGATTCCGGCGCGGTGCTGATGGCGGCCCGGCTGCGGGAGCGCGGGGTGCGCGCGGATCTGCTGCTGGACGAGGGCGGGGTGATCACCGACGGCCTGGTCGACGGTGTGCGGGTACCGGTGGCGACGATCATGCTCGGCGAGAAGGGGTACGCGACGATCCGGTTGTCGGTATCGGAGAAGGGCGGGCATTCCTCCATGCCCGGGAAGCAGACCGCGATCGGGCGGCTGAGCCGCGCGGTGAGCCGGATCCAGGATCATCAGATGCCGCTGCGGGTGACACCGGTGGTCACCGATATGCTCGCCCGCCTGCGACCCCATCTACCCGCGGCCAAACGGCGGCTGCTGGGATTCGCGGGGTTCGCGGCGCCGGTGATCGGCCGGATCATGGCCGCGACACCGCAGACCGAATCATTGGTGCGCACCACCACCGCGCCCACGGTGATCCGGGGCGGTGTGAAGGCGAACGTGCTGCCGCAACAGGCCGAGGCGCTGATCAATTTCCGTATCCTGCCCGGGGATTCGGTGGATTCGGTGCTGGCGCACTGCCGCCGGACCGTCCGCGACGAGGGGGTGCGGATCGAACTCGTGGGGATGTCGTCGGAGCCCACCCCCACCACCGCGCCCGGACCCGGGTTCGATCTGATCGCCCGGATCACCCGGCAGGTGGACCCCGGTGTCGCGGTGACCACCGGTCTGGTGCCGGGCGCGACCGATTCCCGCCACTACGACGATCTCGCCGAAACCCGCTGCAATTTCGCGCCGATCCGGCTCACCGCAACGGATCTGGAGCGGATCCACGGTAACGACGAACGACTGTCGCGGGTGAACTACGCTCGCCTCATCGACTTCAACCGGCGCTTGGTCGCCGCGCTCACCGAGCCGGTCCGGACCGCCCGCTGACGGCCCGACACATCAAGACAGCGATGCTGGGTACTCCCACCTTCGCTGACCATGTACCGACCTCGAGGGAGAACGCAGTGACCAGCGACCAGGAGATTTCGGTACGGCGAGGGGAGTTCGAGCGCCGCGGGCGCCGGATCGCCCGGCGTTCCTGGCTACCCGCGACCCCGGCGCGCGGGGTGATCGTCCTCGTCCACGGGGTGGCCGAGCATTCGGGCCGCTACGAATTCGTCGGGCGCACACTGGCGGCCGCGGGGTTCGCGGTGCACGCGCTGGATCATATCGGGCACGGCGAATCGGCGTCGGCCGGCGCCCGCACCAATATCGAATCCGTCGACGATGCCGCCGATAACGTCGCCGCGCTGCTGGAGCTGGTGCGCGCGGAGCATCCCGGGCTGCCCGCCTTCGTTATCGGGCATTCCATGGGTGCGTTGATCACCCTGCACCTGGCCACCCGCGCCCCACTCGATGTGGCGGGTGTGGTGGTGTCGGCGCCGCCGCTGATCATCGACGCGGGCAACCCGGCGCAGCGGCTGCTGGCACCGGTGCTCACCCGGCTGGCGCCGAACCTGGGTGTGCTGAAACTGGATTCGTCGCAGATCAGCCGCGATCCCGCGGTGGTCACCGCCTACGACGAGGACGCGCTGGTGTTCCGGGGCAAACTACCGGCCCGCACCGCGACCGAAATCCTCACCGCCGCCACCCGGGTTCTCGACCGGCTGCCGCAGTTGCTGGTCCCGACCCTCGCACTGCACGGCACCGCGGACGCCATCGCCGCACCGGCGAGTACCGACCGCATCGAACAGCATGCGGGGACCACCGATCTCACCGTCCGCCGGTACGACGGGCTGTATCACGAGATCTTCAACGAACCCGAGCGCGCCCAGGTGCTCGCCGATGTGGTGTCCTGGCTCGACGCCCACCTCCCCGCCGAATAGCGACAACGGGCCGGGGTCGCGACCACACCCCGGCCCGGTCCGGGCTACTGATACTCGTTGAGGCAGGCGCTCGCCCCGTCGAAAACCCCGAGCCGGAACGCTTCCAGGCGCAGATAGCCCTCGGGCACGACGTCGCCGTTCACATCCGCGGCCGCCAGACCGTCGGCCAGCAGGCCCGAGACGGCCTCGTCGAGATCACCGGCGGACAGCCGCAGCGCACTGTCCGGGCGGCTCAGGGCGGTGGTCACCGCACCGGACAGGCACGCGGTGCGCAGTCCGGCCGTCTCCGCGCCCGTGAGCGTCAGCTGCTTGTCGTCCTGGTAGGCGAGGGTGTAGCGGGAGACGAAGACGACGAAGGCGTTGTAATCGCCCGCGACGATCGCCGACAGCGGCTCGTCCGGATCCACGCTTTCGCCCGCGCGCTCGGCCAGGGCATCGACATCGGTACCGATCACCGCCCCGGCCGGGCAGTAACCGACGGGTTCGGCCGGGGTGGCGTCCGCGCAGCGCGCGGGTACGCCGTCGTATTCGTAGCCCGGGGTCTCGGCGACCGGCAGGATATCGGCCAGCGCGTCCGCCATATCCGCCAGCGAATCCTCGGTGACCTCGAGTTGCATGGACTCCTCCCCCGGATCGAAGGTGACCGGGAGCCCGGAGCGGCGCTGCTCGATCTCGTCCTCGTCGATCGCCGCGCAGGACCCGGCGCCGTCGAGGTAGCCCATCTGCACGGCGGTGACCCGCTCGAACGCGCTGCCGTGCACATTATCCGGATTATCCGGGTCGCGGTCACGCACAGCGACGGTCGCGCCCAGGACACCGTTGAGACCGTCGCCGGTGTTCAGGTCGAAATGCCGGGAATTCCCCTCCGCGACGTAACGCAGGAACACCCCGGCCAGGCAGTCGGCCTGCTGTTCGGTGACCAGCCCCGGGGAGTCCTCGGTCGCGATCCCGGCGGGGATCTGGAGGGCGTGGCCGTATTCGTGGGCGAGCACCATCACGACCGCCATCTCACCGAACCGGTCCACCAGTTCGGGCAGCAGCACGCCCCGGTCCCAGCCGATCGTCTCGTCACCGCAGTAGGCGGCGTTCACCAGTTCGTGGGTGCTGATCCCGCAGAACTCGACCGATTCACTTTCGCGGGCGCCGGCATCCCAGGAGATCAGCCGCGATACCGGGCGGAACTCACCGGGAAAGGTCGCCGCGTAGTTCTCCGTCCAGAATTCCTCGATATCGGCGACCGCGTTGAGCGCCAGCCGGTCCATCTCGCCGCCGTCGCTGTTCTCGGCCTGCCGGTCGGTATCGGGCACCCCGTCGCGCGGCCCGCTCGGCCCCGTACTGGTCGTGGCGCCGGTGATCACCCACGGGTTGGCCGGATCGATCGCGTTCTGCGCGGAATTCGCGTCCGAACACGCCGACAGCGCCGATACCGCGAGCATCGCCGCGGCCGACGCGACCACCAGCCGCGACCACCGTGTCCTGGTCATTACTGCCTCCCCGTTTCCCGGCCGGCCCCCGCGGGCCCGGCGCCGCCCGGCCCGCGCAATCGCCGCGGCCGGACCGAGGATCATCGAATCACAGGGCGGGCAACGTCGTACCGGAATGAAGCGCGGGCAGCCGGTTCACCCTGCGGTATAGGGATCACAGAGACGGCCGTTATCATCCCGCCCGGATTACACCGGCCGAGGAGCGACCATGCGACCGTCCGCACCGGACATCCGCTCCGGGCCGATTCAGACTCCGAACACCCGTTCCACCACGGCCCGGGCCCGCCGGGTGACCCGCAGATAGTGATCGAGGAACTCACCACCGTCGTCGTTCGGCCAGCCCGCCACCCGGGCCACCGCCGACAATGTCGTTCCCGGACCGGGCAGCTGATCGGAGGGTTTACCGCGGACCAGCACCAGGGCGTTGCGGGCCGCGGTCGCGGTGATCCAGGACTGCCGCAGCAGGTCGGTGTCCACGGGGTTCAGCAGTTCGGTCCGCTCGATCACGTCGAGCGATTCCAGCGTCGAGGTGTTGTGCAGGCCGGGGATTTCGTGCGCGTGCTGTAGTTGCAGCAGCTGTACGGTCCACTCGATATCGGCCAGGCCGCCGCGACCGAGTTTGGTGTGGGTCGCCGGATCGGCACCACGGGGTAGCCGTTCGGAATCGACCCGGGCCTTGATGCGGCGGATCTCCCGGACCGCGTCGGAGGAGACGCCGCCGGACGGATAGCGCACGGGGTCGATCGTATGCAGGAACCGCAGACCCAGATCCTGGTCACCGGCCACCTGATGGGCACGCAACAGGGCCTGCACCTCCCACGGTTGCGCCCACTGCCGGTAGTAGGCGTCGTAGGCGGTGAGCGTGCGCACCAGCGGCCCGCTGCGCCCCTCCGGACGCAGCCCGGCGTCGACCTGCAGCGGCGGGTCCGTGCTGGGGGCGCCGAGCAGTTTCTGCACCTGTTCGGCGATTCCGTTGGCCCATTTCACGGCGACGTGCTCTTCTTCGCCGGGTCGTGGATCGCAGACGAACAGCACATCGGCGTCGGATCCGTACCCGAGTTCCATCCCGCCCAGCCGGCCCATCCCGATCACCGCGAAATCGGCGGGTGCGGGGGCGCCCCGTTCGAGGACACTGGCCCTGATGACCGCGCGCAACGACGCCTCGAGTACCGCCACCCACACGGCGGACAACGCCGCGCAGACCTGCGGTACGTCGAGCAACCCCAGCAGATCGGCCGACGCCACCCGGGCGAGTTCGTGACGGCGCAGCGACCGGGCGGTGAGGACGGCCCGGCGGGGGTCGGTGTACCGGTCGGCGGCCGTGAGGATCCCACTGGCGACCTCGGCCGGCTGGGTGCGCAGCAGTAGCGGCCCGTGCGGGCCGTCGGCGTACATACGGATGGTTTCGGGCGCGTTGATCAGCAGATCCGGCAGATAGGCCGAAGACCCCAGCACCATCATCAACCGCTGCCCCACCGCGCCTTCGTCGCGCAGCACTCGCAGATACCAGTCCTGGTCCACCAGCCCTTCCGACACCCGCCGGTAGGCGAGCAACCCGGCATCGGGGTCGGGGGTTTCACCGAGCCATTCCAGCAGGGTCGGCAACAGCAGCGCCTGGATCCGGCCCTTACGTGACACACCGCTGGTGAGGGCGCGCAGATGCCCCAGCGCGTGTTCGGGTGCGGCGTAGCCGAGGGCGGCGAGCTGGCGGACGGCGGCATCCGGGCCGAGCCGCAGCGCCTCGGAATCCAGCCGGGCCACCGATTCCAGCAGCGGCCGGTAGAAGAGTTTGGCGTGCAGGCGGCGGATCCGGCCGGTCTGCCTGCGCAACTCTTCCCGCAGCACACCTGCCGCGTCACGTTTACCGTCCGGCCGGATATGCGCGGCCCGGGCCAGCCAGCGCATACCTTCCTCGTCGTCGGTGGCGGGCAGCGTATGGGTGCGTTTGAGCCGCTGCAACTGCAGCCGGTGCTCGAGCAGCCGCAGGAATTCGTAGGAGGCGGTGAGGTTGGCGGCATCCTCCCGGCCGACGTAACCGCGCGCGGTGAGCGCGGCGAGAGCTTCCACGGTGCCCTGGACATGCAGTTTCGGGTCCACCCGGCCGTGCACCAGTTGCAGCAGCTGGACCGCGAACTCCACATCCCGCAGACTGCCGCTGCCGAGTTTGAGTTCACGGTCGCGCAGTTCGGCGGGCACCAGGTCCTCCACGCGGCGGCGCATCGCCTGCACATCGGGGACGAAATCCGGGCGTTCGGAGGCGGTCCACACCAGCGCGTCGGTCGCGGACCGGTACTGCTCGCCGAGTTCGAGATCGCCGGTCATCGGGCGGGCCTTGAGCAGCGCCTGGAACTCCCAGGTCCGGGCCCAGCGCTGGTAATAGGCCAGATGGGAATCCAGGGTGCGTACCAGCGCGCCCGCCTTGCCCTCCGGCCGCAGCGCGGCGTCCACATCGAAGAACGCCGAGGAACCCACCGTCATCAGTTCGGCCGCCAGCCGGGTCGCCACGGCATCGGCGGGTTCGGCCACGAACACGATATCGACATCGCTGACGTAGTTGAGTTCGCACGCACCGCTCTTGCCCATGGCGATCACCGCCAGCCGCACCGGGCAGGGCTCGTCCCGGCACACCCGGGCCACCGCCACCGCCAGCGCGCTGGTGAGCGCCGCGTCGGCGAGGGCGGTGAGCTGCCGCGCCACCTGCTCGTACGGGATCACCGGCTCGTCTTCGACGGTGGCGGCCAGGTCCACCGCGGCCAGCAGCATGAGCTGATCGCGGTACCGCTTACGCAGCGACGCGACCACTTCCGGCCCGGAATCGCCGGCCCGGTACAGCATGGGCGAGGCGTGCGGCCCGGACTCCGGCTCGGCGGCCACGACGGCGAGCAGATCGGCGATCAGCTCGTCGCGGTCGGGCAGTTCCGCGCGGCGCAGCAGCTCCCAGGATCCCGGATCGGCCACCAGATGATCGCCGAGCGCCGTCGAGGACCCCAGCAGCGCGAACAACCGGCCGCGCAGCATCTTCTCGGCGCGGATCGCCGAATCCAGTTCCGCCCACTCGTTTCCGAGCGCCTCGGACAACCTGATCAGCGTGTTCAACGCGAGGTCGGCGTCCGGGGCCCGCGACAGCGCCCACAACACCGGAATGCTGTCGACGTTGTCCCAGCCGAGGGTCTTCAGCGAATCGGCGGCCGTCGGTTCCAGCAAACCGAGACGGCCGGCACCGGGTACGGCGGACCGGGCGGACGGGGGGCGGACCATGAGCTCAAGGTACCGATAATCGGGCCCCGGATGTGTGCGGCCCCCGGGCCGGGTGGGACCTCGCGGCCGCCCCGGCCCGCGAGGTCTGCGACCCCGCGGGTATCCGGCTCAGAGACCCAGGTATTCCCGCAGTTCGAAGGGTGTCACCTGGGCGCGGTAGTCCGCCCATTCCCGGCGCTTGTTGCGCAGGAAGAAGTCGAACACGTGCTCGCCGAGCGTTTCGGCGACCAGTTCGGACCGCTCCATGGCGTGCAGGGCCTCATCCAGGGTGCCGGGCAGCTCCTTGAACCCCATGGCGCGACGCTCGGCGGCGGTGAGCGACCAGACGTCGTCCTCGGCCTCCGAGGGCAGCGTGTACCCCTTCTCGACACCGCGCAGACCGGCGGCCAGCAGTACCGCGAAGGTCAGGTACGGGTTGCAGGCGGAATCGGGGCTGCGGATCTCGACGCGCCGCGAGGACTGCTTGTTCGGGGTGTACATGGGCACCCGGACCAGCGCCGACCGGTTCGACCGGCCCCACGACGCCGCGGTCGGCGCCTCACCACCGTGGATGAGCCGCTTGTAGGAGTTCACCCACTGGTTGGTGATCGCGCTGATCTCGTGCGCGTGTTCCAGGATGCCCGCGATGAAGGCGCGGGCGGTGGTGGAGAGGTTGTCCGGGTCGTCCGGATCGGAGAACGCGTTCGCCTCGCCCTCGAACAGGCTCATATGCGTATGCATGGCCGAACCCGGGTACTGGGCGAACGGTTTGGGCATGAACGTGGCGCGCACACCCTCGTCGATCGCCACCTCTTTGATGAGGTACCGGAAGGTCATCACGTTATCGGCCATCGACAGCGCGTCGGCGTAGCGCAGGTCGATCTCCTGCTGCCCGGGCGCGCCCTCGTGATGGCTGAATTCCACCGAGATCCCCATGGATTCCAGGGCGTCGATGGCGTGGCGCCGGAAGTTCGGCGCGGAATCGTGGACGGCCTGGTCGAAGAATCCGCCGGTATCGGCGGGCACCGGGTCCACGCCGTCGGGCTGGTTCTTGAGCAGGAAGAACTCGATCTCCGGATGCACGTAGCAGCTGAACCCGACATCGGCGGCCTTGTTGAGCTGGCGGCGCAGCACATGGCGCGGGTCGGCCCAGGACGGCGAACCGTCGGGCATGGTGATGTCGCAGAACATCCGGGCCGAATGCTGGTGGCCTTTACTGGACGCCCACGGCAGCACCTGGAAGGTCGACGGATCGGGCCGGGCCACCATATCGGCCTCGGAGATCCGGGCGAAGCCTTCGATGGCCGAACCGTCGAAACCGATGCCCTCCTCGAAGGCGCCTTCCAGTTCGGCGGGCGCGATGGCGACGGACTTCAGATAGCCCAGCACATCGGTGAACCAGAGACGCACGAAGCGGATGTCCCGCTCTTCGAGCGTCCGCAGCACGAATTCCTTCTGGCGATCCATGACCGCGAGAGTATGCACCCGGCGTTAAATCCGTGTTACATGACGCGCTGCGCTGTGTGTCGGATCAACAGCGCAGGCCCTCGGCCGGGCGTTCGAGGTCGACGAGATAGCTGATCACCGCATCATCGACGCAGGTGGCACCACCATTGAGCACCACGGTGTGACTGTCACCGACGTGCGTGATCAGGGCCGCGCCCAGCTGATCGGCCAGATCGACACCCGCCTGATAGGGGGTGGCCGGGTCACCGGTCGTGGACACCACCACCACCGTCGGCAGGCCCTCGACGGAAATCTCGTGCGGTTGGCTGGTGTTGGGTACGGGCCAGCCCGCGCACAGTTCCAGCGGCGCCGCACCGGTGCCGCGCCCGTCGTCGAGGAACGGCGCGGCCGCGCGGTACTCGGTGTCCTGGCGTCCCGCGACCGCCGGATCGGTGACCCGGGGATCGTCCACGCAGCGGATCGCGTTGAACGCGTCGGAGAGATTGCTGTAGGTGCCGTCGTCGCGGCGCCCGTTGTACATATCGGCGAGTTGCAGCAGGGTGTCGCCGCGGCCTTCGCCCAGTTCGGTGAGGGCGACCGTGAGCACCGGCCAGAAGTCGGCGCTGTAGAGCGTCTGCTGGACGCCGGTGACGGCATCCTCATAGCCGAGGCCACGCGGGTCCGTGGTCGCGGCGGGGGTATCCCACAGCGGGTCCACGAGTTCGCGGAACCGGGGAACCACCCGCGCCGGATCGTCGCCGAGCGGGCAGTCCGGGGATTGCACGCAGTCCGCGGCGTAGGCGTCGAACGCCCTCTGGAACCCGGCGGCCTGGCGCAGCGATTCGGCGACCGGATCCTGGGCCGGATCGATGGCGCCGTCGAGCACCATCGCGCGGACATTGCCCGGGTACTTCTCCGCGTAGGCCGCGCCGAGCCGGGTGCCGTAGGAGTAGCCCAGATAGGTCAGCTTCGGATCGCCGAGCACCGCGCGGATGACGTCCATATCCTGGACCACCTCGCGGGTGCCCACATGCGCGAGCAGATCCGCACCGCTGCGTGCCACACAGCGGTCGCTGTACTCGCGGTTCTCGGCCTCGTCGGCCGCGATCCCCTCCGGCGTGTTGGGCACCGGCTGTTCGGCGCGTTCGGCGTCGGCCTCTTGCGGGGTCAGGCAGGTCACCGCGGGTGTGGAGGCGCCGACACCGCGTGGATCGAAGCCGACCCGGTCGAACCGCTCGGCGAGCTCGGTCCCACCGCCGACGGTGACGGTGGACAGCCCCGACATCCCCGGCCCACCGGGGTTGAGCAGCAGCGATCCGATCTTCGGCCCGGAAGCGGGCACCCGCGACAGGGCCAGCTGCGCGGTGGGACCGTCCGGAGCGGCGTAGTCGACGGGGACCTCGATCCGCGCGCACTGGGCGGCCGGTGGCAGTCCCTCGCCGGGAGCGGTGTAGCCGGTACAGGACTCCCAGGCCGGGACCTGGCTGTAGAACCGGCTCAATTCGGCGGGAACCGGTGCCGGCGGGGCGACCGGCTCCGGGGACCCGTCGCCGCAGCCGGTAACCCAGACCGCCGCCACCGCGAGCACACCCGCCAGCACACCACACCCGCTCCGCACCGCCGCAATGCTAGCGGGACCAGCGGCGACACCTGGGGATGTGACCAACCGCACCTGGTCGCGGGCTTAGTTCCGAGTCGGCGGCGGGTGCACACTGGAAGATGTCAACCCCGCCCGGGGACCCGCTCAGGGCCTCGAGGAGACGAAAGGGACGAAGATGTCCGCTACATCCGGCATGTCCGAATCACCCGCGGAAACGCCCGCCTACGGCGCCGCGAAATCCGCAAAACCCGCCCGCCGGCCCACCCGCGTCCAGCATCTCCAGCAGATGAAGGCGGCGGGGGAACGCTGGGCCATGCTCACCGCCTACGACTACTCCACCGCGCGACTGTTCGAGGAGGCCGGTATTCCGGTCCTGCTCGTCGGCGATTCCGCGGCCAATGTGGTCTACGGCTACGACACCACCGTGCCGATCACCGCCGACGAGCTGATCCCTCTCGTCCGCGGCGTGGTGCGGGGCGCCCCCGGACGCGAACAAGCCCGAGGGTGCGGGGACCGTCCAGGAAGCCCTCGGCATCGCGATGCTCTCCTCGGCG
>NZ_JBEZYU010000013.1:0-125084 GCF_040638875.1 Nocardia sp. NPDC024068 | reverse complement strand
CGAGACAATGCGCCGCAGGCGCGAGTATCGCGGGCTGACAGGCGACGCTCGAGGGGGCCGAACCCCCGCGCGCGCCAGCGCGCCAAAAACACAGCTATCTGATCGACCTGACTTCGGGGTCGGTGGTGCTGTCGGCGGCGCGGGCGGCTTCCGGGAGGAGTTCGTCCAGGTGGTAGGGGTAGACCGTTTCTCCGGCGGCGTCGAGGGAGCGGATCTCTGCGGGGTCGCACCAGCGGTTTCCGGTGATCGAGCGCTGCTCCACATAGGTCAGGTCGGCGGCCTGGGGATCGAAGTTCTGCACCCGGAGGGCGAAGAACAGTTCTTCCGAGCGGATGAGGTCGCCGTTGAACGGGAACACCGCCACACGGCGCCACAGCGGGCCGCGGAGGGCGGCCGGATCGGCGGTGTAGCCGGTTTCCTCGTGTAGTTCGCGGACGGCGGCCGCGCGCAGGGTCTCGCCCGGTTCCACGCCGCCGCCGACGGTGAACCAGAAGGTGACCTCGGGGATCATCGGGTCGCGGCCGCGCATGAGCAGGATTCGATCTTCTTCGTCCAGCAGGGCCACCCGCGCCGACACCCGGACGGTGTCGACCTCGAGTCCGGTCGCGGCGGCCGGGGTGGCGCGTTCGGCGATCTCGAAATAGGTAGGCATCGGCGCGGTACCGCCCAGGCGCAGCCAGCGCACCGGACGGCGGGTGCGCAGCGCCAGGGTGTCGCGGACCGCGTCGTTGTGGAAACGCCGCGCGATCAGTACCCGGGCCTCGGCGTCGGCGAGTTCGGCGACCTGCTGTGGGGGCAGCCGGGCGATATCGACCGCGGACAGGGCGGTGGCCAGCTGGTTCTCCACGGTCTCGCGCTCCTCTCGCTCCGCGCGCTCGGCGCGGCCGGCGAGCACGGTGAGGCGCCGGGCCAACTCGGCGGGATGCCGGTCCGCGGCGGGGTCGTTGGCGGCGGGGCCGGCCAGTGAGACGGCCACGGCGCGGGCCACCACGGCCCGCCGCGCCAGCGCGGCCTCGAGGGCATGCCAGGCGAGGTCGGTGCGGACGTGCAGCCGGTCGAGGCGGTTGGCGGTGGAGTAGGCCAGGACACCGGACGCCACGACCACCGCGGCGATCAGCGCGAGAACGAGAACGGTGGTCGCGGAGAAGGTGATCATCCGGCCACCCGCACCCGCACATCGCCGACCACCACGGTTTCGTAGACCCGCAGGATCTGTTCGGCCACCACCGGCCAGTCGTAGGAGCCGACCACCCGGGTCGCGGTCCGTACCAGGTCGGCGCGGCGGGCGTCGTCGGTGAGCAGGGTGTCGAGGGCCGCGGCCAGGGCCGCCGAGTCGCCGACGGGGACCAGCAGACCGGCGGTCCCGTCGCGCAGGACCCGCCGGAACGCGTCCAGTTCACCGGCCACCACGGCGGTACCCGCCGCCATGGCCTCGATGAGAATGATCCCGAAACTCTCGCCGCCCAGATTCGGGGCCACGTACACGTCCGCGCTGCGCATGGCCGAGGCCTTCTCCGCATCGGAGACCTGACCGAGAAACCGCAGGTGCCCGGCCAGGCGGCCCGCTTCGCGGCGTAGCCGCTCCTCGTCACCGCGGCCCACGATCAGCACCTCGACGTCGGGGTGGCGGGCGACCAGCGCCGGCAGGGCCGCCAGCAGGACCTGCATCCCCTTCCGGGGTTCGTCGTAGCGGCCCAGGAACAACACCGTGCCGCCCGCCCGCGGATAGCCGTCCAGCAGCGGCGCCCGGCGGAACGCCTGCACATCGACGCCGTTGGGGATTTCCACCGCGTCCGAGCCGAGCGCCTCGACCTGCCAGCGCCGCGCCAGTTCCGAGACCGCGATCCGCCCGCTGATCTTCTCGTGATAGGGCCGCAGCACCCCCTGGAATGTCGCGAGGATCAGCGATTTCGTGGTGGAGGTGTGGAAGGTGGCCACGATCGGGCCCTCGGCGATCTTCAGCGCCAGCATCGACAGACTGGGTGCGTTGGGCTCGTGGATATGCAGGACGTCGAACTCGTTGTCCTCGATCCAGCGGCGGATACGGGTGTAGGCGGTCGGCCCGAACGACAACCGGGCCACCGACCCGTTGTAGGGGATGGCGACCGCGCGTCCCGCCGACACCACGAAATCGGGCAGCTCCGTGGTCTCCGAGGCCGGTGCCAGCACGCTCACCTTGTGGCCACGCTCCAGGAAGACCTGCGCCAGTTCCACCACGTGTGCCTGGACGCCCCCGGGTACGTCGAAACTGTACGGACACACCATCCCGATTTTCATCGCGCGTGCTCTCCACCCGCGTCGAGCCACTGCGACTCCCGGCGGGCCTGCTCGGCGGCGATCCGGTCCAGCCGGGCCTCGGACAGGTCGGTCTCCCACAGCGGCTGCAACATATGCCAGTCGGCGGGATGGGCGGCGATACCCGCGGCGAAACAATCGGCCAGATCCTGGGTCGCGGCCGCGACTCCGGACGAGACGTCGAGCGGTTCCCCGGCCTGTACGGCCCAGCTCTCCCGGCCGGCCTCGGCGGTGAACCAGACATGCACCGGCATCAGCGCGGCGCCGGTCTCGACGGCCAGTTTCGCCGCGCCCGCCGGCATCCAGGTGCGCTCCCCGAAAAAGGTCACCGGAACCCCGCGACCGGTGAGGTCGCGTTCACCCAGCAGGCAGACGATCTTGTTCTCCCGCAACCGCTGCGCCAGCGCGGCGAAGGGTGGCTGCTCGCCTCCGGTCAGCGGGAACACCTCGAAGCCCAGGCTCTCGCGATAGGCCACGAAACGCTCGAACAGCGATTCCGGCTGCAGCCGTTCGGCGACGGTCGTGAAGGTGCCGTAGTTCTGTACCAGCCACGTCCCGGCCATATCCCAGTTGCCCGAATGCGGCAGTACGAACACGATCCCGCGGCCGCGGGCCAGCGCGGCATCGACGTGCTCGAGGCCGTCGACCCTGATACGACCGGATTTCACGAGTCCGGCGTGATCCATCGTCGGCAGCCGGAACGCCTCCCGCCAATACCGCGCGTAGGACCGCATACTCGCCCGCACCAGCTCGGCGGGCACCTCGTCGGCGGTCGTGCCGAGCACGCGGGCCAGGTTGCGCCGCAACTGGATCGGGCCACCCTTACGGGCGGCGAAATCGCCACCGAAGTCGAACAGCGCCCGCGCCGCGGGCTCCGGCAGGGCGCGCACCAGCCGCCAGCCCGCCGCGTATCCGCGATCGGTGAGTCCGGACCGCCACTTGCTCACGACTGCTCCGTATCCGCGCGCGGGCTACCCAGGATCTCCCGGGCGCCCGGTGAATTGCGCACCGCCAGTACCCGCTGCCCCACCGTCACGATGCTCAGGACCGCCAGGATCCACATGGCCACATGTACCGCCCAGGTGAGCCATTCGATACCCCAGTGTCCACCGATACCGGTGAGCCCGGCACCGACCAGCACGATCACCAGCCGGTCCGGGCGTTCGATCAGCCCGCCGTCCGCGGAGAGCCCGCTGGCCTCGGCGCGCGCCTTGGCATACGAGATCACCTGCGAGGTCACCAGCACCACGAGGGTCGCGACGAACAGCGGTTTGCTCTGCTCGTGATACACCGCCCACCAGGCGAGACCACCGAAGATGGCGCCGTCGGCCACCCGGTCACAGGTGGCGTCGAGCACCGCGCCGTAGCGGGTGCCACCACCGCGGGCCCGGGCCATGGCGCCGTCGAGCATATCGAACATGACGAACAGCCAGATCAGCATCGTCCCCCAGAACAGGTGCCCGGTGGGGAACAGCGTGACCGCGGCCGCGATCGAGGCGGCGGTGCCGGTCAGGGTGACCGCGTCCGGGGTCAATCCGGTGCCGACCAGGGCCTTCCCCAGGGGGGCGGTGGCCTTGGCGAAGGCCGCCCGGCCGAAGATGCTCAGCACCTACGCCTCCTCCCAGGCCGAGGCGAGTAATGCCCGAGTCTCACGCAGCAACTGCGGCATCACCTTGGCGCCGCCGATCACGGTGATGAAGTTCGCGTCCCCGCCCCAGCGCGGCACGATGTGCTGGTGCAGATGATCGGCCAGCGATCCACCCGCGACCCCGCCGAGGTTGAGCCCCACATTGAATCCGTGTGGGCGCGACACCTTCTTCATCGTGCGGATCGCGCGCTGCGTGAACTCCATCAGTTCGCGGGCTTCGGCGGCGGTGAGATCCTCGAGGTTCGCGACCCGGCGGTACGGCACGACCATCATGTGACCCGGGTTGTACGGGTACAGGTTCAATACCGCGTACACCAGCTCACCGCGGGCGACCACCAGACCGTCCTCGTCGGACATCGTGGGGATATCGGTGAACGGATGGCCGGTCGCGCCCTTGGGCGGGGCGGTGGCGGCTTCGGCGATATAAGACATCCGGTAGGGCGTCCACAGCCGCTGCAACCGATCCGGTTCGCCCGCACCGCGATCGACGATATCGCCGTGCCCGGCGGCCGCGCCGGTCTCGGCCGATCCGGTCAGCCCGTCCGGCGCCGTGCGCTCACTCATGCTCCATATCCCTTTCCCGCCCGGGCCCGACCCGGTATCACTCGGGCGCACCGCCGACGCCGTCCACCAGGGGCCGGACCGTCTCGGCGGTCGGTGAGGTGTTGTCGCGTCGCCGGACCCAGTCCGCGACCACGCGCACCGCGTCGTCCACTGCCACCCCGTTGACCTGCGTCCCGTCCCGGAACCGGAAGCTCACCGCGCCCGCTTCCACATCCCGGGCCCCGGCCAGCAGCATGAACGGCACCTTCTGGGCGGTGTGGTTGAAGATCTTCTTCTGCATCCGGTCGTCGCCCCGGTCCACATCGGCGCGGACTCCGGCCGCGCGCAACCGGCCCACCACCCCGTCGAGATGTTCGACGAAGGTGTCCGCCACCGGAATCCCCACCACCTGCACCGGCGCCAGCCAGGCCGGGAATGCCCCGGCGTAGTGCTCGGTGAGCACGCCGAAGAAACGCTCGATCGAACCGAACAACGCACGGTGGATCATCACCGGGCGTTTCTTGGTGCCGTCGGAGGCGGTGTACTCGAGTTCGAACAGATCCGGTTCGAAGAAGTCGAGCTGAATGGTCGACATCTGCCAGTTGCGGCCCAGCGCATCCCTTGTCTGCACCGAGATCTTGGGACCGTAGAAGGCGGCGCCACCCGGATCCGGCACCAGTTCCAGGCCGGACGCCTCCCCCACCTGGCGCAGAGTCGCGGTCGCCTGGTCCCACAATTCGTCGGAGCCGACGTACTTGTCCGGATCCTTGGTGGACAGCTCCAGGTAGAAGTCGTCCAGACCGTAGGCCTTCAGCAGGTCGAGCACGAACCGCAGGGTCGTGGTGAGTTCCTCGACGACCTGCTCCTGGGTGCAGTAGAGATGCGCGTCGTCCTGGGTGAAACCGCGGGCGCGGGTCAGCCCGTGCACCACACCGGATTTCTCGTAGCGGTACACCGACCCGAATTCGAACAGCCGCAGCGGCAGCTCCCGGTACGACCGGCCGCGGGAGCGGTAGATCAGATTGTGCATCGGGCAGTTCATCGGTTTGAGGTAGTAGTCCTGCCCCGGTTTCCGCACGGCGCCGTCCTCGTCGAGTTCGGCGTCCAGATGCATGGGCGGATACATACCGTCGGCGTACCACTCGAGGTGCTTGGAGGTCTCGAACAGATGCGCCTTGGTGATATGCGGGGTGTTGACGAACTCGTAGCCCGCCTCCACATGCTGCTGCCGCGAGTAGTCCTCCATCTCCTTGCGGATGATGCCGCCCTTGGGATGGAAGACCGGCAGCCCCGACCCCAGTTCGTCGGGGAAGGAGAACAGATCCAGTTCCAGGCCGAGTTTGCGGTGGTCGCGCTTCTCCGCCTCGGCCAGCATGTGCAGGTACTCGTCCTGCGCCTCGGCCGATTCCCAGGCGGTGCCGTAGATCCGCTGCAGGCCCTCGCGGTTCTGGTCACCGCGCCAGTACGCCGCCGAACTGCGGGTCAGGGTGAAGGCCGGGATGAACTTGGTGGTCGGGATATGGGGACCGCGGCACAGGTCGCCCCACACCCGCTCGCCGGTACGCGGGTCGAGATTGTCGTAGATGGTCAGCTCGTTACCGCCGACCTCCATGATCTCCGGATCGTCGATCCCGGATTTGTCGCCGATCAGTTCGAGCTTGAACGGCTCCTTCGCCAGTTCGATCCGCGCCTGGTCCACCTCGACCACCCGGCGGGAGAACCGCTGCGCGCCCTTGACGATCTTCTTCATCCGGGATTCCAGTTTGACCAGATCCTCGGGGGTGAAGGGCCGATCGACCCGGAAGTCGTAGTAGAAGCCGTCCTTGATGGGCGGGCCGATACCGAGCACCGCCTCGGGGAACTCCTGCTGCACCGCCTGGGCCAGCACATGCGCGGCCGAATGCCGGATCACGCTGCGGCCGTCCTCGGTGTTCGCGGCGACCGGGGTGACCTCGGTATCGACCTCGGGGATCCAGGACAGATCCTTGAGGGTGCCCGCGGCGTCACGGACCACGACGACGGTATCGGGACCCTTGGTCGGCAGGCCCGCCTCCCGTACCGCGGCGCCCGCCGTAGTCCCGGCAGGCACCCGGACGGGGGTGGCTGGACTGCGGGGGGCTGTGGTGGTCACGGTGGCGCTCTCCTCGGTTCTGCGCGGCCGGATGTGTTCCGGCCCGCTCGGGCTTCGGATGGCCGCCCCCGGCATTCCGGCTCGATCCGGTCGGGCGACGGCGCGATTCCGTCTGTCGGTAACCGGGCACGGCCCGGCCGCGACCATGCTATCGGCACGGCCGGGTACACGTGTCGATGGACCGGGCGAGGTCATCCGCGCTGCCCGCACGTCCGCCCGGCCGGGCGGGGCCGCGCCGGGGCGGCCGGCGGGTCACCCCCGGCGCGCGTAATCGGCGAGCAACGCTTCCCGCTCCTCGGGCCGGCGTTTGGGGCAGCTCACGCATTTCTCGCAACCGGGCGCCTCGTAGACCAGGCAGCACGACGCCCGCCGGACGAAGGTCCGCCCGGCCACATCGACGAACCGGGGTTCGGGCAGTTCCGTGCCGAGCGCGTCGGCCAGCCGCCGCCCGACCCCCGGTTCCCCGGCGTCGACCGCCCAGCTGGCGATCACATCGGTGACCACCGCCCACAGCGCGGGTTCGCGTACCCCGGAGACGGCGGCGAGCCGCTCGATCACTGCGCCCAGGGTCGCCCGCAGCGCCACCGCGACCTCCGCGGTAGCGGCGGTCCCGGCGGTCTCATCCGTGCGTTCCCTCCCGTCCGCGGCGACGGGTGCTGCTTCATCCGCACCGGCCCGGTCCCGGCTGCCCGCGCCGACCGGCTCGGCACCGGCGGCGCCCTCCGGATCCGCCCCGGCCGTGACACCCGCCGTCACTTCGGCCGGGCGGGCCGGATGTACCGCGGTACGCAGGAAAACCCGTTCGACCGACCCGTCGGCGCGTAGTGTCAGCTCCAGCCGGTCCAGTGTGGGCTCCGGGATCGGCCGCTGCCGCGCCAGCGCCCCGACCACCTGTTCGACCAGTGCCGAGGCCGTCATACACCACCACAGCGTGGCGCCCACCCGCATCGAATCGGTCCGCCAGGAGGCATTGAGATCCGCGATCCGCGCGGCCAGCCACGCGTCGTCGACGAGCATCCGCCCCCGCACGGGGTTCACGACATCAGGGGACTGCGCAACCACTGCCATTCGACTCCGATCCAGTCGCCGACCAATCCGAACGTTCCGAGCACCCACAGCGTGGCCACGACCACCGCGCAGGTCGCCAGGAATGCCAGGACCTGCATCAGGGGCCCGCGCGAGATGTACCAGGCCATCCCGCGGCGATATTTGTCCCGCAGCCACACCAGCGCGCGTCTGGCCACCGCGAATTCGGTGGCGAGAATGCCGATACCGGCGAACACCAGGGCCCAGCCGGGGCCGGGGAACGGAATGGTGACCACACCCACCACCAGCACCGCGGTGCCGACCACCGCCACCCCGACGCGGTAGACGAGTTCGAAGGTAGGACGCCGGGCGATCCGGTCCCGGTAGGCGCGCCATATCGGCGGCCCGGACGACGACTCGGCGTCGTCTACCGCCGGATCGGCGGGCCCGGGTTCGTCATCGACGGTGTCGGAACGGTTCTCCACGGAATCCAGCCTACGAGGCGGATCCGACCCGGCCGAACGGTCCGGCGCCCGCCCCGGCGGGCCGGAGCGGGCGGCGGATCGGCGGATCATCCGGCGGCGGACGCCGTTTCCCGGTGCAGTTGCGCCATCAGGGGCTCGTTCTCCTCGATGGGCGCGATCCCGTCGACGCGGACCTCCAGGACCCGCGCGCTGGCGATATCGAAGAACAGCCCGGAGACGGTGAGCCCGCGCTCCTCGACGGCCCGCGCGACGGCCGGGTGCCGCCGCAGGTTCTCCAGCTGGACGGCGATGTTCACCATGCTCAGCTGCTCCACCGGCCCGTAACCGGCCGCCTCGGCGGCCCGGCCGACACTGTGCCCGGCCCGGTACCGTTCCAGGCTCGGCCGGCCGTACTCGAGCCACCGGTCGATCCCGGGCCCGGCGGGTTCACCCGAATGCAGCGCGCCCATGGCCCCGCAGGAGGAGTGCCCGCAGACCACCACCGAGCGGACGGCGAGCCGGTCCACCGCGAACACCAGCGCGGCCTCGACCGACGCGTCGCCGTGTTCGGGCACCAGATTGCCCACATTGCGGACGGTGAACAGATCACCCGGACCGCTGTTGGTGATGACATTCGGCACGATTCGCGAATCCGAGCAGGTCAGGAAGAACGAATCGGGATCCTGTTTGTGCCGCAGTTCGTCCAGATGCGGGCGCATCACATGGGCGCTACTGCGGTGGTAGGCGGCGATACCGCTGACCAGCGGGTCCGCGCCGGTATCGGACCCGTTCGGCGACCCGTTGCGCCCGACCCGCCACGGTCCGAGTACATCGTCGAGCACCACTCGGCCCAGGCTGCGCGCGGGCGGCGCCTCCTCGGCCTTCGCCATCCGGGCGGTGCCGATCTCCACGAAGTCGACGGTGCCGCCGTTGCTCTCGTGCTGGCGGGCCCAGTCGGTGATGGCGTCGTAGGCGGCGTGGTCGAGGAAATCGACCGTCATCTCGACGGTGACCGGCACACCCGCCGGCACCGCGGCGAAGGTGGTGGACAGTTTCGGCAGCGAGAGGAAGGTGCAGGAACCGTCGATGCGGACCAGCCAGCGGTCGGTGCCGCCCAGCTGTTCGGCGCTGACCGCGACCCGCACGACCCGCCAGATCAGCAGGGCGAAGGCCAGCGCCAGGCCGATGAGCACGCCCTCGAGCAGGTTCAGGAACACCACCGCCGCGAGGGTGACGGCGTAGACGAGCAGATCGCCGGTGCGATGCGCCAGCCGGATATGGGCGAGCTTCACCAGCTGCACGCCGATGACGATCAGCAGACCGGCGAGCGCGGCCAGCGGGATCTGCTCCACCAGCGATACCAGCGCGACCGAGAACACCAGCAGCCACACGCCGTGCAGGACGGCCGAGGCCCGACTGCGCGCGCCGGCGGCGACATTGGTGGAACTGCGCACGATGACACCGGTGACCGGCAGGCCGCCGAGCAGACCCGACACCACGTTCGCCGAGCCCTGACCGATCATCTCGCGATCGAAATCGGCGCGCGGCCCGGTATGCATCTTGTCGATCGCCACAGCCGACAACAGACTTTCCACACTGGCGATCAGTGCGAAGGTCAGGATCATGAGGGCGACGCCGGCCCAGTCGCTGCGCGGAAGTTCGGGCAGGCCGATGGCGTCGAACAGGGAGCCGTCGAGGGTCACCCGTTTCACATCGAAGGAGAAGACCAGCGAGACGGTGGTGGCCAGCACGATCGCGGCCAGCGCCCCCGGCACCACCTTGATCCGCTCGGGCAGGTACTTCCAGCCCAGCATGATGGCGATGACCAGCAGGCCCAGCACGGCGGCCGGTCCGTGCAGCGAGACGATCTGGGCGGGCAGTTCGGTGATGTTGTTCCATGCGGTGCTGTTGGACTCGCCGCCGAGCAGCACGTGCAACTGCTGCAGCGCGATGGTGATGCCGATACCGGCGAGCATCGCGTGCACGACCACCGGCGCGACCGCGAGCGCTGCCCGCGCGATCCTGCTCAAACCGAACAGAATCTGCAGCACGCCCGCCGCGACAACGATGAAACAGGTTACCCGCCAGCCGAATTGGTGGATGGATTCGGCGACGATCACGGTGAGGCCGGCGGCCGGTCCGCTGACCTGGAGGGCAGACCCGCCGAGTGCACCGGCGACGATACCGCCGATGACGGCGGCGATGAGACCGGCGGCCACGGGCGCACCGGAGGCGATCGCGATACCGAGGGACAGCGGTAGTGCGACGAGGAAGACCACGATCGATGCCGGTACATCGTGGCGCAGGATCGAGGTCAGACGTGTTCGGGATCCGGACCCGGCCGGGTGTGCAGCGGGGTCCGAACCAGGTGGTGACACAGGGGCATTCGGACTCTTGGTTGCCATCGTTCTCCTTCGCCGACTCGGCTGGGCCGAGGTCGGTTGACGATCAATATGTCCAGTCGGGCACAGACCGCGAACCGGCATCTCGCGGTGAAGTAGTTCCTCGGCACGGCAACGGGCCGAGGATTAAACCTTCGCCATGCTATTGGTAAAGATTAAGCAAAGGCTGAGAGAGCACCTCCACTGATGGTGATAGCTGGTCCGGAACTGCGCCGTCCGGTCGGATAGAGCTCGAACACCGCTGGAAAACGCTGCAGAGCAAGAGATTCGAGTCGACGATCAACATATGAACGGATGGCCGGAACCCGGTGGCCATCCGTGTCCCGACTGTTCGGAACGCTGTTCGTCAACTCCTCTTATAGTAAAGAACTACCCAAACTTGGCAACAGGTGTTCTGAGACGAAAACGACAATCGCTACATAACCGCAACGTGTCACTGCCCGATAACGCATCCGGCCACAGCTGCCCGCCGAGCGCGGACCGCGCCGTTCCCACTGGTCCGGACCTTCCCGCGCAGCGGTGACCGATCATCCGATAGATAAGGCACTGACCAGCGGATTCGATAACCCGAGCCGGTGAACTGTGGCCCATGTCATCGGATATCCCGAGCCCCCGCGATGGGACGGCGACCACGGCAGCGGGTCACGTCCGGGCTACCTCACAGGCGTTCCCGGCGCTCGGACATCGCCTCGGCAACCGCCCCGGAATCGTCGCGCGCCGGTATCCTTCCGGGTGTGTCGGAACGGGGAATCGAGTTGCGGCCGGACGCGGACGATCCCAAACGCGTGAAGCTGACGGCCGGTCTGCCGGAAGGGATTTCCCGCGCCGAGATCAGCTACCGCGGTAACGGCGGGCTGCGCGGGACGCGGGAGGTGCGTCGTTCGGTCGCGGAGTTCGCTCAGTTGCGAACCTCTTCCGGCGGCTACGACGACTACCTGCGCGCGGCCGAACAGCTGACGCTGCGGCAGGCCCAGCAGTACATCGACCGGGCGCTCCAGCGAATCGAGCAGCAGGACAACGAAATCCGCCGCCGGCGCGCGGCGGTCGATCTCACCTGTCCCTGGTGCGCCCGGGAGCGCACCTACCTCGGCGTCCACGGCTTCATGACCGGTGTGGCCGGCATTCTCACCGAACGTCCCGCCGAATGGGGTCAGGAACTTCTCCACCAGCACGCCTACCGTTGTGACGGTTGCGGTTCGATGCAGTACTTCGCCGACGGCTTCCTCGCCCATCCGCTACCCGGCCGCTCCGGCATGGCGGATGAACCCGCCGACCTGCATCCCGACGCGTAGCACCGGACGACGGCTTCGGGCCTGTCGGCCCGGTTGCGGTTCTCACCGGTCCGGAGCGGTCTGCCTGCCGATCCGGCGAAGCAGCGCGGGGCGATCGAGTTTGCCGCGGGCCGTGCGCGGGAGGCGGTCCAGCAGATGGATCCGGGCCGGAACACTCGGGGCGGGCAGGACCGCGCGCAGCCGCCGCCGTATCTCGTCCACATCGGGCGCCCGCCGATCCACCACGGCGGCCGCCACCGGTATCTGCCCCCAGCGGGCATCGGCGATACCCACACACGCGGCTTCGGTCACGCCCGGAATCGCGGTGAGCGCGGCCTCCACCGCCGCCGGCTCCACATTGAGTCCGCCCCGGATCAGCACTTCGCTCTCCCGCCCGAACAGTCGCAGCCGCCGGCCTTCGAGCGCCCCCCGGTCGCCCACGGTCACCCAGCCGTCGACCGGTCCGTCCGCCGGCCCCTCCGCGCCGAGATAACCGCGGAACACCATATCGCTGCGCACGTGGACCAATCCGGCGCGAATCCGGACGTCCACCCCGTCGAACAGCTCCCCCGCCGCGTCGTCGCCGCCGGCGCCGAGCCCGCGGTCGAAGGAGACGAAACTCAGCTCCGAGGCGCCGTAGAAATGGGTCAGCCGGGCGTTGGGCAGCACCTCCTGCAAGGCGGCCCGGCCGTTCGCGGGCCAGCGCGCGGCCGAGGACAGCACCTCCCGCACCCCGGGGATCGGCCCGGTCGCCGTACGCACGACATCCCAGGCGATGGTGGGCACCGAGTACAGGTGGGTCGCACCGTCGCGAAGCGCCTCGGTGGCGGGCCGCAGATCGGCGGTCGCACCGCGGGTGAGGGCGTGCAGCGCGCCGTAGAGGAAATGGGTGTGGTCCAGCACGCCGGGCACCGCGACCCGGTCGCCGGCGGCGATATCGAAGGTGGCGTCGGAACGATCCAGGGTGGCCGCCCAGGACGCCTGATCGCGGACGAAGAGTTTGGGGTCACCGGTCGTCCCGGACGTCACCCCGACCAGCAGTTCGGAATCGGGATCGGCGCGGTCCGGCACGCCCGCCGTTTCCAGATCCGCAGCGGTGCGGAGAGCTCCGGTGTAGTCCAGGCGCCGCAACCGGCGCTCGCTGCCGGGCGCGCAGACGACAGCTCCGGGCCGGGTACGCGCCAGTACCAGGCGTAGCTGCTCCGGGAGCAGATGCCGGTGCAGCAGGACGACACTCACCCCCGCCCGCATCGCCGCGACCACACCGATCAGCGAGTCGATATCCGAGGTGGGCAGCACCGCCACCCGGGTCATACCGGACAGCCCGGCGGCGGTACGGGTGACCCGGTCCCAGAACCGGTGATAGTCGATCCGGTCGCCGGCGGCGATCACCGCGGGCAGTCCGCCATGATCGGCCGCGTTACCCGCGATACGGTCGGCGAGCAGTTCACTCATCGTCGATCCCGCGGGCCACCAGCGCCTCACCCATCGCGTCGGCCGTCCGCAGCGAGCGCACCAGCACCGGGGTCACCAGCGCGGTCACCGACCACTGCACGCCGCGGGCCCGCCGGGCGTCGGCGACCTCCCGCACGATCTCGGCGAGCACCGGGACGCAGCGGATGGCCAGCGTCAGCAGCAACCCCACCCGCTCCGGGTCCACTCCGACCCGCCGCAGCGGACCGAGCGCGCGGGTCACCGCGTCGAGCAGATCGGTGACCCGGGTCGTCAGGGTGACGAGGGCGGCCAGCGCCACCGAGACCAGCAGCAGACCGCACACCACGACCGCCCGGGCGGGGGAGGTCGTCAACACCTGGAACACCGCGATGAACGCCAGCATCCACAGCACCGGGCGGAGCTGGGCGAGGGCGGTCCGCCACGGGATCCGCGCCAGCGCGAAAAAACCGGCCACCACCGCGGCCACGACCGCCAGCACGCCCGGCGTCCGGACGAATACGGTCGCGGCCACGATGGTCACCAGCAGCAGGAGCAGCTTCATCCCCGCCGGGACGCGGTGCACCGGCGAATCCCCGGCCAGGTAGAGACCGATCACCCGATCAGCTCCCGATAGGCGGGTACCGCCGCGGCCGGATCACCGTCGAAGGCCACCGCCCCGTCGTCGATCACGATGACCCGTTCGAAACTGTCCAGCAGCGACAGCTGATGGGTCACCACGATCACCTGCTGGTCGACCGAATCCAGCGCCTGCGCGATCCGCCGCGCGTTACGCAGGTCCAGTAGCGTGGTGGGCTCGTCGGCGACGATCACCTCCGGCCGCCGGATCAGCACCGCACCGAGGGCCAGCAGCTGTTTCTGGCCGCCCGACAGCAGATGGGAGGGGTGGTCGGCGTGCCCGGCGAGCCCGAATCGGTCCAGGATCTCGGCGACACGGGCGGCGATCTCCGCTTTACCCGATCCGCTGCGGCGCAACGAGAACGCCAGATCCTCGGCGACCGTCGGCATGACGATCTGGGTATCGGGATCGGTGAACACGAACCCGACCTTGCGGCGTACCCGGCCGCCCTTGCGGGCGACATCCAGGCCGTCCACGGTGACGGTGCCGGAGGCCGGGGTCAGCAAGCCGTTGATCATCCGGGCCAGGGTGGATTTCCCCGACCCGTTGGCGCCGATGATGCCGACCCGGCGTTCGGTGATGCGCAGATCGATATCGCGCAGCACTCGACGGGACCCGAACGCATGGTTCACCGCATCGAAGACGATTTCGCTCATCGCACCCGCTCCACCAGTACCGCGACACCCTGCCCACCGCCGATGGCGCAGGCCGCCAGCCCCAGCTCCGGGCCGTCCGGCCGGAGCATCCGGGCGGCCAGCCGCACCAGCAGCACCGCCCCCGAGGCGCCCCACGGATGGCCCATCGCGATCGCCCCGCCCTCCGGGCAGATCAGATCTTCGTCCAGGCCGAGTTCGTCGGCGACCGCCAGCACCACGGACGCGAATGCCTCGGTGATCTCCACGACGCCGAGATCGCCCACCCGGCGATCCGCCCGGCGCAGCACCGCGCGGATCGCGGGAACGGGCCCCAGACCGGGTAGCGCCGGATCCGATCCCGCCACCGCACAGCCGACGACCCGCAGCGCGGGCAGCCCGGCCGCGGCGGCCAGCCGCTCGGTGGTGACCCCGACGAAGGCCGCGCCGTCGGAGATACCGCAGGAGTTTCCGGCCGTGGCCGTACCGCCGGTGCCGAAACTCGGCCGCAACCGTGCCAGGCGCGCCGCCGTCATCCCCGGACGGATGCGCTGGTCACGGGTCAGCCCGCCCACCGGCACCAGCTCCGCCGCGAAATCGGCGGCCGCGGCCCGGCCATGCGAGCGCGCCGCATACTCGTCCTGCCGCTCGCGGCCGATCCCCCGGACCCGGGCGAGATCATCCGCGGCGACACCCATATCGGGATCGGGAAAGCCCGCCGGCGCGAAAGGCGCGCGGGTGTAGCGCACCGGTTCGGCCTCGCCCACCGGCGGCCAGTAGCGCCACGGCGCGGTACTGGCCGATTCGGCGCCACCCGCCAGGATCAGCTCGTCCCAGCCGCTGCGGATCCGCAATGCCGCCTGCATCACCGCGTCCAGGCCGGAACCGCACTGCCGGTCGACGGTCACCCCGGGTACCCGGGTACCCAGCCCCGCCTGCAACGCGGCGATGCGGGCCGGATCGCCGCCGGGGCCCAGGCAGTTGCCCAGGACGACGTCGTCGATCGGCGCTCCGATCCCCGCCGCACGCAGCTCGCCGGCGACGGTCCGCAGCACCGGTGCCGCCAGATCGGCGACGGTCAGCGCGGCCAGCCCGTGACCGGCGGTACCGATCGGCGTGCGCCGCGCGGCGACGAGAACGGGAACCGGGGTCATGCCAGCAACTCTCTCAACCGGCCGCGCGCGAGTTTCCCGGCGGCCGTGACGGGCAGTGCACCGACGGTCACCCAGCGCCGCGGCATCGCTTCCCGCGCCAGGATCCGGCGCGCCCGGCGCCGTACCTCCGCCACCTCGATGCCGTCCAAATGAACTGCCGCCGTGATCGTTTCACCGAATACGGCATGTTCGGAGCCGATTACGGCGACCGCGACGACGCCGTCGATACCGGCAATCGTGCGCTCCACATCCTCGGCGACGACGGTGGTGCCGCCGACATTGATCACCGCTTCACCCCGGCCGAGCACCCGCAGTTCCCGGTTGTTCCCGAGTTCGGCCAGATCACCCACGCCGAACCAGTCCGGGGCGCCGAGCACGGTGTACGGGGAGCGGACCTCGAGCAGGCCGTCGCGGGTCCGCGCGTCCACTCCGCTCAGCAGCCGCAGCGGTTGCGGAACCTGCCGCGCGGCGACCAGCGAGACCTCGGAGGAGCCGTAGTATTCGACAACGCGCAGGTGGCGGGCCGCGCGCAGCGCGCCGGGATCGGGTGCGATCCCCGCCACGACGGCGGTGCGCAGGTGCGGGGCGCGGCCCACGATCTCGCGGAGTACCGCGGGTACCGCGTGGGCCACGGTGGCAGAGGCCGGATCGTCGGTGACGCAGGCGCCGCGCCAGAGCGCGTGCAGCGCGCCGAACAGATGCATCGTCGCGTGCAGCGGGCCGGTCAGCAGTACCCGGTCCGCGCCGGTCACCCCGGTGATCGCGGTGAACTCGGGGAAGCTGTCGTACCAGGAGGCCGCGGTCCGGGCCAGAGGCCGCGGGTGACCGGTGGAGCCGGAGGTCGCGACCAGCAGGAACGCCTCGGGCGGGGGCGGGCCGGGCCGGTGTGGGCGCGCCGCCGGGTTCTCTACCGCCACCGGCAGGCCCCGGCGCGCGGCCGCGCAGACCTGGATCAGCGCCTCACCGGGCGGCAGGGCGGAGACGTCGTAGCGGCCGCGGGTCGGTTCGGCCCGGGCGATCTCGCGCTCGAGTTCCCCGTAGGTGAGGGTGCGGTCGTCGAGGTCGAGGGCCGGGTCGTCGGCGGCGCCGCCGAGTTCCCGGCTAACCACCGATCAGCCCCGGATACGCACGATGCACGCCCTTGGCCACGACGGTGGCCACGACCACCTTCAGCAGATCACCCGGTATGTACACGCCGTTCGCGGCGACCGCCTCCCGCAGACCGAAGTCGGTGCGCAGTATCAGGCCCAGCGTCCCGAACAGATAGATGACCAGCAGACCACCGAGCGCGTTGATCGCGAGCGCGGGCACCAGCGGATACTTCGGCAGGATCCAGGCGGTCAGCAGGCCGATGACGAAGGCGGCCGGAATCCACCCGACCAGGTAACCGGCGCTCGGACCCGCCAGCGCGGTGAGCCCGGTGCGCCCGCCGGACAGCAGGGGCAGGCCGATGAGCGTGAGCGCGATGAACACCGCGACCGCCGCGGTCCCCTTGCGCGGTCCCAGAATCGCTCCCGCGAGGATCACGCCCAGCGTCTGCAGGGTGATCGGCACCCCGGTGGCACCCACCGTGATCGTGCCCGGCAACCCCAGCGCGGCGATCAGCGCGGCGAAGACCGCGATCTGCGCCATATCCCGCGCCGTGATGCGGGTCTTCGGCGCCCGCGAATCCTCGACACCGTTCATGACGCCATCCTTCGCAACAACCGGCTTGAACGTCGTTCAAGATAGCAACGCCCGCGGCCGCGCGGGCGCCCCACCCCCAGGAGGGTGATGTGGCCTACTCCCCCGCCGCCTCCCGTTCCCATCAGGAGAATGGGTCGGGACAACCCGGCGGTGACCGGAATCGCGACAGTGCGCACCGGTCACCGGCCGGCGCCGAGCCGCCGGAAAGGAACGACTATGACGCGGACGCTGCCCACGGCCACCCACTGGGGCAATTTCCATCTCGGTACCGCCGCCGACGGCAGTCTTTCGGTCACCCCCGACCCACGCGACCCGCGCCCCTCCCCCATCGGCCGATCGCTGGCCGCGGTCCAGGACCCCGATCACCGCGTGGCCCGGCCCGCCATCCGCCTCGGCTACTACCGCGACCGCACGGCCGCCGATCCCCACCTGCGCGGCCGGGAACCATTCGTCGAGGTGGAATGGGACGAGGCGCTCGATATCGCCGCCGACGCCCTGCGCGCGGCACAGGCCGCCGGGGGGAACCGTGCGATCTACGGCGGGTCCTACGGCTGGGCCAGCGCGGGTCGCTTCCACCACGCGCAGGGCCAGATCCACCGCTTCCTGCAGATGTTCGGCGGATACACCGCCTCGGTCGATACCTATTCCTTCGCCGCGGCCGAAGTACTCGTTCCGCATATCCTCGGTATGAACGCCTATTTCGCGGCACGGCAGACCCCCGGCACCGAGGAGATCGCGCGGCATTGCGCCCGGGTCGTCCTCTTCGGCGGCGGGGCCCAGCGCAATACCCAGGTCAATCCCGGTGGGATCGGCGCGCATCCGCGCCCGGAGCGACTCGCGACCCTGCGCCGGGCCGGGGTCGATATCGTGCATATCGGCCCCGTCCGCGATGACGCGCACCCGGATCTGGAGGCCCGCTGGATTCCCTGCCGCCCGCACAGCGATGTGGCGATCATGCTGGCCCTGACCCACACCCTGCTCACCGAGAATCTGCACGACCAAGCGTTTCTCGATCGCTACTGCACCGGTTTCGACCGCTTCGCCGACTATCTGACCGGTCGTGTGGACGGCGAACCCAAAACTCCCGAGTGGGCCGCGGCGCTCTCGGAGGTGCCCGCGGCGGAGATCCGCGGGCTGGCCCGGCTGATGGCGCGGCAACGCTGCCTCATCGGGCTGCCGTACGCGTTGCAGCGCGCCGAGCACGGCGAGCAGACATACTGGGCCGGGTGGGCGCTGGCCGCCGCGCTCGGCAATATCGGCCTGCCCGGCGGTGGCGTCCTCATGGGCGCCGGGGTGGGAATGACCAACGAGACGCAGCGCCGCTATCCGCCTTTCGAGATCGCGGCGCTCCCGCAACCGGGCAATCCGGTCTCCGAGATCGTCCCCGTGGCGCGCCTCACCGAGATGCTCGAAAACCCGGGCGCGAGTTTCGATTACAACGGCCGCTCCCTCACCTATCCCGAGATCGACCTCATCTATTGGGCGGGTGGAAATCCCTTCCACCACCATCAGGATCTCAACCGGTTGCGACACGCCTGGTCCCGGCCCCGCACGGTCATCGTGCACGAGATCGGCTGGACCTCGACCGCCCGATTCGCCGATATCGTGCTGCCCACCACGGCAGCCCAGGAACGCGAGGATTTCGCGGCCGCGCGCCTCGACCGGTGGCTCACCCCGATGCGCCGCGCGCTACCGCCCTACGGGCAGGCCCGTTCCGACCACGCCATCTTCGCGGATCTGGCCGGACGGCTCGGTTTCGGCCCGCGTTTCACCGAGGGCCGCGACGAACGCGAATGGGTCGAACACCTCTGGGAGATCACGGTCGCCGAGGCGGCCGCCGCCGGTGTCTCCCTCCCCGATTACACGACCTTCCGGGACGGCCCGCCGATCGATCTCGGACCGTATCTGCGCGACAGCCCCCACGTGCTGGAACAGTTCCGCGACGATCCCGACCGCTATCCACTGGCCACCCCGTCGGGCCGGATCGAACTGTTCTCCCGCACCGTCGCTGCTTTCGGCCTCTCCGACTGCGCGGGCCACCCCGCCTGGTATCCGCCCCGGGAATGGCTCGGCGCCCCGCTCGCGCAACGGTTTCCGCTGCATCTGCTGTCGCATCAGCCCGCGACCCGGCTGCACAGCCAGCTCGATTACGGCGTCACCAGCCGGGAATCGAAGATCCGGGGTCGCGAACCACTGCGGATGAACCCCGCCGACGCCGCGGCACGCGGTCTGAGTGACGGCGATATCGTCCGGGTGTTCAACGACCGGGGCGCACTCCTCGCCGGCCTGCGAATCTCCGAGGCGCTGCGGCCGGGAGTGGCGCAGATGGCGACCGGCGCCTGGTACGACCCCCTGGATCCCGCCGATCCGCTGTCCCTGGATGTGCACGGCAACCCGAATACCGTCACCAACGATATCGGGACCAGTTCCCTGACCCAGGGCCCGTCCGCCAACAGCTGTCTGGTGGAGATCGAACGGTACGAGGGCGCGCTGCCACCGCTGCGGGTGCGCACGCCCCCGCCTTTCACCACCGAGGTCAGCGAACCCGCCAGCGCAACAGGGGATCGTCCTCCGGCATCGCCGAATAGCCGCCGAGCAGATGGCGATCCAGCCACGCCGCCACCACCGACCGGGTGAGCGTCGCCGCGTGGGCGGCGTCGACCCGGCCGCACAGTTCCTCGCTGCCACCGAAGACCGGCAGATCCGTGGCCGTGTAGTGACCGGCCCCGGCGATGGTGCCGATCACCGCGCCGGTGCCGGTCCAGCTGGCGTGCACCATATTTCCCGACGCCAGCAGCAGCACCGGATGCGGCATCGGCGGCACCTCGGCGACATCGTCCCATCCGGCGCTGCCGTCCAGGACCACCGCGGTGCGGATCCGCGGATCATCGGCGGCCACCGAGACCGCGGTCTGGCCGCCATAGGAATGTCCGGCCACCGCGACCCGCGCCGTATCGAGACGGTCGCCGACCAGGGGCAGCGCACCGAGTCCGTCGAGTACCAGCCGCACCTCCTCCACCCGGTGGGCCAGCGCGGTGCGCAGATACGCCGGATCCTGACTGGGCATCTCACCGCGCAGCACCCGGCCGGACGCCTCCGCGCCGGGTGTCTCACCCGGATGATCCAGCGCCACCACGGCATACCCGCGGGACGCCAGATCGCCGGCCAGCCCCGACGCCAGCCAGCGCGGCGTGCCCAGCCCCGGCGACCAGACCACCACCGGTAGCGACGGCAGCGCGGCGGGGGTGGCGTCCAGCGTGGCCGGCACCGTCGCGGTGACCATCGGCCCGGCCGCGGCCGGGGTGTAGAGCCACTGCGCCGCGCGGGTCGCGATTCCGGCCGCGTTCACCCGCGACGCCGGAATGTAGGAGGCCGGGCGCCCCGCCTCGGCCGCCGGGTACCAGACCGATACCGGCACCTCGCGGTCCGGAGCGGCCACCGTGGTATCCGTGCGCCCGACCGCGTACTGCCCGGTCGGCGCCGGTAGCGCGGGCCCCTCGGCATGCGCGGGTCCGGATCGGACCGCGGGTACGGCGAGGGACGCTACGCAGATCATGAATACGAGCACGATATTTCGGTAGAGCATCGGACCGCCTTCAGTCGACGCTCGCCCGCGGCCCCGTCACTCGGCCAGGCGAGAGTTATCCCATCTGTGCACGAACACGAACACGAACATCGTCGTATCGACGACCGAGCGGCATTGTTACCCATGCGTTCCGGTTCCCGCACATCGGGACCGGCGTGTCTGCCGCGACGACCGGACACGATCCGGGCCACAACGATGCTCATCGCCGCCAGCGGCAGCAGAATCGGGCCCGCCCGGAAAGCGCTTCAGTGCGGCGACCCGCGCATCACACTCACACGGCGAACAACTGATCGAGATCGCGGAACCCCTTGAATTCCAGCGCGTTTCCCGACGGATCGAGGAAGAACATGGTCCACTGCTCACCCGGCTCACCCGCGAACCGCACATAGGGTTCGATCACGAATTCGGTACCGGCGGCGCGGAGCCGGGCGGCCAGTTCCCGGAATTCCTCGACGGACAGGACGAGCCCGAAGTGCGGCACCGGGACCTCGTGCCCGTCGACCGGGTTGGTCCCGCGAACGGCAGCACCGGAGTCGCCGCCGACCTCATGGGTGACGACCTGATGACCGCGGACATTCCAGTCGGTCCATTTCTCCGCGGATCGGCCCCGGGGAAAGCCGAGAACATTTCCGTAGAACTCCCGCGCGGCCTCGATATCGGTGACCGGGATCGCGAGATGGAAGGGCGGAATACCGGGGGTGGTCGCGCTGGTCGAGGTGGTCATGCTGGGCAGACTAATTCCCGTTCGTTCCGCAATCCAGTGCGCATCGGCCGGGTCAGGACCGGCCGTGCCGGGTCGGGTTCAGCCGTCCGGCGAGCCCGTATGGGGGTTGTGACCCCCGAGTTCGGCGGTGAGTTCGGCCGCCGCGGCCTTCAGGACGGACCCGCGCTCGGCGATCTCGGACACCGTGAGATCGGCCTGGAAGTTGAGGGCGAGCAGCAATGACTGGTCTCCGTCCGCGCCGAAGGTCGGTGCGGCGATAACGCCGACCCGATGCGTCGTATCGGAGCCGCTTTTCCGCAATTCGTCACGCAACAGCAGGCGGCGGCCACCCATACCGGCAAGCAGTTCCGTGATCAGGGCACGCAGCTCGGGTGAGACCTCGCGAGCAGCGGACCCACCGAGGAGGCGGTACACCCGTTCGAGCTGAGGTGTCAGGTTCTCGACCAGATATCCGGTCGTGCGGCATTCGACTGCCATCCTGCGCAATTCGCCGAGTTCGATACCCGCCAGCCACGCATGGCCGTCGTGTACCTGCTGCTCCAGTTCGTCGTCGGACTGCCACAGGGCGTACATCAACGCGGTCGGCAGTGCGAACGGGAAGACCTGCCCGACACCGACCGGCGCGCGAACTCCCGGCGGGGTCGCGACCTCGAGAACCATGAACTCGTCGCCGACCCTGCCCGATGCCACACACATCACGCCGAACCGCCGCGCGAGCAGCGTGAGCCGCTCGGAGACGACGGGTTCGACCGCGAAATCCCGCTGCGCGGCCCGGCCGGCGGTGACCAGCGCCGGCCCCAGACGGTACGTCTTCGTCCCGGGGTCGCAGCGCAGATAGTCGCGCGTGGTGAGCTCGGTGAGTATCCCCAGACACGTCGGCTTGCTGATCTCACAGCGCCGCGCCAATTCCGATAGGCCGAGCGGCTCGCCCCGGTGGAGCACCAGATAGTCCAGGACGTCCAGCACGCGGGCGGTGGGCGGCGAAGCACTCCGACCGCCGTCCGGTCGGTCCACTGCACGATCGGCCATTCGCGTCACCTTATCCGATGGTCCCGATGGCCTGTATTGACCGGCACCGCCACCGAATGTACCGTGACCGGCACCACAATCTACCCGATCGGTCGAATATTCGACCGAAAGAATCGGGCTTCGACATCGGAAAGAGTGGCCTCTCGTGAATGCATTCGCCGACCGCATCGCCCTGATCACCGGAGGTGCGCGCGGTCAAGGCCGGGCCCACGCGGTAGCGCTGGCCGAACTGGGCGCCGATATCGTGATCTGCGATCGCTGCGCCGACAGTCCCGTCGTCGCGTACCCGCTGGCGACACCGGCGGATATGGCGGAAACGGTCCGCCTCGTCGAAGAACGCGGCCGCAGATGTATCGCCCTCCAAGCCGATACCGGAGATCGTGCGGCGATGGACGCCGTGGTCACCCGGGGCGTGGCGGAGTTCGGCAGGATCGATATCGCCATCGCCAATGCCGGCGTGTCGGCCGCGGCATCACTGCCGCGGATCTCCAGCGAACTATGGGACGAAGTCGTCTCGACCAACCTGACCGGGGTCTTCAACACGATCGCCGCGGTAGTTCCCGCCATGACGGCCGCGGGCTACGGCCGGATAATCACCGTCAGCTCGATGATGGGACGTTCGGCGGCCCCCGGAATGGCCGCCTACAGCGCGACCAAATGGGGCGTGATCGGGTTGACAAAGGCCGCCGCGCTCGAGCTCGCGCCACACGGGATCACCGCGAATGTCGTTGCCCCCGGGAATATCTCCACGCCGATGGTGCACAACGAGGCGCTGTACGCGCGCATGCGCCCCGACCTCGACAACCCGGGCCGCGACGACGTCGAACCGATATTCGCCACGCTCCATGCCCAGCCGGTGGCGTTCCTCGAACCGGAGGAGGTCACCCGGGCGGTGCTGTTCCTCGCCGACGAGAAGAGCGCCCATATCACCGGCACCGTGATGCCCGTCGATGCCGGCGCGGCAGCGCGGGTAACCGCCTGATGCAGGAGTCGATCATGCTCGCGCACCGACCCGCCCGCCGCCTGCGTACGGCCGCGACGGCGATAGCGGCCGCCGTCCTGTTGTCCAGCGGCGCGTCCGGTACGGCCACCGCCGGTCCACCTCATCCCGGTCCCGCACACGGCGGGAAGCTGCTCACTTCGCAGCCGCTGACCACCACCGCGGCCCTACCGAGTGCCGCACGGACGGAACTGATCACCTATATGTCCAGCGACGCGCACGGCAGGCCGATCGTGGTCTCGGGCACCGTCGCCGTCCCCTCGTCCCCACCGCCGCCCTCCGGGTGGCCGGTGATCAGCTGGGCACACGGAACGACCGGGTACGCCGATCCATGTGCCCCGTCACGGGATACGAGTACCGGCCCGGTCCACGACTATCTGGGCCGGGTGACAGACGTTCTCGACACCTGGATCCAGCGCGGATTCGCCGTGGTCCACACCGACTATCAGGGCCTGGGGACGCCCGGCGGACACCCCTACATCAACGGAATCAGCGAGGCGAACACGGTCACGGATATCGTGCGGGCTGCCCGCTCGGCCGACCGCTCCATCGGCCGCGACTGGATCGCCGTGGGGCACAGTCAAGGCGGCCAGGCGGCGTTGTTCACGGCTCAGTACGCGCGGAACCGGCAGCCGGAACTGTCCTTGAAAGGCGCCGTGGCCATCGCTCCCGGTGGTATCGATCTGAGCCGGATGGTCGAATTCGTCGACAGCGGCGGCCCGGGCGCCGAGGCCGCCGCGGCATTCGTCCCGCTGATCGTGCTGGGTGCCCAGGCCGCCGAACCCGCTATCGACCCCGACCGGCTGTTCACCCCCGCCGCCGAACCCCTGGTCCAGGCCGCCCGCACCGGTTGCCTGGCCCAGATTCGCGAGGTGCCACCGGTCCCGCCCACGGAGATCTTCGAACCGGATGCCGATTTCGCCGCCCTCACAGGTTATCTGGAGGCCCAGGATCCCTCGGATACCCAACCCGAAGTGCCGGTGATGATCGCCCAGGGAACAGCGGACGCGCTGGTCACGAAACCGAGCACCGATGCACTGGTGGATGCCTTGTGCGGAAGGGGGACCGACCTCCGCTACCGCGTCTACGAGGGCCGGGATCACCGCGCGACCATCCCCGCCTCCCTGGTGGACACCCGCGAGTTCGTCACCGCGGTACTGACCGGACAGCACCCACCCGGCAGCTGCGCGGATTGAACGAACCCGACGCGGGTTCCTCGCATGAATACCCGCCGCCCGCGACCACGCGGCACTGCCGTCATGGCGTCGTTCGGCCGCGCAGCCCCCGCCCGAGGTCGGATTCGTGTTCGACAGCGATCGCGACCCGCAGTTTCGTCCGGTCGAACTCGGCGGGTACCGCCGAATCGGCGAACGTGGGGCCGGGAGGAAGCCCGCACGACAGCTCGCGAGGGCGGTGGTCACGCTGCGTTCTCGGCGAGATCGAATTCGAGGTGCAGTTCGGTGAGCCCGCGCAGGATGTAGGTGGGCACGAAGGCGAAATGCCTTGCGCCGGAAGGGCCGTGGTGGTCTTCGGAAAGCCTGATATCGCTGGTGCCGGCCAGGAGCCGCTCGATACTCACCCGGGCCTCGGTACGGGCCAGGGGCGCTCCCGGGCAGGTGTGCGGTCCGCGTCCGAAGGCGATGTGCTTACGGACGTTCGGGCGGGCGAGATCGAAGGTGGCGGGGTCGTCGAACAGGCGGGGATCGCGGTTGGCGGCGCCGTTCATCACCATCAGGGTGGTGCCCGCGGGGATATCGACACCACCGACCGTGGTGTCGACGGCGGCCAGCCGGAAATCCCCTTTCACCGGGCTTTCGAAACGCAGGCATTCCTCGATGAAATTCGGTGTGCGATCCGGGTTCTCGCGCAGAGTCCGCTGGAGTTCACGGTTCTCGGCGAGGATCATCAACGCCGAACTCAGCAGTCGCACCGTCGTTTCCTGTCCGGCCGAATAGAGATTGGCGGCCAGGCGGACGATATCCATGACCTCCGGCGTGGAGCCGTCGGGGAACCGGGCGACGGCCATATCGCTGAGGGTGTCGCCCCGGGGCTCGCGCCGCCGGTCTTCGATATAGGCCGCGAACTTGTCGTAGAGATAGCGCAGGGGCGTGTGCGACATCGTGCGCTGCCCGGATGCACCCACACCACCGCCGCGGGCCTGGCGGGTCATCGTGGCCGAGAACTCGGCCCGGTCGTCTTCGGGTACGCCGAGCAGATCGGCGATCACCAGCAGCGTGAACGGCCCGGCGAACTCGCCGATGTAGTCACCGCCGCCTGCCGCCAGATACGGCTGCAGCACCTGGTCCACCCGCTGCCACATGAATTCTTCGTTCTCGCGCAGGCGCTTCGGGGTGATCAGCCCCATGAGGAGGGCACGGTGGCGGGTGTGATCGGGCGGGTCCATGACCGTCACCTGGTCGCTGAACGGCAGTTCGGCGCGATGGGCATCGATCAGCGCCCGCACATCGCCGCCCTCGAGCGGGACCGGGAATCCGGGGAACGGACCGCTCACCGAAATACACGACGAGAACCGTTCGGCGTCACCGAGGACGTCGATCGCCTCCTCGTAGCCGGTGACCATCATGACGTCGTGATGCGGCTCCCGCACGACCGGGCACCGATCGCGCAGCGCCTCCATATACGGGTACGGGTCCGCCACCGGGCCCTTGTCCCGGAAGAAATCGACGGTGTCGGGTGTGCTCACGGGTACCTCGGATTCTTCGACGCCGTCGCGATCCGGCCGGTGCGGTGGGCCGGCGCGTCGGCGGTTTGCCAATTCATACGCGGTCGTATAGTTATGGAATCATACGGCTGCGTCTGATTGAAAGGGCTGGTTTCGGTGACCACGCGACCCCGCCGGCCGGGCAGGCCCACCAGCACCGAGGCGGCCGAGCTCGTCGAACGACTGCGCGAGGCCGCGGTGCAGACCTTTCTCGAACGCGGCTACGACGGCGCGACCATGGAGGCCATCGCCCGGGCGGCCGGGGTCACCAAACAGACCCTCTACGCCCGCTATCCGGACAAACGCGCCGTCTTCGCGGAGGTGATCCCGTGGGCCATGAGCCGGCGGGACCCGCAGGCGCAGATCGTCACACCCCCCGACGCCGATCTCGGTACCTCGCTGCTCGCCCTGGCCCGGGAGGCGCTGGCGCGGATATCGGATCCGCAGCTGGCCAAATTGCAGCGGATCGCGATGCACGAGGCGTCACGTTTCCCGGAGTTCGCGGTCAGCGCCGAAACCGTCGCCTGGTCGCCGCGCTTACGCGCGGTGCGAGACCTGCTCCGTAGCCATCGCGAGGCCGGGCATATCGAGCTCGCCGCCGACGATATCGAGCTCGCCGCCGAACACTTCTTGGTCCTGGTGGAATCCGAGCCCTGGCGGATGGCCGAATTCGGCGTCTACCGCACACCCGAACAAACCGAGAGGCACCTCCGGTTCGCGGTCACCCTTTTCCTGCGCGCGCTGCAACCACGACCCGGCGGCGGCACATCGTCCGGAATCCCCTGGGCGGTCGCCGGATCCGTCACCGACAAGGAGTCGTCATCATGAAAACAGCGGTGGTCACCGGGGGTGCCTCCGGAATCGGACTCGGTATCGCGCAACGTCTGCGCACCGGCGGTTACACCGTCGCGACCCTGGATCTGAATCCCGACAACGACGACGACCTGGCCTACCGAGCCGATGTCACCGATCCGGAGGAAATCGCGGCCGCGCTCTCGGCGATCCGCGACAGGACCGGCCCGGTCACGATATTGGTCAACTGCGCGGGCCTGGAGGGTTTCAAACGCTTCCCCGACCTCACCTTCGCCGAATGGCAGCGCGTATTCGACGTCAACGTCCACGGCGTCTTCCACTGCGTGCAGGCGGTGCTGCCGGATATGCTGGCGGCCGGCTGGGGTCGCATCGTGAACATCTCGTCCTCGAGCACCCATTCGGGCCAGCCGTTCATGTCGCACTATGTGGCAGCGAAATCGGCGGTCAACGGATTGACCAAATCCCTGGCGCTGGAGCTGGGCCCGTCGGGAATCACGGTCAACGCCGTGCCACCCGGCTTCATCGATACGCCGATGCTGCGTAAAAACGAGGAAGTCGGCCGGCTCGGCGGCCCCGTCGAGGACCATATCCTGCGCACCCCCGTCCGCCGGATCGGCACGCCCGCGGATATCGCGGCCGCCTGCGCATTCCTGATCTCCGAGGAAGCCGGCTACATCACCGGCCAGATACTCGGGGTCAACGGGGGCCGCAACACCTGACACGGGTCTGTCCAGTTGACGCTGATCTCGATTGTCGATCACTCGGCAGGCGGGGTCACGCGGACTTCGAAGGCGACCGGAAGGCGTTCAGGGGTGCCTTCCAGCGCATGGTCCATCGTTTGCGGCCTTTGCCGGTGTGGTCGAGACTCATCACGGCCTTACCGCGCCGGGCACAGTCAGACGACATAGAAATACACCCTGACCTTTACAGATCAGGGTGTATTCGAGTGGTCCCAGCTGGGATCGAACCAGCGACCTTCCGCGTGTGAGGCGGACGCTCTCCCGCTGAGCTATGAGACCGGGAGAACCGCTCGGGAGGCTAATTCGATGCCCTCCGAACGAGTAGGAACTTTAACACGCACCACCCATCCGCCACCAAATCACCCTCTTGTCATCCATTGGTCATCCGTGCCGAAGCACCGTGGTCGATCCCGACCGCGGACCCTCCGACCCGGAATCCCCAACCTATTGCCCCGGCCCACTTCGACCCAAGAAGCGACCCTCGGCTCCGACCACCACCCCGGCCACGAATGACAATCGTGTAGTTCACCCGCTTCTACCAGGCGATTTGTAGGTTCCGCCGAAGGTGGGCTAATGTTCTGTCTCGCACCACGGAGGCAACAACAGCCCCGGGGATGCGAAATGCGGATGTAGCGCAGCTGGTAGCGCATCACCTTGCCAAGGTGAGGGTCGCGGGTTCGAATCCCGTCATCCGCTCGAGAGGTAGGGCCAGGCGCATTGTATGCCTTCCCCCCTTTGCGCGGTGGAGTGGCCGAGTGGTGAGGCAACGGCCTGCAAAGCCGTGCACACGGGTTCGATTCCCGTCTCCACCTCGCGCGATTAGCTCAGCGGGAGAGCGCTTCCCTGACACGGAAGAGGTCACTGGTTCAATCCCAGTATCGCGCACCACAGCAACAGTTCAGAGGCACTTTTCAAAGAGACTTGAAGAGTGCCTCTTCTGTTTCTTCGGCAGTGATGGTGAGTCGATCCGATCGGTAGCCTCGCCGATATCGAGAAGCACCGTCTCCGTAGGTATCTCGCGTATCCTGCTCGACCTCTGCCTGTCGAGCCATGGGTTCGGGCCACACGATCGCCGCCACCAACACGACCAGCGGCAACCCGGCCGCCACCACGAATCCCAGCGTGATCAACGTCCCGCCCTCGTCATCGACCACCGGGCGAAGGACAACCGCGGCAGCACCGTTTCGACATCGGCGACATCCATGACCCTGTTCAACTCCAGCGGGCCGAGGTGATGTGGGCCGGGAATGACAACCGCGTCCACGTCGGCGGCGCGCACCTGGTCGAATAGCGGGAGCACGGACACCGGGTCGGGCCAGATCATCAGGTAGCCGAGATGGCGCCCCAAGCGTTGGATCTGTGCCCGCTCCCACACCACCGACGTGCTGACGTCCAGATCTACATATCCGAGTGCGGTCGGCCGGCATCGCATCAGGTGTCCCCTATCCCCTGCGGTCATATGGCTGCCACCGCCGCCGGGGACTCGGTGATCGACCCGGCGGCGATGGCGTGGGTGAATCCTGCGCGTCGGCCACCGACTGCACCGGTAGATGCGAACCACCCTGCGGGGTAGGGGGATTCCCCCTACCCGAGGTGCTGGTGGGAGCTCGCCAGCGGCCCTATCCTGAAATTGACCCGCTGCGGACGAACGTCGCCCCGGTCCCCAGGCCGGAGGCATCTGCGGAGGGACCCATACCGCGAAGAAGGCAGGCCGCTATGCCGACCCCTGACGAACTCGCCGCCCGCGCGATAGGCGAGCGCATCCAGAACATCCGCACCCGCACCGGCCGCACCCGCGCGGTCGTCGCCGGGCTGGTGGGCCGTTCCGAGGATTGGCTGCGCGACGTCGAAAAAGGCCGCCTCCAGCGCCCACCGGCGCTGGACATGCTGCTGCGGATCGGGCAAGCACTCGGCGTGCGGGACCTGACCGAGATCACCGGCGACCATGAGCTTCTGGTCGGTGTCTCCCGCCGCGCCGGACATCCCGTTGTCCCCGCCATCCGCGAAGCGATCGAGGGTGTCGACCTCACCCCTTCGCCGTCACCGGTCGACACCGCCGAACTCACCGCCCGAGTCGAACGCGCTTGGCGGTTGTGGCACACATCCGCGACACCCCGCGCCGACGCGGGAGCGATGCTGCCCGAACTGATCCGCGACGGTAGGCGCGCGCTCCGCACCCTCGACGGACAGGACCGTCGCGCCGCAGCGGCCGCACTCTCGGGGGCCTACGCACTCTCCGAGCAAGTACTCGCGTGGGTGGCCGACGCACCGCTGTTGTGGCTCGCGGCCGACCGGTGCATGTCGGCCGCCGAAGTGGCAGACGACCCGGTCACACTCGCGTCCGCCTCCTGGGTTCTCGGCAACGTCTGGCGCTCGACAGGCCGAGAGGAAGACGCCTACCGCCTCGCCTCCGAGGCCGCCGCACTACTGGCGCCACATATGGACGGCGACAAGGACGTCCAAGCACTGTGGGGTGCCTGCCAATTGCACGGCGCGATCACCGCGGCGCGTCTCGGCCGCGAAGGCGACGCATTGCGCGCAATAGATCAGGCGATGGGAATGGCGCGGGCACTACCCGCCGGCTCGACGCACGCTTGGACGCTGTTCGGAGTCGCGAACACCGAAATCAGCGCCGTTTCGGTACAGGTCGATCTCCGCAAGTCCGGCAGCGCCCTGGACGCCGCGGACGCCGTGGACCCCGACGCCGTTCCCTCGGTCGACCGCCGCGCCCGACTGTGGCTGGAGTTGTCCCGCGCCTACGCCCAGCAACGGGACTGGCTCGGCACACTCGGGGCACTGCGGACCGGCACCGCCATCAGCGAAGAGTCCATGAAATGCCATCCACTGGCACGGTCCCTCGCGGCCGATCTGGTCATCCAGGGCGGTCGGCTCAACGAACGCGAATCGCGGGCGCTCGCGGCGCGGCTCGAGGTCACCGCCTGACGCCCGGCTCGTTCCGGGAGATTCGTGTCGCCGTGGCGGTGGCCGCCGGGATGCCGGTTGTCTACGGGGCGTAGCGGAGCAGGCCCGCGGCCTGCGCGCCGCCGGGGAGGTCGCCGGGGCGGAGGGCGAGCACCCGGCCGCCGGTCAGCAGGACCCGGCGAGTGATCTCGTCGAGCACGCCGGTGTGCCCGTTCGTCGTGGATTCACCGAATGTGACCGCGCCGGAGGCCGATACGGTACCGGGGACCGAGGCCTCCATATCGACCAGCAGCGTATCGACCGCACCGGCGGTCGCCGCGCGGGCGAGGTCGGAGATATCGGTGGCCGCCCGTCCTTCACCACGGCGAAGATCCAGCAACTCCACCAGGCCGGCCAGCTGGGCGGCGTAATGGCGGTCCAGGACCTCCCGGCACCGATCGGCGAGTTCGGCGTCGGAGACGTGCTCGGGATTTCCGGGAATGCTCTCGTCGAGCAGGTTGCCGTAGCTGTTCACACTCCGGAACAACGCATCGATCGGCTCGGCGGCGGCCAGTACCAGCGGGACGTCGCGGCCGCTGAGCAGGTCGCGTAGTTCGGCGTCGACGGCCCGGGCGTACTGACGCAGGCGCATCTTTCTGCCTTCGTCGCCCTGGACGCGACGGTTGGGTGCCCGGTCGCCCAGACTCGCCTTACCGGCGTGGTCGGCGGCGTCGGCGGGCAACCCGGGGACCGGGACGGTCCGGGCCGGGCGGTCGGCGCTGATCTCCACCAGCCGCACCCCGCCTTCGGCCAGGGCGAGGACGAAGGCGGTCTGCGGGAAGGTCACCGCACGCAGCAGCGGAGTGAGGTCGAACCGGTCACCCACTGATTCCGAGGCGGGCAGCCGGTTGGGTACCCGGTAGGTGCGGATCCGGGCCGGCGAGGCGAGTACCACCAGGGTGCGCGACTGATACCGCCAGAACAGGGCATCGTCGATATGGACATCGAATTCCTCGCCCAAGGCCGCTCGCGCCTCGGGATCGGTCACCGATTCGAGCACGTGCCGAGCCTGGTTGGAGAATGCGATCCGGTCCTGATCCGGGTCGGCGATATCGGACCCGGTGGGCGTGTAGATCGATACACACCATTCGCCGGTGGCTTCCGCGAGAGCTCTGATCTCATCACGCGTCGGGATATCGGTATGCAGCACGTCGCCTCCACCTCTGTCGATCACGACAAGATGCCGCCGGCATATTCCGTCGGCCCGGCGGCTGCCCCGGCAGGGCATCGGCCACCCGGCGATCCGGGCATCCGCCCCACGTCAGCAAATTTTCGGCAATGTCCATTAGAGCACATACGGCCACCGAGCAGGTCCACCCCGGCATCCGGACCGCGACCGGTTTCGTGTGGTGGGAAATCTGTCGGTACGCCCGGCTAAGCTGGCCCGCACGAACTCGAGCCGATCGATCATCCGGGTCCCGACAGGGGGTGTGCGTGCAGACGGAGCCAGCGCGGTACGAGGTGCGCGACGAGCCGTCCGCCGATACGTTTCCCGACGATCTGCGCGACCATCTGTCGTTCGGGCCCGAGGACTGCGCGCAGGTGCTGGCGGACCTGATCGACGACTACGCGGCGGACCGGGAGCGCGCCGGCACCATCCTCCGGCTGCGGCTGGGCATTTCCGGCGACCGTCCCGAAACCCTCACCCGGATCGGCGCGCGCTGGGATTTCTCCCGCGACCGGGCCCGCCAGCTGCACACCAAGGCGGTCGGTGAACTACTGCGGCACACCGCACAGGCCGGGCGGCTTCCGGTTCCGGAATTCGCCCGGCGCTACGCCGTCGGCACCCGGGATACGGTGCTCACCCGCGCCCTGCTGGCCGAAACCTACGCCACCGATACCGATCTCGCGGTCAATGATCTGTCCTACCTGAAATTGCGGCTGGCGGGGCATTCCGCCGCCGATGCGAAGCGAGTGGCGGGGTTCGTCACCCAGCGGGTGGTCGCGTGGCGGAAGAAGACCAACCACCTGCTGTCCCGGTTACGCGACGACGCGCCCGCCGGACCGCCCGCACCGTGGCCGCACAAGATCGACTGGCCGGGCCCGGGCACCGCCGCACCGCTACCCACCGTCGCGGCCCGATCCTTCGATCTCGACGACGACGGCCGCGGCCGGTTCTACCTCCACAAGCCCGGCCGCGATATCGGTTTCGACTCCGGGCTCGAGGCGCGGCTGATGCGCCTGCTCGATACCGACGACCGGATCCGCACCTTCCAGGAGTACCCGGACGCCGTCGGCTATCGGGTCGACGGCGAGGAACACCTGCATTTCCCCACCCTGGCCGCCGAGCTCGGTGACGGCCGCCGCGTGCTGATCGACGTGCAGCCGCTGGGACATCTCGGTTTCCACGTCAACCGGGCGAAATCGGCCGCCGCCCGCGCCTGGGCGCACGAGAACGGGTGGGGTTGGCTGCTGTGGACGGGAAGCGCCGTCGGCGAACGAGAACTCGTCACCCACCCGGTACCCGCGAAGATCGAGGCACGGTTGACCGCACTGCTCGCCGAAGGCCCGGTACGGCGCTCCGCACTGCGGCGGCTCCGTGACGACACCGGCCTCGATCTGCTCGACCTGATCGCACTCACGGTCCGCAACGAATGGCGCTGGGACCGCGCGCCGTTCCGGCTGACCACCGCGACCTGACGGTCCCCACCCCCGCGGTCAGGGTTTGACGAACATGGTGGCGGCGATGAAGGTCGCGAGGAGCAGCATCACGAAAACCGTGATCACCTGCCAATTGTCGATCGTCTTGTGCAGCCGGCGAATGGTGTCCTCGAGGGCGCGGTGCACCCGCTCCTGATCGGCGATCCGGCGACCCACCTCGGCCACCGATTCCGCCTGCTCGCGCGCCCGCTGCGCGGTGCGTTCCACCCGGGCATGCGCCTTGGCGAGCTGGCGCTTCTTCTCCCGCACCGCCTGCCGCGCCACCGCCAGCGCCGTCCGCTGCTGCATCAACTCCTGGCGCTGCTGTTCGAGCATCAGCGCCTGGGTCCGGGTGTGCTTCTCCCAATCGGTCACCGCCGCCCATCCCTTCCTGAAGTGGTCGCGATAACCCCACGCGACCTCACCCTGGACCCACTGCCGCAGGAATTCCCGCAGCTCGTAGGGACGCTCGTCCGGCACCACCAGACCGGTGGGCCCCTGTTCCAGCATCCCGTGCACCACGCGGTACTCACACGACTCCGGCGACAGATCGGCGATACCGAGCGCCGGTAACTGGGACACCCAGAATCCCGGCGCGCACAACCACAGCACGCTGGTACAACCGAGCGCCTTCAGCCGATCGGTATGGTCCTGGGCGAGTTGCTGAGTCAGTGGGCCGGTGCGGACCTCGATGGCGAACTGTTCGCCGCCGCGCCGCCACCAGACATCCACGGTCATCGGGCCCATGCGGTGATCCACCACGGCCTCATCCGCTCCGAAGGCAAGCAACCGGCTCGCCAGCCAGTACTTCAGTCGCTGTGCGTTCCACTGTGAATCGACACAGCGGGTACAGCGGCAACCGTAGCCGGGAGTAGCTTCCTCCTCGACCGGATCGGTGGTCACCGGAGCATCGGAAATACCCAGATCGGACAACATCGTCCGGCGCCCACACCGTATTTCAGCCCGCCGCTTCGTCTGCATGCGACCACCCATCTAACCCGTACACCATGCCGGTCCCGGCACCGACCGACACATTCCAGGGTGCGCCACCGACACCGGTCACCGCCAGGAATCTGTCCAGCAGTTACCCAAGTGGGACCCGCCGAACCTTCTCGCCGCCGACTGTCCCGGTCACCGGATCCGCGGGCGCCAGCGCGCCGCGCAGGAGCGTGCGCAGCCAGGCATGCCCCGGATCGGGCGTATTGCGTGGATGCCAGGCCAGCGAAATGGTCACCTCCGGCAGCGGCAGCGGGATCTCGAACGAACACAGGCCGAGCGCGGGCAGCGTCGTCTTTGCGACGACCGCCGGCGCCGGGCAGACGGCCGCCCCGGACCGGACCGCCAGCAACGCCGTGGTGAGATCCGGGACGGTCGCCACCACCCGGCGGGTCCGGCCGTGCAGCGCGAGCCGGTCGTCGATGGGCCCGCGGGCGATACCGCGCGCGGAAACACTGATATGCGCGGCGGCGGCGTAGGCGGCGACGGTGACGCGTTCGGTGACCAGTGGATGTCCCGGCGCGGCCACGCCGATGAGCCGGTCGCCGCGTACCCGTTCCACCCGGGTCTGCGGGTCCGCGCGCGCGATCACACCCACTTCGACGTCGACGCGCCCGTCACGAAGCCCGTTCACCGAACCGGCAGGATCCGCGGGAACGAAGCGCAGGGTCACTCCGGGAGCCCGGGTGCGGACCTCGGCGAGCAGCCGGGCCGCGAGTTCGGGCAGCACCGCATCGTCCACCTGCAGCGCGAACCCGCGAACCAGGGCGGTCGGATCGACGGTGTCCGGTTTGGCCAGCAAGGCCCGTCCCTGTTCGACCAGCGTGCTCACCTCGAACCGCAGCTCGAGGGCGCGCGGGGTGGGCACCAGCTGCCGGCCCGCGCGGACCAGCAGCGGATCGTCGTATACGCGCCGCAACCGGGCCAGGGTGCGGCTCATGGCCGGCGGCGAGGTGTTGAGCCGTTCGGCGGCCATGGTGACGCTGTTGGTCTCCAGTAGCGCGTGCAGGGCGACCAGCAGGTTCAGGTCCAGATCCGGCACGCCGGAATCAGGTTCGCCGAGCGGTGCCGGTGCTCCCGGCCGGCTCCTCGGCGGACTCCCCGTCCGAACCTGTACCCGGCTGCGCGGTACCGGCACTCTCGGTCTGCGCGTCGGTACCGCGCTCGGCCGGGGGTTCGGTCGCCCGCGCGGAGCCGGTGGGACGCTCCCCGGAATCGCCGGTCCCGGATGCCTCCGGGCCGGAGGACTCCTGCGCTCGCCCGGACCGTTCCGCGGCGGCCTCGGACTCGTCCGAGGCCACGGCGGAAGAGGGTTCCGATACCGAGGCGGACGGCGGCCGGGACGAGGTGGAGTCCGGTGCGCCGTTCGGGGAGGCGGGCTCCGCCGAGTCCTGGCCGGCACCCCCACCGGAGTGCAGTGTGCCGTTGCGGGCGGCCGGCTCGGCCGATTCACCGCCCGCAACCGCTGCGTCATCCGGCGCGCCCTTCCGGGCCATCGGCTCGGCCGATTCACCACCCGCAACCGCTGCGGCACCCGATGTGCCGTTCGGCGCCGCAGACTGGGCCGACTGGCCCGTGTCCCCGGCGGTATCCGATGCACCGTTCCGGGCGGCCGTCTCGGCCTGTGCCCGGCCCGCGTCCTCACCGGCGCCCGGTATGTCGTTCCGAGCGGACGATTCGGCATTTCCCGCGGCACCGGGGATGTCCGGACCTGTGGTCTCGGCGCCGGCCGGCGATTCCGCAGGCCCGGCGACCGATTCGGACGTCGCTGCCGGTATCTCCGGCTCGGTATCCGCTGCCGGATCAGCCGCTGTCGATGTCTGATCCGGGATCCCGGCCGGCTGTGCGGCACTCGGCCCGTGGCCGTCCGGCGCGGCACTCGACCCCTTACCGCTCGGGGCAGCACTCGCCCCGTGGCCGCTCGGGGCGGCGCTCGGCTGATGGCCGTCCGCCGCGGCACCCGTTTCGGGGGCGGTCGGTGTCCCGGTCTCCGGGAGCGGTTCGGTCGGCGGCATCTCCGGCACTCCCGAACGCAAATCTATGCGCACGGTCGGGCTGTTGGACCGCGCGGCGATAACCGCGGCCCGCTGCTCGGCGGCGGCACGGCGGGCAGCCTCGGCGGCCTGGGCCGCCGAATCCGCGGCGGCACGGCCCGCATCCGCACGGCCCGCATCCGCGGGGCCCGGCGCCGGAGTGGCGGGTGGCCGGGATGCCGGCGGACCGGCCTGCGGTGCCGGCGGCCGGGCGGGCTGCGCGGGTGAGCCGGACGGACGCGGCGTCTGCTCGACCGGACGGGTTTCGGCGCTGGAGCCGGGGGCGGGCAGGATCTTGGTCTGCACGGCGGCATTCGCGGCGATCGCGCCCGGGATCTGCACCGTGGGCGAATCGGCCGGGACCTCGACGGCCTGCCCCTGCCCCCCGGCGGACGCGGAATGCCCGATCTCCGGGGTGGCTCCGGCCTCGGCCGTCTTCGCGGGCCCGGCGGCCTGCCGGTACGCGGGACCCACCGGACCCCGTTTGCGGCGGGACAGCGCCTTGTAATCACCCGGCCGCACCGGCCGCACCCATTGCGCGGCCCGGGCGGCGGCGGGCAACCGGACACCGAGATCGGTGAGCAGTTCGTCGATCTCCCGGATGGCGTACGGGGTCACCGCGCAGCCGTGCGCATGGTGGCCGCCGGTGTGTTCGTCGAGCCAGCGCAGCCGGGCGTCGATGCGCTCGGTCATGGTCTCGTCGGGCGGCAGGGTCAGCGCGCCGGTGAGCAGCGCGGCGGTCCAGTGCGCACCGACCTCCGCGCCGACCGCGCTGAGCAGCGACGAGTTGTATCCGGCGAAGGTCAGATGGGGCACGTCCAACGGCAGGATCTGCCGGTACAACCGGAAATTGCCCTGGTCGTCGGTGAGCTGGCGCTGCACGTAGGGCGTCAGGAACGGCACCCGCTGCTGGAAGCCGGTGGCGCAGACGACGATATCCGCGCGCACCCGCTGCCCGTCGGAGAGTTCGGCGTACGGCCCGGACGCATCGCCGCCCAGGCCGGCCACCCGGGTCTGCCCCCGGACGCTGATGCGACCGGCGCGCACCTGGTCGGCGAAACCGTCGCTGGCCAGGCCGAACGCGGCCTCGGGCGCCTGTTCGAACCGGCCGCCGGGTACCAGGCCCAGCTCCGCGGCCCCGGAACGTTCGGCGACCAGCGCTTCGACGAGATCGAGATTGCTGTCGCGGAAGGAGCGTCCGGGCCCGTTCAGCAGACGTTCGAACCGGCCGGGTTCGGGATGGCGGAAATGGGCGGCGCCGGTGCGGGTGAGCAGCAGCCGCTCGGCATCCAGACCCGGCGCCGGACGCCGCGGCATCTTCCACATCAGCCGCCGGGCCACCACGGTGGTACCCGCGGCCACCCGGCTGATCTCGGTCGCCAGATCGCAGGCCGCGACACCGTAACCGAGCACCACGACCGACCGGTCCCGCACCGCCTCCACATCGAGGAACTGGGTCGAATGCCCCAGCTGGCCACCGGCGCGCGCGAATTCGGCGGCACCGGCGAACTCGGGGATCTCGGGTTCGCTGAACACGCCGTTGGCGATCACCAGATGATCACAGGACGTGCGGTGCGCACCGTCGACGTCGCGGATCTCCAGCAGCCAGCCGCCCTCGACCGGGTCGGCGGCCACCACTTCGGTACGCAGCCGCAGTTTGTCGGTCAGGCCGAAGGCACGGACATAGCTCGCCAGATACTCCTGCATCCGCGCGCCGTCGAGCACCCGGGGGTAGTCGGCCGGCATCGGATGGTCGGAGAAGTGGTAGGTGGTCTTGCTGCTCTGCGCCCGTAAGCCCGGGTAACGGCGGGTCTCGCTCCACACGCCACCGATATCGGGGGCACGGTCGAACACCTCGACCGCGAACCCATCCTCAGTCAGGACCTTCGCGCAGACAAGACCCGCGATACCCGCACCGACGATTGCGATGCGGTTCCCGCTCCTCATGGGCGAGAGATTACGTCGGATGCGTCCGGCAGCAAAGCCGGAGAACGCAATGAGGGCATCGGCGCAGGTCGGGCGAAACCCGATAGCCGCCCGCGGGATCGGACCGGGCGCCCCCGCGGCGGTCGCCCGACCTGCGGACATCACGCGGCGGTGGCGCATCTGCGGCACCACCGCGGGGCCCGCTGTGGTCTCATTGGTGCTATGACCACTGTCACCGTGGACCGGGCCGGGCTGTGGGACGCCGAAGCGCTCAGCGATGTCGCCGCCGCGACGTTTCCGCTGGCCTGCCCCCCGGGCGCCGACCTCGACGATATCGAGGTGTTCCTGGCGGATGTGCTGTCCGGGGAGCGGTTCGGCGAATATCTGTCCGATCCGTCCCGGACGGTGCTCAAGGCGGTCGAAGACGGCGAGATCGTGGGCTACGCGATCCTGCACGGCGATACGCCCGCCGAGCCCGAGATCGCCGCCGCCGTCGCACTGGATCCGGTTCTCGAGATCAGCAAGATGTATGTGCTACCGGGCCATCACGGCACGGGCGTCGCCAACGCCCTCATGCACGCCGCGCTGGAACGGGCCCAGGGCGCGGACTACGCCGGGATCTGGCTGGGGGTGAACCAGGAGAATCTGCGGGCGCAGGCCTTCTACGCGAAATTCGGGCTCGAAAAGGTCGGTACCAGGACCTTCACCGTCGGCCGGCAGGTGCACCACGACTACGTGCTGCGACTGGCGTTCTGAGCCCGGCGACCGTACCGATCGCCGCGGCGGTACGGATCAGTTCAGCATCCGCTGGCGCAGGGTCTGCACCTCGTCGGCGCTCAGGCCGAGTCCCTCGCTCACATAGCGGTCGAAGGTGCCGTAACTCGCCGTCACCTGGTCGAAGGCCCCGTCCAGCCATTCGCGCTGAACCCCCGCCATCGGATCGCCCGGGGCGGCGCCGCGGTAGTGGTTGGACAGCAGGTAGTCCTCGGTGACCGTTTCGCGGTCGACGCCCAGGATGGTGAGCAGCACCGCCGCGACCCAGCCCGTGCGGTCCTTGCCCGCCGTGCAGTGGAACACCACCGCCTGGCCCGCGGGGACCGTGGCGATATCCCGCAACACCGCCGCCACCGCGCGGTCGGCGCCCGGCGCGGTGATGAACGCGCGGTACAGATCGGTACCGCCGGCCAGGGTGGACATCAGTTCCGGCAGCGGGGCGGCGCCGATCACGTCGTACCAGTTGGCCCGCGCGCCGGCCGGCAGGCGATCCGGGCCGAGGGCGCGCTCGTACACGGTGCGCAGATCGTCGACCACTCGCACACCGTGACGATTCAGTACGTCCAGATCCGCCGGGGTGAGGTTGAGCAGCTGATCGGTGCGGTAGGCGACCCCGGTACGGACTGTGCGCCCGTCGGTGGTGCGATAACCGCCGACGTCGCGGGCGTTGGGCGCCCCGGTGAGGTGCAGGGACCGGTCGATCGCCGGCGCGTCCGTGGCCGCCGGCGGCGCGGCGGGAGCCAGTGCGGTGGCCGGGCCGAGAGCCACCAGTACGCCGGTGAGTACCGCCGCGGGGATGCGCGCCGAACGATGAATCATGACCGAACTCCCATCGGTGCCCGACGGCACTGCCTCCGTGGCGTGCCCGGTCCAGCAAACCAATCCGCGCCCACCCGGTCAACCCGGTTCCCGTGCGGTGGCGTGCCCGTGGCTACCACGGGGCACTCAGGCCGGAACCTCGAATCGCGACAGCGCCAGCAAACGGGAGATGGCCCGCAGATACTTCTTTCGGTAGCCGCCGTCGAGCATCTCCTGCGAGAAGATCGCATCGAGCTTCGCGCCCGAGACGGAGACCGGGGTTCCGGCATCGTAGAGCCGGTCGGCGAGGACGACCAGGCGCAGCGCGACGGCCTGATCGGTGACGGGATGTACGCCGGAGACGAAGACCGCCCGGACTCCGTCGATGAGGGAGCCGTATTTCGACGGATGCAGGGTGGACAGATGCGCGAGCAGGGCGTCGAAATCGTCCAGGGTCGCGCCGGGGGTCGCCGCGGCGCGCTCGGTGAGCTGCTCCGGGCTGCCGGGTTCCGGCGCCGGCGGCAGGTCCCGGTGGCGGTAGTCCGGGCCGTCCACCCGCACGGTGTCGAAGATGGATCCGAGCTTCTTGATCTCGCGCAGGAAGTCCTGGGCGGCGAACCGGCCCTCCCCGAGCTGCCCCGGCAGAGTGTTGGAGGTGGCCGCGACGGAGACGCCCTGCGCAGACAGCTCGGTCAGCAACCGCGAGACCAGCACGGTGTCGCCGGGATCGTCGAGTTCGAACTCGTCGATGCACAGCACGCTGTTGGCGGAGAGCCGCTCGACAGCGTTGGTGAAGCCCAGCGCGCCGACCAGATTCGTGAGTTCACCGAAGGTGCCGAAGGATTTCGGCGCGGGCGCCTCGTGGAAGATCGAGGCCAGCAGGTGGGTCTTGCCGACGCCGAACCCGCCGTCCAGGTACAGGCCCGCACCCTGAACCGGCTTCTTCTTGCCGAAGAACGATTTCTTGTGCGTGGCCTTGTGGATGGCCGCCACCTTCTCGGCGAAGGCGCGGCCCGCGGCGACCGCCGCGGCCTGGCTGGGCTCGTTCGGGTCGGGGATGTAGGTGTCGAAACCGACCTCGTCGAACATGGGCGGGGGCACCATCTGGGCGACCAACTGGTCGGCGGGGACCTCCGGGCGGCGGTCGACGAGGCGATCTGGCATGGACGTAGCCTAATGACGTGATATGAGGTTCTGTTATGCAGCGTAGCCCCGATGCGATCCAGCTCACAGACCTCGACGCCGATACTCTGGCCGGCCTGTACGCCTATCCGGCGGAGGGGGAAGCCGGTTGGCTGCGGGTGAATTTCGTATCCACCATCGACGGCGCGGCGACCGGGTCCGGCGGCGTCACCGAGGCGCTGGGGTCGCCGGCGGACAAACAGGTCTTCCATCTGCTGCGCGATCTCGCCGATGTCGTACTCGTCGGCGCCGGCACCGTGCGCGCGGAGAACTACGGCGGCGCGCAGACCGATCCGGTGCGCCGCCGCGCGTTGTCCGCGCGCGGTATCGGCGGCCACCCGGACGGCACACCGCCCCCGATCGCGATCGTGACCGCCACCGCCGCGGTGGACCCCGGGCATCGGGTGCTGACCACCGCGCAGACACCCACGCTGATCCTGACCACCACGGCGGCGCCGGCCGGACGCCGGGCGGCCCTCACCGCCGCGGGCGCGGATGTGATCGAGGTGGGCGAAACCGTGATCGACCCGCATGCCCTTCTGGAGGTCCTGACCGGCCGAGGGCTGCGGCGGGTGTTGTGCGAGGGCGGCCCGCAACTGTTCGGATCGCTGGCCGGAGCCGGACTGGTCGACGAATTGTGCCTGACCACCGCGCCGCTGCTCACCGGTGGTGTGGCGCGGCGGATCTCGGTCTCGCACGAGGAATTCGCCTGGCGAATGACGCCGGCGCACGTCCTGTTCGATGCCGACGGGACGGTCCTGACGCGCTGGGTGCGATCGTGATCACCGGACCGGGCGGGCGGTGCGGTACCGGACCCGCGCCGCGGACGGCCACCCGCGACGGCGTCCCGCTCAGGCGAAGCCGATCCGGACCTGGCAGGGTGTAACGCATGCGCTGGACTCGGGCAGTGGTGCCGGCCTCGGCACTCTTGATCATGATCGCCGGATGCGGCGCGGGTCCCTCGGACCGCCCGCATGTCGCCGTCGAACGTCCGCCTGTACCAGGCGATTCCGCGACGTCGGCCCAGGTCCCGCCGCCGCCGGCAGCGCAGGTCCCGAAAAAGGATCTGCCCTGGCGCGAATGTGCCCGAGAGACCTTCGACGCGCTCGGTCTGGGGCCGGGACCCGCAGGGCTGGTACTCGAATGCGCGGATTTCTCCACGCCGATCGACAGCGCGGGTACGGTACTCGGCAATTTCCGCACGGGCGCGCTGCGCGCGCGCCTGCCGCAGACCCCGCCGGACGCACCCCCGGTCGTGCTGACCTCCGGGGTCGACCGCTCCTCCACCGCCACGCTGGCGGGTCTGGTCACCGGGCCGGCGAGTGCGCTGCTCACCGCGCATCCCCTGGTCGCCGTGGATCGCCGCGGTATCGGCAGTTCCCAGGCGATCGACTGCCTGCCCGCCGATATCCGCACCGGACTCCAGGACAACGGCCAGTTCGCCCCCGGCGGCAACCCCGTCACCGCCATGTCCGATCTGTCACGCAACGGCACCATCGCCTGCCGCGATTTCCTCCAGCCCTACGACGGCACCTTCGATGCCCCGCACGCCGCCGACGATATCGAGCAACTGCGCCGGGAATGGGACGTCGACCATATCTCCCTGCTGGGCACCGGCAGCGGATCCGCGGTCGCGATGGAATACGCCCGCAAATACGGTGACCGGCTGGCCCGGCTGGCGCTCGACGCGCCCGCCCCGGTCGGGCTGGACGCTGTGACCCGGGCCGAGACCGCGGTCCAGGGCGCGGAGGCCGCGCTGACGGCCTTCGCGCAACAGTGCTCCGGGACCGCCTGTTCGCTCGGACCGGATCCGCGTACCGCCGTGACACAGCTGATCCAGAAGGCCTCCGAAGGCCAGCTGGGCGACCTCTCGGCAAACGCCGTCCGCACCGCGGTCACCGGGTTCCTCGGCAGCCCGCGCGCCGACCAGTCCACCCGGGTCGCCGAACTGGCCGACGCCCTGTCGGCGGCCGGGCGCGGCGACACCGCCCGGCTGAAGACCCTCGCCGACGCCCAGGAGGTGGCCACCGCGAGCGACGGCCAGTTCGTCAACGGCTGCACCGACGCACCGCAGCCGCCGCCCGGTCCGCAGGTCACCGACCTCTCCGGTATCTGGTCGCAGAAGTACCCCGCGTTCGGCCGGGCCGCCGCACTGTCGATGCTGGTCTGCTCGGCGTGGCCGGTGACCGAGGCGCCACCGGCGCTGGAGAAGCTGGAGCTGCCCGTCCTGGTGCTGACCGGCGCCGGAGACCCGGTCACCGGCGCCGCCCAGGCCTCGGTCACCGGCGCCCTGGGCAAGGCGGGTGCCCGCACGGCGACCATGACCTGGCAGGGGTGGGGACATCCGGTGAGCACCCATTCCGGCTGCGCGCAGACCGCGCTCGTCGACTACTTCGCCGACGGCCGGCTGCCCGGCGACGGGACCGCCTGCCCGGCGTGACCGGAGCCGCTCCCGCGGCGGCTCGCCGACCCCGGAGGGGCGTCTGACCGGCGCGTCGAGGGTGGGTCCCGGCAACACCACGGCACCATCCGGTGTACCGTGCCGTGGTGTTCCTTCGACAGCTCGAGCCCCGCACCGCTCGAACCACCGCCGACGTGATCCGGTTCGCGCTCTGGCCGCTGGCGGTCATGACCGTGCTGAACCGGGTGTTCATCAAGGCTGTCAACGGTTTCGTGACCGACGACTACAAGCCCGTCTACCAGGCCTCGCTGGATTTCCTCAACGGGCGCGAGGTGTACACGGCGAACTTCGATTCGGTCGATCCGCACTATCTGTACCCGCCCAGCGGCACCCTGCTGATCGCGCCGATCGCGGTGATCGACTACGAGAAGTCGCGCTGGCTGTTCATCCTGCTCAACGCGGCGGCGATTCTGCTCGCCTGCTATCTGCTGCTGCGCTTGTTCAACTACACGTTGCGCTCGATCGCGGCGCCGGTGCTGCTGCTGGCGATGTTCATGTCCGAGACGGTGATCAACACACTGGTGTTCACCAATGTCAACGGTTGCCTGCTGCTGGCGGAGATGCTGTTCCTGATCCTGCTACTCCAGCGAAGAGACCTGTGGGCCGGCGTCATCATGGGTCTGACCATCGCCGTGAAACCCACATTGGCACCGCTGTTGTTGATAGCCCTGGTCCGCAAACAATGGAACATTGTGATCACGGCCACCGTCGTTCCGGTCGTGCTGACCGCGATCGCCTGGCCACTGTCCCGGGATCCGGAAGAGTTCTTCACGCGCACCTTCCCCTACCTGCTGGAGACGCGCGACTACTTCAACAGCGCTATCCCCGGCAACGCCGAGTACTACGGGTTGCCGCCCTGGCTGACCTGGGGTATCCGCCTGTCGATGGCGGTGCTGGTGCTGCTCTCGCTGTGGATCCTGTACCGGTACTACCGCGAAGACGAGCTGTTCTTCGTCACTACCTCCGCGGGCGTCCTGCTCACTGCGGAGTTCCTGCTGGCCTCCCTCGGCCAGATGTACTACTCGATGATGCTGTTCCCGTTCCTGATGTCGGTGGTGCTGCGCAATTCCGTGCTGCGCAACTGGCCGGCCTGGCTCGCGGTGTTCGGGTTCCTGTCCTACGACAAATGGCTGTCGGACCGCTGGCCCGATATCGGGCGCAACCTGGAGTATCTGCGGATCACCTTCGGCTGGGGCCTGCTGCTGATCGTGGTGTTCTGTGTGCTGGGCGACCGGTACCTCACCGCCCGGCGGGAAGGCCGGCTGCCGCACCTGGACCCGGCCTGGATGGCCTCGGCACCGGACTCCCGCGATACCGGCACCGGTATCGCGGAACCGGCGACCACGCCCGTTCCGCCACCCGCGCCCGAACCCGACCGCACCCCGGAACCCGCCGGGGTCCGGATCGCCGAGACGCAGGCCGTGCGCGGCTGATGGGAGACGCGCGGCGCCGGGCGTATTAGCGTGGAGGGATGAGCTCCGAAACGGACGCGACCGATACCTCCCTGCCCGCCCCGAAGATCCGGCTCACCCCGCAGGAGTGGCGGGCGAAACTGGACCCTCAGGAATACGCCGTACTCCGTGAGGCCGGCACCGAGCGGCCGTTCACCGGCGAATACACCGATACCAAGGCCGAGGGCGTCTACAGTTGCCGGGCCTGCGGCGCGGAACTGTTCCGCAGCAGCGAGAAGTTCGAATCGCACTGCGGGTGGCCGTCGTTCTTCGATCCGGCGGACTCGGACGCGGTGATTCTGCGCGCCGACGATTCGCTGGGGATGCGGCGGGTCGAAGTGCTGTGTGCGAATTGCCACAGCCACCTCGGCCACGTCTTCGAAGGCGAGGGTTATCCGACGCCCACGGACAAGCGGTACTGCATCAACTCGATCTCGCTGCGGCTGCACCCCTCGACCAGCTCAGCGGAGTGAGGCCTCCGTTCGCCGAGCGGTACTTTACATAAAGACCGCCCGGTATGCATGCCCCGATTTTCCGGGGCCCGCATACCGGGCGGATATCTGTTCGGCGTTCGATGTCTGTTCGGACTTCTCAGGGCAGCGCGGCGACCAGCTGATCGATATCGACCCGCGGACCCGTGTAGAACGGCGTCTCCTCCCGGACGTGCATACGGGCCTCGGTGGCGCGCAGATCGCGCATCAGATCCACGATCCGGTGCAGTTCCGGCGCCTCGAACGCGAGGATCCACTCGTAGTCACCGAGCGCGAACGAGGCCACGGTGTTGGCACGGACATCGGGATAGCCACGCGCCTCCTTACCGTGGTCGGCGAGCATCTTGCGACGCTCGTCGTCGGGCAGCAGATACCACTCGTAGGATCGGACGAACGGATATACGCAGATGTAGTTCCCCGGGTCCTCCCCCGCCAGGAAGGCGGGGATATGACTCTTGTTGAACTCCGCCGGGCGGTGCAGCGCCACATTGCTCCACACCGGTTCGGTGGCCCGGCCGAGTTCGGTGGTCCGCCGGAAATCGGCGTAGGCGGCCTGTAGATCCTCCACCCGCTCGGCGTGGCTCCAGACCATGAAATCGGCGTCGGCCCGCATCCCCGCCACGTCGTAGACGCCGCGCACCACCACATCACGGTCGGCGAGCCCGTCGAAGAACGCCTTCGCCTCCTTGATCGCCGCCGCCCGGTCGTCGCCCAGCACGCCGGGCCGCACCCGGTAGACCGAGAACATCAGATAGCGGATGGTGGAGTTGAGGGCCTGGTAATCGAGTCGCGCCATGCCCCCATCGTGCCACTCGCCGGGCGGACCCGAGCCGGTGGTCGGGACAACCCGGGACCACGCGAACCGCGGTCGGCCCGGTTCAGGCCCGCGTGGTGGCGGCGGCGATCCGGTCGGCGGCCGAGGTCGCCGAGGCGACACAGGCCGGGACTCCGACACCGTGCAGATACGCGCCGGTCACCGCGAGATCGTCGAAATCGCCCAGCGCGGACTCGATAGCGGCGACCCGCTCGGGATGGCCCGGGGCGTACTGGGCCAGGCCGCCCGGCCAGCGCTGCACCACCGCCGACAGCGGTGTGATCGGCACACCCGTCACGGTGCCCAGGTCGGCGGTGGCCGCGGCGACGAGCTCGGTATCGGTGCAGCGCAGGGCCGAATCGTCGCCGAACCGTCCGAACGACACCCGGACCAGCGCCGTCTCCCGGGCCGCCAGATGCGTCCATTTCCGGCTCGACAGCGTGAACGCCTTGGCGCGCAACGCCTCTCCGGTGGCCACCAGCACGCCCGAATTCTCGGGCAGCGCCGTATCCTTCGGCAGTTCCAGGGCGACCAGCGCCGAGGACGACAGTTCGATCGCCCCGGCCGCGGCCGCCGCGACAGGGGCGATATCGGCCAGCAGACGGGCCGTCACCGGCGCCGGAGTAGCCAGCACCACCGCGTCGAATTCACCGACCGGATCCACCCGCCAACCGCCCTGGGTCCGGCGCAGGGCGGTCACGGGGGTATCCCGCACGATCTCGGCATCCGCTCGCTCGGCCAGTGCGCGCAGCAGGGCACCATAGCCGTCGCGGAGCGCGCCGAACACCGGGGTGTCCGAGGGAGGCGGCAGCGCGGCCGATACCGCGGCAGTGAGGCTCACCGCGCCCCGGTCCAGGGCCGCCGCCACGGTGGGCAGGGCCGCCCGCAGACCGATCGACCGGGCGCTGCCCGCGTACACCCCGCCCAGCAGCGGATCGACGCTGCGGGCCACCGTCTGGGCCCCGAACCGGTCGGCGACCAGGGAATGGACATCGATATCGGCACCGGGCCGCCAGTCCAGGGGCCGGCCGGGTTCGGCCCCGATCCGCGCCAGCGTTTCCGCGTCGACCAGTCCGGCGACCGAATCGGGTCCGGTGGGGATACCCATCAGGGTCCGCTCCGGCAGCGGATGCGCCCGGCCACCGGCCCAGAGCAGCGGGCGCAACCCGGCGGGGTGCACGAGCTGGTCGGCGATATCGAGTTCGCGCAGCAGCGCCGGAACCTCCGGCCGCCGCCCGACGAACGCTTCGGCGCCGAGATCGACCGGCTCGCCCGCGATCGGCACCGTATGCAGGACACCGCCGACCCGGTCGCGGCTCTCGATCACCGTCGGGCGGACCGGCTCGCCCAGCAGCCGGCGCAGCCGGTACGCCGTGACGAGTCCGCTGATTCCCCCGCCGACCACCGCAATTCTCATACCCCGACCGTATCGCCGACCGGCCGGAGGCGGCCGCGGGACCTGCGATCGGAGGTCGTGCCATCAGAGTTCGTGCACGAGCTCCACCAGAGCCGTGAGCACACCGGGATCGGTCTCGGGCATGACGCCGTGCCCGAGGTTGAAGATATGCCCCGACGCCCCCATGGTGAGTGCGTCGTCGGCCTCGCTCGCGATCCGCCGCGCCTCGGCCGCCACCACCGAACTGCCCGCGAAGAGCACGGCGGGATCGAGGTTGCCCTGCAATGCTTTTCCGGGCCCGACCCGGCGGACGGCCTCGGTGAGCGGCACCCGCCAGTCGACCCCGACCACATCGGCGCCCGCCTCACCCATCGCGCCCAGCAGCTCCCCGGTGCCCACACCGAAATGGATCCGCGGAACCCCGGAATCGGCGATCTCGGCGAATACCCGTTCCGAATGGGGCAGCACGTAGCGCCGGTAGTCGGCGAGCGACAGCGCCCCGGCCCAGGAATCGAACAGCTGAACCGCATCGACGCCGGCCGCGAGCTGCGCCTGCAGGAAAGTGATGGTGATATCGGTGAGCACACCGAGCAGCGCGTGCCAGGCCTCCGGATCGCCGTGCATCATGGCCTTGGTGCGCTCGTGGTGCTTACTGGGCCCGCCTTCGACCAGGTAGGACGCCAGCGTGAACGGCGCGCCCGCGAACCCGATCAGCGGGGTCTGCCCGAGTTCGTCCACCAGCAGCCGGATCCCGTCGGTCACCGCGCCCACTTCCTCCGGCCGGAGCCGGGGCAGGGCACCGACGTCGGCGGCGGTGCGGATCGGCGAAGCGATCACCGGACCCACACCGGGGACGATATCGAGTTCGATACCGGCAGCCTTGAGCGGGACGACGATATCGGAGAACAGGATCGCGGCGTCGACGCCGTGCCTGCGGACCGGTTGCAGCGTGATCTCACAGACCAGTTCCGGATCGAAACACGACTGCAGCATGCCGATCCCGGCCCGCAGCTCCCGGTACTCCGGCAGCGACCGCCCGGCCTGGCGCATGAACCACACCGGCCGCCGGGCCGGAGTGGCGCCGGAGGCGGCGGCCAGGAACGGGGCATCGGACAACCGGCGGCGCGTATATGTGCTCATCACCAGCCATCGTATGCGGCGACGGTGGGCGCGGTGCGCAAGCCCGGCACCGCCTCATGGGTGTCCGGGCGGCCGCACGGCGGGCACCGGCAGCGGGTTGCGCGGTGTTTACCATGGCCGGACCCGATCATCCAGCAACAACGGTCGTCCGGCGCGCCTCCGCACACCCCGGCTGCGACAGGTCTAGCGTCATTCCCCGTGACACCGCTCGATATCCGCGACGGCGCACCGGACGATGGGCCCGGCGAAGAACCCGCATCGTTTCGTGCCGCCGTTTCGGCGATGGGCGCCGCGTCCGTGCACCCGAGGATCGAGCTGGCCCCGATCCGGCCGCCGCAGCGCCTCGCGCCCTACTCCTACGCACTCGGCGCCGAGGTGATCCACGAGGATTCCTCGGTGGTGCCGATCGATTCCGAAGGGGACGCATTCGGCCGGCTGATCCTGTTACACGACCCCAACGGCGACGAGGCCTGGCACGGAGTGTTCCGCCTGGTCGCCTACATCCAGGCCGATATCGACGGTGCGCTGGCGGCCGATCCGCTGCTGCCGGAGGTCGCGTGGAGTTGGCTGGCCGACGCGCTGGAGTCGCGGGAGGTGCCGTTCACGGCACTCGGCGGCACCGTGACCTCGACCAGTTCGGTGCGTTACGGCGATATCGCGGGCCCGCCCCGGGCGCATCAGCTGGAGTTGCGCGCCTCCTGGACGGCCCGCAGTACCGAGATGTGCCCCCATGTGGAGGCCTTCGGTGAGGTGCTGGCCTATGCGGCGGGTCTGCCACCTGCGGGTATCACCGATCTACGACCCTCGGAGTCCACCAGGACCGACCGTGGTTGACCGTCGGCGGTAGCCTCGGCCACGTAGAGTGGCCCTTTATGCCGGTAGTAGAGGAGCCCGATCACCTGTCCGGTGGTCACCCGGACGGCGGCGCCGCCGCATCCGACCAGGGCACACGGGGCACACAGACGGCCCCGGTGCCGGATACCGGCGACCCCGAGATTCCCGCCGCCGTCCCGCTGCTGGCTCCCGCCGAGGGGATTCCCCCGGTCTGCCGGACCCCGGAGGATGTGGCCGCCGCCGCCGATCGCCTGGCGGCCGGTACCGGGCCGCTGGCCGTCGACGCCGAACGGGCATCCGGTTTCCGGTACTCGTCCCGGGCGTATCTGATCCAGCTGCGCCGCGTGGGCGCGGGCACCGTGCTGATCGACCCAATCCCGGTGACCGATGCCCTGGAACCGCTGGCGGCCGTGATCAACACCCTCGAATGGATCCTGCATTCCGCGGATCAGGATCTGCCCGGACTGGCCGAACTGGGGCTGCGCCCGGCGACCCTGTTCGATACCGAACTGGGCGGCCGGCTCGCCGGATTCCCCCGGGTCGGCCTGGCCGCGATGGTGGAGCAATTACTCGGCCGGGCCCTGCGCAAGGGGCACGGCGCCGCCGATTGGTCCACCCGGCCGTTACCCGAAGCCTGGCTCAACTACGCGGCACTGGATGTCGAACTCCTGCCCGAACTGCGCGACGCGGTCGCCGCCTCGCTGGCCGACCAGGGCAAAACCGAGTGGGCCGCCCAGGAGTTCGAACATATCCGGCTCGCCGAACCCGCGGCGCCGAAACCGGACCGCTGGCGGCGCACCTCCGGAATCCACACCCTGCGCCGGGCCCGTCAGCTGGCGACCGTCCGGGAACTGTGGACCACGCGCGACGCCCTGGCCCGCAGCCGCGATATCGCCCCCTCCCGCATCCTGCCCGATTCCGCGATCGTCGCCGCCGCCGGCGCCGATCCGAAATCCATCGGGCAGCTGCGCGAACTACCGGTGTTCGGCGGGCCGCGGCAGCGCCGGTACTCGCGGGAATGGCTCGGTGCGATCGAACGCGCCCGCGCCCTGCCCGATGACGAGCTGCCGCGGATGAGCCAGCCCTACGACGGACCGCCCCCGGTGAACCGCTGGGAGCGGCGTGACCCGGTGGCCGCGGCCCGGCTGTCCCGGGCCCGCGCGGTGATGGCGGAGCTCTCCGAGAAGGTCAACATCCCGGTGGAGAATCTGCTCTCCCCCGACCTGGTACGCCGCCTGTGCTGGGACGGACTGCCCGACTACGGGCCGGGGCCGGAGGGCGCGCCGGAGCCGGCCGCCGCGGTAGAGGCATTCCTCGAAGAGCACGGGGCCCGGCCCTGGCAGCGTGAACTCACCGTCGGTCCGCTGGCCGCGGCGTTACCCGGCAGTCCGGCCGGGTAGCCGCGGCGGCGGTCAGCGGGCGTCGAGCCAGCCGGTGATGCGACGGGCGATATCGGGGGCGGTCAGCCCCAGCTCTTGACGCACCTGCGGGATGCTGCCGTGGTCGAGGAACTCCTGCGGGATACCGATATCGCGGGTCGGTATATCCAGACCGGCGCCGCGCAGCCGAGCCGAGATCGAGGAGCCTATCCCGCCGTGCAGGCCGCTGTCCTCGAGCGTGAGCACCAGACGGTAGTTCTCCGCCAGTTTGACGATGGTGTCCGATACCGGCAGCACCCAGCGTGGGTCGATGACAGTGGCGGTGATCTGCTCGGCCTCCAGCAGTTCCGCGGCCTGCAGAGCCGCCGGCACGAGCGCGCCGACGGCCACGATCAGCACATCGGCGTGCTGGGTGCGCGCCGACGGGCCTTCCCGGTCCGGCAGCCACAGGACATCGACGCCGTCCAGCCGTTCCAGCGCGCGGATATCCGCGCCCACACTGTCCTTCGGGAACCGCAGGGCAGTCGGGCCGTCGTTCACCGCGAGCGCCTCGGAAAGTTCCTCGGCCAGTGTGGCCGCGTCACGGGGAGCGGCCACCCGCATACCGGGCACGATGCCCAGTAGCGACAGATCCCACATACCGTTGTGGCTGGCGCCGTCGGCGCCCGTGATCCCGGCGCGGTCCAGTACCAGGGTGACCGGCTGCTTCAGCAGCGCCACATCCATCAGGAGCTGGTCGAACGCGCGGTTGAGGAAGGTCGAGTAGATCGCCACCACGGGGTGCAGCCCGCCCAGCGCCAGCCCGGACGCCGAGGCCAGGGCATGCTGTTCGGCGATTCCCACGTCGAACAACCGGTCCGGGAAACGGTCACCGAACGCGGAGAGCCCGGTGGGTCCGGGCATGGCGGCGGTGATCGCGACGATATCGTCGCGGCGTTCGGCGTGGGCGACGAGTTCGGCGGCGAACACCGAGGTCCAGCTCGCCGCACCGCCCTTGCTCACCGATTCACCGGTACGCGGGTCGATGGGGCCGCAGGCGTGCATCTGATCGGCCACATGATTCTCGGCCGGTTCGTATCCGTGGCCCTTCTGCGTGACCGCGTGCACCACCACCGGACCGCCGAAATCCTTGGCATGGCGCAGCGCCGACTCCAGGGCCACCGGATCGTGGCCGTCCACCGGCCCGACGTATTTGAGCCCGAGATCGCTGAAGAGTTCCTGCGGACTCACCGCGTCCTTGATACCGGCCTTGACCGCGTGCACCATCGAATACGCGGAATCCCCCACCCGCGGGATACTTTTCAGAATCCGGCGGCCGGTGTCGAGCATATGCTCGTAGGCGGGCTGCGTACGCAGCGCGGTGAGCCGTTCGGCCAGGCCGCCGATGGTCGGCGCGTAGGAACGGCCGTTGTCGTTGACCACGATCACCACCGAGCGGTCGGGTCCCGCGGCGATATTGTTCAGCGCCTCCCAGCACATACCGCCGGTGAGCGCGCCGTCGCCCACCACCGCGACGACATGGCGGTCCTGCCCGGTCAGGGCGAACGCCTTGGCCAGGCCGTCGGCATAGGACAGCGACGCCGACGCGTGCGAGGATTCGACCCAGTCGTGCTCGCTCTCGGCACGGCTCGGATAACCGGACAGCCCGTCCTTGCGGCGCAGGCTGTCGAACTGATCCTTACGACCGGTCACGATCTTGTGGACATAGGCCTGGTGGCCGGTGTCGAAGATCAACGGGTCGGCGGGCGAATCGAAAACCCGGTGCAACGCCAGGGTGAGTTCCACCACTCCGAGATTGGGTCCCAGGTGCCCGCCGGTGACGGCGACCTTGTGCACCAGGAACTCACGGATCTCCGCCGCCAGTTCCCGCAATTGCGGCACGGACAGCCGACGCACGTCTTCGGGCGTATCGACCCGGGAAAGCACTCCCACCTGATTCGCTCCCTCCGGATAGCGCAGTTGATCCGACCAGTCTATGAGCCGCGGCCGACTACACCACCCAGACGGCGTGCGATGGATACCGCCGCGGGCCGGATCCGCGGTCCGGTGTATCGGTCCAGCCTAAGGTGAGTGGCGGGCGCCGCGCGAACCGTGTTCCCCGGCCGCCCTGTGCGGCGGCGCACCGGCGAACGCCGCGGACACGACGCGAGGAGGTCCGGATGAGCGGGCAGCAGACCGCGGTGGTCACCGTGTTCGGCGAGGGTACGGTACGTGCGACCCCGGACCGGCTGGTGGTGTCGATCGGGGTGGAATGCCGGGCGAGCACGGTCGGCCTGGCCTACGAACGTGCCGGGCAACGCGTGGTGGCGATCACGGCCGCCCTGCGCGGCGACGGGGTGCCCGATACCGATATCGCCACCGGTGTGCTCTCGGTGCGCTCGGATACGGCATGGCAGGACGGTGTCTCCCGGATCACCGGATATATCGCGACCACCGCCCTCGACCTGACCCTCCCCCAGCGGCCGCCCGGGTCGCCGGATACCGCGCGCACCGACCCCGCCGAGGTGATCGCGCACGCCGTGACCGCCGGGGGTGACGACGCCCGCCTGGGCGGTCTGCGCCACACCTTCGCCGACCGGGAACGGGTGCTGATCCGAGCCCGCGACGCGGCCTGGGACAACGCCCTCGACAAGGCCCGTCAGTACGCCCGCCGCGCCGCCCGCGACCTCGGCCCCGTACTGGAGATCACGGAGAACACGGCCGCCCCATCCGGCTACCGGCCCCAGGATCCGGGCGGGGTGCGGATGGTGGCCGCCTCGGCTCCGGCGGCGGTACCGGTCGAACCCGGCGAACAGGAGGTCGCCGCGACGCTGCGGGTCACCTGGCAGCTGGACTGATCCGGGACCGGGCCGCTCACCGCTGCAGTAGCGCGACGCATTCGACGTGATGGGTGGCCGGGAAGGCGTCGAAGGCCCGCAGCGCGTCGAGCCGATAGCCGGCGTCGAGATACAACCGCAGATCGCGGGCGAAGGCGGCCGGATCGCAGCCGATATGCACGATCCGATCGGGGCCGGCGGCGGTCACCGCCTCGACCACTGGCTTTCCGGCGCCGGCCCGGGGCGGATCGAGCACGACGACCTGGGGCCGCGGCCCGCCGCGACCGGCCGCCCAGCGCTCGACCCGGCCGCCGCGCAGACTCAGCCAGGGCAGATCGGTCAGCGCGGCGTTGCCGTCGGCCACCGCGCCGGCCGCGGATTCGACGGCCAGCACCGAGCCCGCGGGGCCTGCCTGTTCGGCCAGGCGGGCGGCGAAAACCCCCGCGCCGCTGTACAGGTCCCAGGCGTGCGCGCCCGTATCCGGCCGCGCCCACTGCGCGACGAGATCCGAATAGCATTGCGCGGCGCCGCGATGCGCCTGCCAGAAACCCGCGGCCGATACCTCCCAGCGGCGGCCCGCCACCGTCTGCACGGCGCGTCCGCTGCCCTCGATCACCCATTCGTCGCGGGCGGTGTGCGCGGCGGCGCGGCGGGCCGCGGTGCGGCGGCGCTGGGAATCGGCGCCGCGCCACCCGTCCTCGTCGGGTCCCGTGCCCGGACCGGCCCCGGCCGTGGTGCGCGGGCCGCGGGCGGCGGCGGGACGGCCTCCGGGCCGCCCGTCCGGACCCCGCCGCCGGTTCCGGCCGGATCGGTCGTCGCGCGGTGACGGCTCGGCGATCGGCGGCGCGAGTTCGACGATATGCCGGGCGCCCTCGTCGTCGACCGCGATCACGAGGTCGGCGCCGGGGGTCCAGCGGCGCTGTGCGATACCGTCCAGAGCCCCGGCCACCGGTTGCGGGCAGCGGAGATCGGCGACGATCTCACTGCTGCGGTAGCGGTGCACACCGGCCCGGCCGTCGGCGTCCACGACCAGCCGGACCCTGGTACGCCAGCCGACCCCCGGCCCTTCCGATCCGGAGATCGGCTCGACCTCGATCTCCCGTTCGATCCCGGCGATCCGGCGCAACTGCTCGGCAACCACCATGGCCTTCAGGCCCCGCTGAGCGGCGGGGGTGGCAAAGGCGAAATCACAGCAACCCGCGCCGCCCGGGCCGGATACCGGACAGGCCGAGGGCACCCGATCCGGTGACGCCTCCACGATCTCCACCGCATCCGCCCGGCAGAACGCCCCGCCGCGATCCTCGGTCACCCGGGCCAGGACCAGCTCACCGGGCAGCCCGTGGCGGACGAACACCACCCGTCCCTCGTACCGGGCCACGCAGAAACCACCGTGCCCCGGAGGGCCCAGCCGGACTTCGAGCAGCCGGTCGCGCCACGACGTCATCGGCTCCGGCCTTCCGCATACGGGCGGTCCGGGTACCCGCCGCTACCCATTGTCGCCGTACCCACGACGAACCGAGCCCGGGGCGGCGGGCTCACCCGCCACGCGGGCCCGGGCCGACGAACTCAACTGCCACGGCACGCTGGTCACCATGACACCCGGTTCGAACAGCAACCGGCCCTTCAACCGCAGTGCGCTCTGATTGTGCAATACCTGCTCCCACCAGTGGCCCACCACATATTCGGGAATGAAGACGGTCACCACATCGCGCGGCGCGTCCTTGCGTACCCGTTTCACGTACTCGAGCACCGGTTTGGTGATCTCGCGGTAGGGCGATTCGATCACCTTCAGCGGCACCGGGGTGTCACTGTTCTCCCACTCCCGTACGAGCGCCCGGGTGTCGTCCTCGTCGACGTTCACGGTGATCGCCTCCAGCGTGTCCGGCCGGCCCGCGCGCGCATAGGCCAGGGCCCGGCGGGTCGGCAGATGCAGCTTCGACACCAGCACGATCGAATGGGTCCGGCTGGGCAGGACACCGTCCCATTCGTGCTCTTCCAGCTCCCGGGCCACCGAGTTGTAGTGGTGGTGGATCATCTTCATGATCACGAAGATCACCGCCATGGTCACGATGGCGATCCAGGCACCGGCGAAGAATTTCGTGACCAGCACGATCACCAGCACCGCGCCGGTGGCCACCAGGCCGAGCGCGTTGATCGCGCGCGAGCGCATCATCCGGCGCCGTTCGGCCGGATCGGTCTCCCGGCCCAGCAACCGGCTCCAATGCCGGAGCATGCCGGTCTGGCTCAGGGTGAACGAGACGAACACACCGATGATGTAGAGCTGGATCAGCCGGGTCACCTCCGCGTCGAACGCCACCACGAAGGCGATCGCGCCGACGGCCAGGAACAGGATCCCGTTGCTGAACGCGAGCCGGTCACCGCGGGTGTGCAACTGCCGGGGCAGGAACCGCGCCTGGGCCAGGACCGAACCGAGCACCGGGAAGCCGTTGAACGCGGTGTTGGCGGCCAGCACCAGGATCACCGCGGTCACGACGGCGACGAAGTAGAAACCGGGGGAGAACCCACTGAACACGGCGTGCGCGATCTGCGCGATGAGGGTTTTCTGCTGATACCCCTCGGGCGCGCCGACGAGCTGCTCGGGGTGTTCGGCGAACACCACATGCGCCTGCCGGGCGAGCACGATCATGCCGAGCAGCAACACGATGGCGATGCCACCGAGCATCAGCAGTGTCGTCGCGGCGTTACGCGATTTGGGTTTACGGAAGGCCGGAACACCGTTGCTGATCGCCTCGACGCCGGTGAGCGCCGCGCAGCCGGAGGAGAAGGCGCGGGCGAGCAGGAAGATCAGCGCCACCCCCGCCAGATGCTCTTCCTCGGCGCGCAGTTCGAAGGACGCCGATTCGGCGCGCACTTCGTCGCCCAGGACGAAGATCCGGATCAGGCCCCACGCGAGCATGGTGAACATGCCGAACAGGAAGGCGTAGGACAGCAGCGCGAACAGCCGGCCCGACTCCCGCACCCCGCGCAGGTTCATCGCGGTGATCAGCGCGATCGCGGCGACCGCGAACAACACTTTGTGGGTGGCGATGAAAGGGATGGCCGAGCCGATCGTGGACGCGGCCGACGAGATCGACACCGCCACGGTCAGCACATAGTCGACCAAGAGCGCGCTACCCACCGTCAATCCGGCCGTGGGACCGAGGTTCGTGGTGACCACCTCGAAGTCGCCACCGCCGGACGGATAGGCGTGCACATTCTGCCGATAGCTCGTGACCACGATGACCAGCACGACCGCGACGGCCAATCCGAGCCACGGGGCGTACGCGTAACCGGCCAGACCCGACACCGACAGCACGAGAAAGATCTCCTCGGGCGCGTAGGCGACCGAGGACATCGCGTCCGATGCGAACACCGGCAGGGCGATCCGCTTGGGCAGCAGGGTATGGCCCAGGGAGTCACTACGGAATGGCCGCCCCAGTACCAGACGCTTGGTGGCGGTCGTCAACTTCGACACTGGACGGAGCATAAGCCCCCGGGCCCCGCCGCGCCGCGAGGCGTCACCGCAAGCCGGGGTTTGACCGGCCCCGCCGGGGGGAACGTGGCTGAGGGCGAGGACCAGCGGGTACGGTTCGCTTTCGCGACGGCCACACGGCTGTTTCACTTGCCCTAGGGCAGACCCGAGTCAGGAGCGAGGTTCACGGTGTACGTGGTGATCATGGGATGCGGGCGCGTGGGCGCGTCGCTGGCCCGCGCCCTGGTCCGGATAGGTCATGAGGTCGCCGTGATCGACCGGAATCCGGATGCGTTCCGGCGCCTGGGCGCGGATTTCCCCGGTACCGAGGTCGTGGGCGTCGGATTCGATCGCGATGTGCTGCGCCGGGCGGGAATCGAGCGGGCGGGGGCCTTCGCGGCGGTGTCGTCCGGGGACAACTCCAACATCATCTCCGCCCGGGTGGCCCGTGAGATGTTCGGTATCGAGCGGGTCGTCGCCCGCATCTACGACGCCAAACGCGCCGCCGTCTACGAGCGGCTCGGTATCCCCACCATCGCCACCGTGCCCTGGACCACCGACCGGTTCCTGCACACCCTCATCGGCGACGCCGGCACCACCACCTGGCGCGATCCCACCGGAACGGTGGCGGTGGCCCAGCTGATCCTGCACGAGGACTGGTACGGGCGCACGGTCGCGGAGCTCGAGAGCGCGACCGGGGCCCGTGTGGCATTTGTCATCCGGTTCGGCCAGGGCGTATTACCCGATGCCAAGACCGTGGTGCAGGCCGACGACATCGTGTACGTGGCCGCGACCTCCGGATCGGCCGGCGAAGCGGTCGCGCTGGCCGCCAAACCCCCCGCGAACAAGGACTGATCATGAAAGTGGCCATTGCCGGAGCCGGGGCCGTCGGTCGCTCCATCGCCCGCGAACTGCTGCGATCGGGGCACGACATCATGCTGCTCGAACGCCAGCTCGACCATATCGACCGCGATTCGGTGCCGGACGCGATCTGGGTGCACGCCGACGCCTGCGAACTGCAGTTGCTCGAGGACGCCGGGCTACAGGACTACGAAGTCGTCATCGCCGCCACCGGAGACGACAAGGCCAACCTGGTGCACAGCCTGCTGGCCAAAACCGAGTTCGGGGTACGGCGGGTGGTGGCCCGGGTCAACGACCCCCGCAACGAGTGGTTGTTCGACGAATCCTGGGGCGTCGATGTGGCGGTCTCCACCCCGCGCCTGCTCGCCTCCCTGGTGGAGGAGGCGGTTACGGTGGGCGACCTGGTGCGGTTGATGACGCTGCGGCAGGGCCAGGCCAACCTGGTCGAGCTCACCCTGCCGCCGGATACGACGCTGGCCGGAAAGCCGGTCCGCACCCTCACCCTGCCGCGCGACACCGCACTGGTCACCATCCTGCGCGGCGGCCGGGTCATCGTGCCGCAACCCGACGACCCTTTCGAAGGCGACGACGAACTGCTGTTCGTCGCTTCCAGCCAGGCCGAGGAAGAGCTACGCGTGCTCCTGGCCCGGCACGGCACGGTCCCGCCGGCCGCGCCCGCACCGGGGCTCACGCCTTCGCAGGACGCCGAATACTGACCCTCCGACAGCACCCGGCCGATCCGTCACGTGGCGTGCTCACGCCGCGACGGGCTGCTCGGCCCGCGCCCGGAGCTTGTTCAGCGCCCGGTACTGCATGACCCGGACGACGCCGGCGCTGGTGCCGATCGCGGCCGCGGTCTCGGCGGCGCTCCAGCCCAGCACGATCCGCATCACGAGTACCTCGCGATGCACGGGGTTCAGCTGCTGCATCAGTTCGCGGGCCTGGGCGCCCCGTTCCGAGGCCAGCGCCCATTCCTCGGGCCCGGCCGCCGTGCTGACCGGTTCCGGGACATCCGCCATCGGGTAGGCGAGATTGGCCTGTGCGCCGCGGAAGGCGTCGGAGACCTTGTTGGCCGCGATCCCGTAGACGAACGCGAGGAACGATTTGCCCTGATCGCGGTAGCGCGGAATGGCGTGCACCGTGGCGATCAGGACCTCCTGCACGACATCGTCGGCGGTGACATGCAGATGGGCGGTGTTTCCCAGCCGGGTCCGGCAGTATCGCTGGACCAGCGGCTGCACCAGCCGCAGGATCTCGGCCACGGCCGCGCGGTCGCCCGCGGCCGCCGGCCCCACCAGGGTGTCCAGTTCGGCGCAGACGCGGCGGCTGTGGGACAACACCGGGTTGTCACGGCCCCGCTCGGCCCGGGTGAGGGTGTGATGTTCGGTTCGCATTCGCCAGTCCTCTCGGCAGATCGTCTTCTCATAACGATCGTCCGATGAACGGCGGCGCGGTGATAGACACCAAAGGGTGGGTCATCCGCCACCCTGGCGCCGGAGAGGTCAGCCGGATTCGGCGGTATGGCGGCCGGAACGGGCCGGCAGATGCCCCGCCCGGCGGACCGCCCAGACGGTCACCACCAAGGCCAGCGCGGTGAGCGGCCAGCCCATGCCGATACGGGCGGCGGCCAGCCAGCCCGTGCTGTCGGCGTCGTAGAGGTGGTTCTGGACCAGGTAGCGGGCACCGAAGACCAGCACCCAGGCCACGGTGGCCACATCGTAGAGGCGGACCACCCGGGGGTCGTCGCGCCAGTCGCCGCCGTGCCCGTTGAGCAGACCCCACACCACGCCGACCAGCGGGCGTCGCACGACGATGGAGATCAGGAACGCGGCGCCGTAGATCAGGCTCGTATAGATCCCGAACAGGAAGAAGCCCTTGGCCTCCCCGACCCGCCAGGCGATGAGCGCGCAGATCCCCACCCCCAGGAAACCGGAGACCGCCGGCTGGATGGGTTCCCGGCGGACCAGCCGCCAGAGCAGGATCGCGGCGGCCACGCCGAGGGCCGACCAGATCGCGATGGCCAGCCCGAAAAGGGTGTTGACGGGAACGAAGACCAGCACCGGCAGCGTCGAGTAGATCAGCCCGGCGAAACCGCCCAGCTGTTCCAGCAGGGTCTGCTTCGCGGGTTCGGGGCGCTCGTCCCCGGCGGCGCCGGACTCGGCGGCGCCGGAGCCGTCCCCGGCGGCGCCGGACTCGGCGGCGCCGGAGCCGTCACCGGCGGACCGGCCGGGGACCGTCGTCGCGGCCCGCGGTAGCGGCCGGGTGGCGTACTCGTCGCTCGATGGCATACGTCAGCTGTTTCCGCGCAATTCGTAGTAGGGGTTGAAGATCACCTTACGGCCTTCCCGCTCACCGATGCGGCCGCGAACCATGATGCGCCGCCCCGATTCGATACCGGGAATGCGCCGCCGGCCGATCCACACCAGCGTGATGGCGTCGGTCCCGTCGAAGAACTCCGCCTGCACGCTCGCACCCGCCGACTGCGTACACGAATCGACGCTGCGCAAACGGCCCAGCATCGTCGCTTCTTCGCCACGGCGGCAGTCCGAGACCCGGCAGGCGCCCGAGGCGTCCGCCTTCTCCGCCAGCTCCTCGGCGTCGAGCTGATCGATATCCTCGGTCAGCCTGCGACCGAGCCGGCGAAAATATCCGGTTGCGGACTTGTCGCCCGCTTTTCTTCCTGCCGAGGAAGACATCGCTTGCTCTCCTGTGCGCGAACGGTTTGGATCACAGACCGCCCGAAGTTCCTTGCCACGACCCGGCTGTGGCCGTACCCGCCACTGTAGATGGGTACCCGCGGCACCGCTACGCTCGGTCCGGTGTTCGATTCCCCACGCCCGGCCGTTGTCGTCGCCCTGCCCGGGACCGGCTCGGACGCCCATTTCGCCCGCCGCGCGTTCGAGCCCGCCTGTACGGCCCTCGGACTGGATCTCATCGCCGTGGACCCCGATCCCGCCGGGGTGATCGACAGCTATCGCGCAGCCCTGGACGCGGCCCTCGCGCGGGGGCCGGTACTGGCCGCGGGGATCTCCCTGGGCGCCGCGGTAGCCGTCGACTGGGCCGCCGGACGGGACCGGTACGAGGTGAGTGGCGTGGTGGCCGCACTGCCGGCGTGGACGGGACCCGATATCGCGCGCTGTCCCGCGACCCTGAGCGCCTCGGTGACCGCGGCGCAACTGCGGGCCGAGGGACTGGAACCGGTGATCGAACGGATGCGCGGCAGCAGCCCGGGCTGGCTCGCCGACGCGCTGACCCGGTCCTGGCGCGGGCAGTGGCCGGGATTACCGGCCGCCCTGGAGGAAGCCGCGCAGTACAAATGGCCGGAGACCACGGTGCTGGAGTCTCTGGAGGCGCCGCTGGCGGTGATCGCGGCGGCCGACGATCCGGTACATCCGGTAGCCGTGGGACGAGAATGGGCGCGACGGGCGCAGCGCTCGGTGCTCACCGAGATCACACTCGACGAACTCGGCGCCGACCCCGGCATCGTCGGACGCCTGGGCCTGCGCTACGCCCACTGATCGGGTCCGCCACGGCGGTCCGGGTACCTGTGTCGTCACACAAGCCCACCGCAAGATGCCGCCGTTGCCACGGAAACCGCACTTCCCGGAGGGTGGCCTCCCCGACCGGATGGTCAGGGAGCGGCCTCCGGCCCAGGCCGGGTAATCGACGCCGGTGCGGTGCCGCCACCGCGACGTCCATGCAGTAGCCCACCGGTCCCCTGCGCACAGGGGACCGGTGGGCGGAACGATCTCCGTGCGGCGGAACGCCGGACGGGAGGCTCAGCCGCGGCCGAGTTGCTGCATCGCCGATCCCGCGGCGCCGCGGCGCGGCTGCTGCGACTGTTGCGGGGGCAAAACCGCCGGCGTCTGCACCGGCCGGGGCGGCTGCGAGGCAGCAGCCTGTTGCTGAGCCTGCTGCTCGGCCTGCTGCTGATGGGCGGCGGTCAGCTGTTCGGCGAGCTGCTGGGGCAGCACCACCGGCAGCGGTTCACGGACCGGGAGCGCATCGGTACCGCGGCGGATGATCGTCTCGCTCAGAACCTGGCGCGCCGCGGCGACCAGCGGACTACCGGCCGCGGTGGAACCCGACGGCCCGGCCGCGACCAGCCGGATCATCCAGCGGTAACCGTCCACACCGATGAAACGCAGATCGGCGCCCTCGGTGGCCGCCACCAGTTCGCGGCCCCACGGACCCTTCTCGACCGACACCCGCGCATTGTCCTTGCGCAGAGATTCCGCGAGGTCGGCGGCGACCGTACGCCACTGCCCCTTGGATTTCGGCGCGGCATAGGCGGCGACGGTGATACGCCCGTGCTCGGTGGCCAGATGGACCGCCTGCGGGGTGCCCTGCGGCGTCATTTCCACCTGCAGCTGCCCGCCCGGTGGCACCGGGACGATCACCGAGCCCAGATCGAGGCGGGTATCGGCGAAGTTCTCCAGTACCTCGGCCACATCGTCGTAGTCGTAGGGGCCGCGACGGTGCGGTTCGGTATCCGGATCGTCGATAGCGGCGTCGTAGGCGTCGCTGTAGGCCGCGCCGCCGTATCCGTCGTCGTAGCTCTCGTCGTAGTCGCCGGCGTAGGACTCGCCCGCGTAGGGCTCGTCGTATTCCGCCCGGTGATACCCGCCGTCGTCGTATTCCTCGTACTCGCCGGTGTGGTACTCACCGGTGTCGTAGCGATCCTCACCGGATCTGCTACCGCCCGATTTCCGTCGTCCGAACATGTCAGGCCTCCTTGCCGTCCGCGGTATCCGCACCGCCCGGCGTCAAACTCGCGTGTCCCCCACTGGATCCGTGACCGCCCGCACCGCGATCCGAATCGTCGAGCCGGTCCACCTCCACGAAATCGACCAGCTCCACCCGCTGCACCAGCAGCTGCGCGATCCGGTCGCCGCGGCGCAGTTCTATGGCCGTGCGCGGATCGTGGTTGATCAGGCAGACCTTGATCTCACCCCGATACCCGGCATCGATGGTTCCCGGTGTGTTCACCACCGAGAGGCCGGCCTTCGCGGCCAGACCTGACCGTGGATGGACGAGGCCGACGGTGCCCACCGGCAGCGCGATCGCGATACCGGTGCCGACCAGGACTCGTTCCCCCGGTTCCAGGACCACATCCTCGGTGGTGCACAGATCCACGCCCGCATCGCCGTCGTGGGCGCGCATCGGCACGGGGATTCCGGGATCCAGCCGGAGCAGTGGTATCGGTGAGAGTGCGTTCACGTCCGATCAGCCTACGCGCAGGCGCGAGCCGGGTGTCGCTTAGTGTTGAGTCGTGTCCGACCAGCCCCGAAACAGCGAAACCGAGTCCCGCGTCCGGCCGGAGCCGACCGCGCATCGCGAGCGCCTCTGGGTGCCGCTGTGGTGGTGGCCGGTGGGTTTCGCGCTCGCCGGCCTGCTCGCCGCGGAAATCCATATGGGCGCCCCCGGGCTGCGGGCCTGGCTGCCCTATGTGCTGCTGTTCCCGGTCCCGGTCTGGGTACTGCTCTGGCTGAGCCGCCACCGCGTCGAGGTCGCCCCGGACCAGTCCGGCACACCTGAACTCCGGGTGGACCGGGCCCATCTGCCGGTGTCGTTCGTCGCCCGGGCGACGATCGTCGGCCGGGGTGCCAAGAGCGCGGCGCTGGGCCGGCAGCTCGATCCCGCCGCCTACGTCCAGCATCGCCCGTGGATCGCCACCATGGTGCTGCTGGTGCTCGACGATCCCGATGACCCGACGCCGTACTGGCTCGTCAGTACGCGCCGGCCCGGGGAGGTCCTGGCCGCGCTCGGGATCCCGAGCGCGGGATGACCTCACGCTCCGCTCACGCCGCGCAATCCATGCAGATCATCTGACCGCCTGCCTCGGTGGCCAGACGGCTGCGGTGATGTACCAGGAAGCAGCTCGAACACGTGAACTCGTCGGCCTGCTTCGGGATCACCCGGACCGACAGCACTTCCTCGGACAGGTCCGCGCCGGGGAGCTCGAACGACTCCGCGGTATCGGATTCGTCGACATCCACAACGGCGGACTGGGCCTCGTTGCGACGCGCCTTCAGCTCCTCCAGCGAATCCTCCGAAACGTCGTCGGTCTCGGTACGCCTCGGTGCGTCATAGTCGGTTGCCATGTCGTCTTCCCCTCGTCCTTACTCCGTATATCCGGATCGGCGCACGCCGTCTGGTTCGACCGCGGCCGCCGCCCCGCCGGTGGTGCACTTCACACCCGCACCGGTCCTCTATCAGCGCGAATCCTCAGGACTCACCGCCGTCAGCGTCCGGACAACGCATGAGTTGCCCTGCTTGTTCCCGCGACCGAACGCCGATTTACTCATGAATGTTTCGGTCTGGGCGGGCAGACAATAGCGGACGGTGCGGAAAATGTCGCAATCGAAACCCGGCCGTGTCGAAACCGCTGGCCAATCGATACGTGTCGCCTTCCCACCGCAACCACCCGGCCAACGCGGCCGCAGCCGACCGGGTAATGCGCGCGCCACCGGCTCGGGTACGTACAGTGTCGACGTGGTTTCACTGATCACCGAAGGCAGCAGGACGGACGCCGATGGCCGTCCCTTTCCGCGCCGACGGATGCGCCCCTGGCTGATCTTGGTCGTAGTACTCGCCGTGCTCTGCGGGGGTCTGTGGATCAAGGCGCTGACCACCAACGACGACGATTACACGCCGATGGCCTGCAATTCGCCGAGCCCGGCCACCGATCCGAAGGCCGGGCCGCAGCCGCTGCCCGGCCAGCGGGTCGGGGCGAGCCGGTTCGAGGACGTGGAGCCGGCGGCGATGGCCGATACCGCGGTCCGGGTCCTCAACGCCAACGGACAGCGCGGGCAGGCCGCGCATGTCGCGGCGCAGCTCGGCGATCTCGGTTTCGGCAGCGTGCCCGGCGAACCGTTCGGTAACGATCCGGTATATGCCAACGGCGATCTCGAATGCACCGGGCAGATCCGGTTCGGCGAGAACGGCCGATCGGTCGCCGCCGCGGTACAGCTGGCCATGCCGTGTGCCGAGCTCATCGAGGACAAACGCGAGGACGACACCGTCGACCTGGTCCTCGGTGCGCTGTTCGGTGGGGATCTGCAGCCCAACAACGACGGCGAAGAAGTGCTGCGGTCGCTGCGCAACCCGGTGAGCGGGGAGAATCCCGATATCGACATCGATATGCTCGAGGCCGCCCGCGTCGCCCGCTGCTGATACTGCCGGGCCGGCGCTCCGGTCCGGGTCTCAGGACTCCGGGATCGGTTCCGACACCCCGAGGCGGTCCAGCAGCGCGAACATCTCCGCCCCGATACCGGGTGCCGCCGCCACCACCAGCGTGCCCGCGGCGCCGGTATCGGACATCGGCGGTAGCCGCAGCATCGCGCCCGCCTCGGCGGCGATCAGCGCCCCCGCCGCCCAGTCCCAGGGGTTCAGGCCGTGCTCGTAATGCGCGTCCACCCGGCCCTCGGCGACCATGCACAGATCCAGTGCCGCCGCGCCGATGCGACGGATATCGCGGACATGCGGCAGCAGATCGGCGACGCGGGCCGCCTGCCGGGCGCGACGGCTCACGCCGTACCCGAAACCGGTGGCGACCAGCGCCAGGCCGGTCTCACGCACGGGATTGCAGCGCAGCGCCACATCCCGGCCCGCCGGGCCGATCCGGACCGCGCCGAGTCCGGAGCCCGCGGCGTACAGGGCCGAGGCGGCCACGTCGGCCACCGCGCCGGCCACCGGCCGCCCACCGCGCACCGCGGCCACCGACACCGCGTACGCCGGGATTCCGTAGAGGAAATTCACCGTGCCGTCGATGGGATCGACCACCCACACCACCTCGTCGTCGCCCGCCGCGGCGAGATCGCCGCCGCCCTCCTCCCCGAGGATGTGGTCCCCGGGACGCAGGCGGGCCAGTTCGCCGCGGATCAACTGCTCGGTTTCGGTGTCGACGACGGTGACCGGGTCGGTCCGGGTGCTCTTCGTGCGGACGGCGGAATCGCCGGCGCCGTCCGGGCCGAACACCTCCGGGCGGCGCGCCCGGACATGCGCGGCGGCGGTACCGGCCAGATGGGTGGCGATCCGGCGCAGCAGGGCGGCGTCGGCGGGAGCGGGTTCAGAGGCAGCGGTGAGGGTCCACGTCGATTCCGGCACGTCTCCCATCGCAGCACAGATCCTGCGGTCGGGCCGTCCGGGCCCGCGCATTACGCTTGTCGTGCACACCACACCGGCGGGCTCGGCCCGCGGCTGCCGCACGAAACCGGGTGGGAGGCATCATCGTCGTTTCGGCACATCGCGCGCGGCCCGGCCGCCGCTTCCGGGCCGGAGCGGCGTACGACGACATCAGGCCAGCACAGGGAACGAGGGAACCCGCATGTCCGGTGGACGGCACGCGTTCGGTATCGATATCGGCGGCAGCGGCGTCAAGGGCGCCGCGGTCGATCTGGATACCGGGAAGCTCGTCTACGAGCGAATCAAGATCGCGACTCCGCAGCCGTCCACACCGGACGCGGTCGCCGCGGCGGCCGCGCAGCTCGTGGCACAGGCGGAGTGGGACGGGCCCGTCGGTGTGACCCTGCCGTGCGTGGTCCTGGACGGGGTCGCCCACACCGCGGCCAATGTCGACAAGTCCTGGATCGGCACGGACGCCCGGACGCTGTTCGCCGCGGCGCTGGGGGGCCGGGAGGTCACCGTGCTCAACGACGCCGACGCGGCCGGACTCGCCGAGGACCGATTCGGGGCGGCGGCCCATATCCACGGGCTGGTTTTGCTGCTCACCTTCGGGACCGGTATCGGTTCGGCGTTGCTCAACAACGGCTCGCTGGTCCCCAACACCGAACTCGGGCATCTCGAGATCGGCGGGATGGAGACCGAGCACCGGGCGGCCGCCTCGGTCAAGGAACGCGAGGATCTGACCTATCCGGAGTGGGCGGCCCGGGTCAGCACCGTGCTCTCCGGCCTGGAGGACCTGTTCTGGCCGACCGTATTCGTCGCCGGTGGCGGTATCAGCCGCGACGCCGACCAGTGGATTCCGCTGCTCACCAACCGCACCCGCGTGGTCCCTGCGACCCTGAAGAACACGGCGGGTATCGTGGGCGCCGCCATGGCTGTCGACGCCGGGATCACCCCCTGAGGATCTCCGCGCCACCGGCAAGGGCACACTGGTCGGATCGTTACAATGGAATGACCCGGCGGTGAGCCGGACACCCGACCGGCGTTTTAGCCGGTAAACCCGACAGACCGCTCCGCCGGAATACTACTCTGGCGTGACGCCGCACGAGACCGTCACGAAAGGGCGTACGTGGTAGCCACGAATACCCGTCAGACAGCCGAATCGGCCGACGCCGAGGCCACGGAAGTTCCCGCGGCACGCCCGGCCAGAAAAGCCGCTGCCAAAAAGGCCCCGGTGAAAAAGGCCGCTGCCAAAAAGGCTCCGGCCAAGAAGGCCGCTGCCAAGAAGGCTCCGGCCAAGAAGGCCCCTGCCAAGAAAGCGGGGAGCGCGGGCGCCCCCGGTTCGGGCGAGGAACAGATCGACGAGGATTCGCTCGATGTCGCGGATCTCGGCGATCTGGAGGTCTCCGAAGACGATCTGGCCGAGGACGGCGACGAACTGGTCGCCGACGCGGAGGTCGCCGAGGAACCCGAGGCCGAGGCGGCCGACGGCACGTCCGAGCCGACCGCCGCGGACAAGGCCTCAGGCGATTTCGTCTGGGACGAAGAGGAGTCCGAAGCGCTACGGCAGGCCCGTAAGGATGCCGAACTCACCGCTTCCGCCGATTCGGTACGCGCCTACCTCAAGCAGATCGGCAAGGTCGCGCTGCTCAACGCCGAGGAGGAGGTCGAACTCGCGAAGCGGATCGAGGCGGGGCTCTATGCCGCCGAGAAGATGCGCGAGTTCACCGAGGCCGGCGATAAGCTTCCCGTCGCCACCCGCCGCGATTTCAACTGGATCATCCGGGACGGCAACCGCGCCAAGAACCACCTGCTCGAGGCGAACCTGCGCCTCGTGGTGTCGCTGGCCAAGCGCTACACCGGCCGCGGGATGGCTTTCCTGGATCTGATCCAGGAGGGCAACCTCGGTCTGATCCGCGCGGTCGAGAAGTTCGACTACACCAAGGGCTACAAGTTCTCCACCTACGCCACCTGGTGGATCCGGCAGGCCATCACCCGCGCCATGGCCGACCAGGCCCGCACCATCCGTATCCCGGTGCATATGGTCGAGGTCATCAACAAGCTGGGCCGCATCCAGCGCGAGCTGCTCCAGGATCTGGGCCGTGAGCCCACCCCGGAAGAGCTGGCCAAGGAAATGGATATCACCCCGGAGAAGGTGCTGGAGATCCAGCAGTACGCCCGGGAGCCCATTTCGCTGGATCAGACCATCGGCGACGAGGGCGACAGCCAGCTCGGCGATTTCATCGAGGATTCCGAGGCCGTCGTCGCCGTCGACGCGGTCAGCTTCACCCTGCTGCAGGATCAGTTGCAGTCGGTGCTGGAGACCCTGTCCGAACGCGAGGCGGGTGTGGTGCGGTTGCGGTTCGGGCTCACCGACGGCCAGCCGCGCACCCTGGACGAGATCGGTCAGGTCTACGGGGTCACCCGTGAACGGATCCGCCAGATCGAATCCAAGACGATGAGCAAACTGCGCCATCCGAGCCGCTCGCAGGTTCTGCGCGACTACCTCGACTGAGGTCCCGCGTCCACGCCACGGCCCCTGAACGTCTCCGGATCCCGCGATTTCCGGAGTGTTCAGGGGCCGTGGCGCGTCCGTGGCCGGCTAACCGCCGAGTTCCGGGCCGGGAGCGGCCGGGGACACCACCGGGTCCCGGGAGGTGTCCTTCAACGCGACGCCCGAGCGGCCCAGCCGGCGCGCCCCTTCCACCAGGCCGGTGATCACCTCGGCCGCCCGGCGGTATCCCAGCCCTTCCGGGGGATGGATGTTGGACACACAGTTGCGGTCGGCATCGGTGCGGCCCGGCCGGGGCAGATGGGTGAGGTACACGCCGAGACTGTCGGCCACCGACAGTCCGGGGCGTTCGCCGATGAGCACCAGGACGGTGGATACGCCGAGCGCGGCGCCCACCTGGTCGCCGAGCGCCACCCGCGCCTGGGTGGCCACTACCGGCGGCGCGATCGAGTACTGCTGTCGCAGTAGCGGCAGTAACGCGTCCAGGGTCGGCGGGCCGTGGTCGGCGAGCGCCCGCGCGGACAGCCCGTCGGCCAGCACCACGCCGATATCCCAGCCGTTTCCCGGACCGGGCCGCAGCGGCAGCGCCGCGGCGGCCGGTAGCCGCCCCAGATCGGGCCGCCGCAGGTATTCCGCCCGGTCGGCGGCGCGGCTGCGCACGTGCACCGGTTCCCCGAGGTCGTAGTCGCCGAGTCGCGCCACCAGCGCGGGCACATCGAGATCGGTATGCACGGCATCCCGCGCGGCGGCGTGGGCCGCGGCGAATTCGAGCACCCGCCGGGTGGGCAGGGCGTCCCCCGCCCGGCCCAGCCCTATCCGTGCCTGGGTCAGCAGCCGCAGATCGTCCCAGAACGCCGGGGCATCGTGATGAGCACCGCTGCCGGCCGGAGGGCCGCCGGCACCGCGCCCGTCGGTCGAGCGCCCGGCACCACCGCCGGTCATCGGACGGCCGTCAGCGCGCGCAGGGGTGAGGAGGACGGCGCGACCGGCAGCACCCGCCCGGTGTCGTCCAGCATGCCCAGCCGGTCCAGCCAGACCGCGAATTCCGGTGCCGGGCGCAGGTTCAGCACCCGCCGGGCGTAGAGGGCGTCGTGGAAACTCAAACTCTGATAGCCCAGCATCACGTCGTCTGCGCCGGGAACGGCGATCACGAAGGCGCATCCGGCCGCGCCCAGCAAGGTCAGCAGCGTGTCCATATCGTCCTGGTCGGCCTCGGCGTGATTGGTGTAGCAGACGTCCACACCCATCGGCAGCCCGAGCAGTTTGCCGCAGAAATGGTCCTCCAGCCCGGCCCGGACGATCTGTTTGCCGTCATAGAGGTACTCCGGGCCGATGAAACCGACGACGGTGTTCACCAGCAGCGGGCGCAGCTCCCGCGCGACCGCGTAGGCGCGGGCCTCCAGGGTCTGCTGATCCACCGGTCTGCCACCGGTGCCGAGATGCGCCCCGGCCGACAGCGCCGACCCCTGTCCGGTTTCCAGGTACATCACGTTGTCGCCGACGGTGCCGCGGCGCAGGGAACGTCCCGCGTCGTCTGCCTCGCGTAACAGCGCGAGATCCACCCCGAACGCGGTATTCGCGGCCTCGGTCCCGGCAACGGACTGGAACACCAGGTCCACCGGTGCGCCCGCCTCGATCAGCCCGAGTGTGGTCGTGACATGGGCCAGCACACACGACTGCGCCGGGATCTCGAACCGCGTGCGGATATCGTCGAGCAGTTTCAGCAGGTCGCCGGTGGCCCGGGGTGAATCGGTCGCGGGATTGACACCGATCACCGCGTCCCCGCAGCCGAGCAGCAATCCGTCCAGCACCGCGGCCGCGATCCCGCGTGGATCGTCGGTGGGGTGGTTGGGCTGCAGCCGGGTGGCCAGCGTGCCCGGCGCCCCGATCGTGGTCCGGAAGGCGGCGCGTACGCTCGCGGCCCGGGCCACCGCGATCAGATCCTGATTGCGCATGATCTTGGCGACCGCGGCGACCATCTCCGGTGTCAGCCCGGGCGCGAGGGCGCCCAGCGTCGCGGCCGGATCGGCGGTGCCCTCCCCGGCGGCGATCCCGAGCAGCCGGTCCCGCAGGTCACCGACGGTCAGCGCGGCGATCGGCGCGAAGGCGGCACGATCGTGGGTGTCCAGGATCAGCCGGGTGACCTCGTCGGTTTCGTAGGGCACCACGGGCTGTTCCAGGAATTCGGTGAGCGGCACCTCGGCCAGCACCCACTGCGCGGCCGCCCGCTCGGCGCCGGTGGCCGCGGCGCATCCGGCGAGTTCGTCACCGCTGCGCTTCGGTGTCGCTTTGGCCAGTACGTCGACCAGCCCGTCGAACCGGTAACCGGTACCGCCCAGCTGCTGGGTGTAGACGCTCATCCGCGGACCCCGTCCGTCCGGGCCGCCGCGTGCCCGCCCGGGACCACGTCCCACCGGACCGCGCGCGGTACGACCGATAATGCATCGTGAACACGCAGATTACCGCCGGTCGCGGATCGGCGCCCGGTTCGCGGGCCGGGCACGGGATCGCGGCGGTCCTGCCGGAAATCCGGCGCGGGCTCATCATTTCGACGGACGCCGGGCCGCCGGACGTGTGCTGAGATGGGGTGATGCAGCGGTGGTCGGCGTTATCGGCGACGGCGCGCGATGCCGTCGTCGCGGCCGGTTGGTTTCTCTTCGGCGCGCTGCTGTACCTGGCCGGGTTCCATATGCTGTTCGTCTCCGGCGATACGCCTTCGAGCCCGATCCCGGTCCGGCTGGCGGTGCTCGCGCTGGCCTGTGCGGTGCTGTTCATCCGGCGCCGCGCCCCGGTGGCGGCCATGCTGGCCGGTCTCCTGCCGTTGGCGCTGGATCTGTCGCTGGGACCCACCCTGCCGGTCTGGCTCGTCTACACCGATCTGATCTACGCCGCCGTCGTCTACGGCACCCGGCGCCAGATGCAGGGGGCGGTGGTCGCGTGGCTCACCCTGTCGGCGATCGTGGCCGGTGTGGCGCTGGCGATCACCGGCAACTGGCGGGTGATGATGCTGGCCCTCGTCCTGGCGGCGGCCTTCGTCGGCACGTCGCTGTGGTGGGGCCTGACCGTGCGCGCACACAAGGAGACCGCGGAAGCCGAACGGGCCCGGGGCCGCGCCCTGTCCCTGGTGGCGCAGCTGGACCGCCGGGCGGCGGTGGATGACGAGCGCAAGGCCATGGCCCGCGATCTGCACGATGTCATCGCCGGGCAGCTGTCCGCCATAGCCCTGCAATCGGAGGCCGCTCTCGCCGGGATCGACGGCTCCGGCGCCGATCCGCGACTCACCGGAATCCTCACTTCGATCCGCGCCAACAGCGTCGACGCCCTGCAGGAGATGCGCACGATGATCGGCCTGCTACGCCGTGACGGCGATTCCGAGGACGCCACCGCGCCCGGACGGCTCGCCCAGCTCTCCCGGCTGGTGACGGCCGCTCGGCAAGCGGGTGTGCGCGTCCGGTTCCATCAGGACACCGGCACCGGCGCCCCACCGGGCGCCGTCGACCAGGCGGCCTACCGGATCATCCAGGAAGCGGTGACCAACGCGATGAAGCACGCGCCGGGCCGGGAGGTCGCGATCGACGTCACCACCGAAGCCGGGGAACTGGTGCTCACGGTGCGCAATGCGCTCCCCGCCACCCCGGCCGTACCCGATCCCGAGTCCGGTGCCCGGCGCGGGCTGACGAATATGCGCGAACGGGCGGTCGCGCTGGGTGGCACGTTCCGGGCCGGTCCGGAATCGGGCACCTGGTGGGTGCGGGCGCGGCTGCCGTTCGCCGCCGTCGCGGCCGGAGAAACGCGATGACGGTGCGGGTGCTGATCGCCGACGACCACGCTGCCATCCGGGCGGGGCTACGAATGATCCTGGACACCGCCGGGGATATCGAGGTAGTCGGTGAGGCCGCCGACGGCGAGGTGGCGCTCGCCCAGACACGGGCGCTGCGGCCGGATGTCGTCCTGATGGACGTCCGGATGCCCGGTGTCGACGGCATCACCGCGACCGGCCGGATCACCGACGGCGATCTGGCCCGGGTCCTGGTGCTCACGACATTCGATCTCGACGAATACGTTTTCGGCAGCCTGCGCGCCGGAGCCGCCGGATTCGTGCTGAAATCGGCTTCCGGACCGGCCTTGATCGCCGCGGTACGCGCGGTGGCCGCCGGCGAGGGGGTACTCGCCCCGGAGGTCACCCGCGCGGTGATCGACACGTTCGCCGGCAGCGGCGCGGCGGTCCGGCCCATGCCGCCCAGGGGCCTGGCCGACCTCACCGCCCGGGAGCGGGAGGTGTTCGGCTGCTTGGGCGGCGGCCTGTCCAACGCCCAGATCGCCGGGCGCCTGTTCATCAGCGAGACCACGGTGAAAACGCATGTTTCGCGGGTTCTGACGAAACTCGGCATACGCTCGCGCGTCCAAGCCGCGATACTCGCCCGCGAACTGGAGGACCGGCCCAGGGGCGCGCCCGGCAGCCCGTGATCCGGGCGCCGCATTCAGCCCGGGAGGGCGGTGTAGCGCCCGTCGGGTCCCGGCCGGTACTTGTCCACGGCGAGTACCGCCGCGACCGGCAGCGGGCCGTACAGATGGGGGAAACGCATATCCGGGTCGTCACCCGGAACACCGGGTTCCCAGCGCACCGGAGCGCCCAGCCTGGCGGGGTCCAGGCGCAGCAGCACCATATCGTCGCGCCCTGCGAACAGGCGGTTGGCGGGTAGGTGCACTTGGCCGGGGGTGGACAGGTGCACGAAACCCTCCGATACCAGTGACGGTGGCCGGTGCGCACCGAGTTGTTGTGCTGTGGCCCACTCACCGGGAGTACAGAGGTGAACAAGGGTGTGAGTGTCACTGGGCACGGGTAACCTCCGATACACAACTCGACAGTCGGTACGGAGCAGCGGCGGATGGGTTTCCACACCCGGCCCGCGGTGTTCGCCACGGGCGAAAACCGCTGGTCGTGTTAGGGAAAACACAGTGATTCCCCAACGGGAACAAAGCCGATGCTCCGAACGTCTGACAGAGTAGTTACACCACTGCTGGGAAGTAGCGGAAGCGAGCCCGCGGAGTGACCACGGGCCTCACACCAGGTTGAACGGTCTTGTGCCGGAAGCCAGGACGGAGGAGTCATGCCAGGAACCCTGACCAGCACCCCACTGACCGCGGTCGATCGCTGCGATCGTTGCGGTGCGGCCGCGCGTGTTCGTGCTGTTCTGCCCGCAGGTGGCGAGTTGCTCTTCTGCCAGCATCACGCGAACGAACATATGGACCGGCTGCGTGAGCTGGATGCCGTGATCGATACCGAGTCCGCTCCCGCTCTCTGACCCGTCCAGGCGTCCGACACAACAGAATCGAACAACTGAATCCGCTTTCTGGCGGGCGACCGGTCTCCGGTCGCCCGCCACTTTCGTCGGTCGATACTCGTCCGGTCCGGGCTCGTCACCGCGCGGTAGGTGGCCGGCCGGGCAGGATCGCCGCGATCAGGTGTTCGAGTCCGTACTCGAACTCGCCGTCCGGATCGCCCGGCGCCTGGTAGAGCTCCCCGACCACGGCGCCCACCCGGGAGGCGAGCGGAAAATCGGCGGCGGGCATGACCCGGGTCAGCACCGGGCCGTAGGCCTCCCACCACTCGGCGTCGGACTGCTCCCGGGCGCTGCGCGCGGCGGCGAGCGCGGTGCGGGCGTTACCGGTCGCGAACTGCGTCAGCACCGCGAGCACCCGGTCCATCTCCGGATCGTCGAGGCCGATCCCGTCGACCGCCGCCAGCTGTCGTTCGTAGCGGCGCATCCGGCCCGGTCCGAGCACCATTCGCCAGGCCGGAACCTCGAGCAACCAGGGATGCGCCAGGTACTCGTCCCGGATCTGCCGCGCCACGGCCGCCAGGCGGTCGCGGGCGGGTGCCGCGGCCGGGGGCAGCGGAGCGTCGTCGTAGGCCACGGCATCCACCATCAGGGCAGTCAGCGCCTCCTTGCCCGGGACGTAGGTGTAGAGGCTCATCGGACGCAATCCGAGTTCGGCGGCGACGGCCCGCACCGAGACTCCCGCGTAGCCCTCGCGGTCGGCCAGCCCGATCGCGGCCGCGACCACTTCATCGACACTCACCGTCTGCCGCGGACCGCGCGCGTTGCGGCGCGGCGGCAGTTCGTGGCGCCACAGCAATTCGAGCAGCGTTCCCGCCGGGTCGGTGTTCCGGCTCATCGGCGGGACCGGGCGACTCGGATCCGGGCGGGAACCGCCGCGCCGGAACGTATCGGGATGCAGCGTCTGCCGGTGATCATGGCTTCCCTCCGGTTTCGCACGGGACGGTCCGGAACAAATCCGGTACCGTACGCGTTCGGCATATTACTCCGTACGCCATACGATATTCATGGGGGTGCATCCTGCCGACCACCGAGACCACCTATCTCCCCGACCGGCATATGTTCGCATTGTGGACCTGGTCCGGCCGCGAACCCGGGCCGGCGCCGGACCAGGCCGGTGACCCGGCGACCGTCTCGCTCGTCGTGCCCGGCGGAACCCTCGCCCAACTCCGCGCCGGCAGCGCCGACCTGCGGGTGGCCGACGTCTCCTGCGCGCTGGTGGCGCCGGACCGATTCGCCGGGCTGCCGGTCGCCGACCCCGGCGCCTCCACCCGCGCCTGGCTCCGGGTGCTCGGCGGCGACCCGGAACCGCTGCCGGTGGCCGCGCACGCGGTACCGAATGCCCAGGGCACCGCCGTGGTCGCCGGAGATCACGCGCTGTCGGTACTTCGCGAGACCACCGGCGTCGCCGCCGAACTACGCAGCGGGTTGCATGCCGAACTGCGCCCCTACCAGGCACGCGGCATCGGCTGGCTGCGCGCGACCGTCGACCGGCACGGCGGCGCCGTACTGGCCGACGAAATGGGCCTCGGCAAGACGGTGCAGGCCATCGGGCTGCTGCTCGGCAGGTCCGAGCACGGCCCGCAACTCGTGGTGTGCCCGACTTCGCTGGTGGGCAACTGGGTTCGCGAGATCTCCCGCTTCGCCCCGGGTCTGCGCCCGGTGGCCTGGCGCGGCGGCATCCCGGACACCGCGCCCGGAACCGTACTCGTCACCGGCTACCCGATCCTGCGACTGCACGGCGCGCTGCTGAACGACACATCATGGACCACGGTGGTCTGCGACGAGGCGCAGGCGCTGAAGAATCCGCGTACGCAGGTCTCCGCGGCGACGCGGGCGCTACCGGCGAAAGCCGTGGTCGCCCTCACCGGAACACCGGTGGAGAACCATCTCGACGAACTGTGGGCGCTGCTGCATCTCGTCGCGCCCGGTATCTTCGGGCATCGCGCCCAATTCCGGCGGCGGTTCGTCAAACCCATCGAACAGGGATCCGCCGCGGCGGCCGCCCGGCTGCGGGATGCCATCGAACCCGTCCTACTGGCGCGCCGGAAAACTCAGGTCGCCGCCTCACTTCCGCCGAAGATCCATACCGATCTGCTGTGCGATCTCACCCCGGAGCAGGAGCGGCTCTACGACCGGCTGCTCGAGCACGCCGCCGAGGAGGGCTTCGGAGCCGGCGCGCAACGCCGGACCCGGGTGCTGGCGGCGCTCACCGCGCTCAAACAGGTGTGCAATCATCCCGGTCTCGTCGCCGGGGAGGATCGCGATGAACTCGCCGGCCGCTCCGGCAAACTCGACCTCTGCACCGATATCGTGGCCGGCAACCTCGACAACGGAGCGCCGACCCTGATCTTCACCCAGTACCGGGCCACGGGTGAACTGCTCGTCCGGCATCTGTCCGAACAGTTCGGACTCACCGCACCGTTCTTCCACGGCGGGCTCTCCCCCGCCGAACGCACGGCGATCGTCGACGATTTCCAATCCGCCGGCGGCCCGCCGGTACTGGTACTCAGCCTGCGCGCCGCCGGAACCGGGCTCACTCTCACCCGCGCCGCGGATGTGATCCATTTCGACCGCTGGTGGAACCCCGCCGTCGAATCTCAGGCCTCCGATCGGGTGCACCGGATCGGGCAGACCCGCACCGTCACCGTCACCACACTGACCTCGGCCACCACCGTCGAGGAACATATCGCCGCGATGCACCAGCGGAAATCGGCGCTCACCGACCTCGGTGACGGAAGCGGTATCGCCGAACTGGCCCGTCTCGACGACGACCGGTTGCTGGAGATCCTGCACCGCAAGAGGGGGAACTGATGGCGGACAACGAATTCGGATACACCCGGTGGGGTATGGATTGGGTCCGGCTGGCCGAACCGCTGCGCCGGACCCGGCCCGAACCGCTGCTGCCCCGGGCGCGCAGTATCGCCCGCAACAACGGGGTCCGGGCCGAAACGGAAGGCACGATCGTGCGGGCGCATATCCACCGCGGCGGCCGGGCGTCGGTGACCCATATCGAATTCGCGCCGTTCGACCGGACGGTCGTCAGCGCGCTCACCGCACTGCTCGGGAGCGATCCGGCCGCTGTCACCGACGAAATGCACGCCGCGGCAGTGTCCGAGGGGATATCGGTGGCGCCGCGCCCCGGTGCGATCGACTGTTCGTGCACCGCCCGCAGCGCACACTGCGTCCACGTCCTGGCCACCTTCTACGAACTCGCGCGCCGAGTCGACGAGAATCCGCGGTTCGGCCTCGATCTGCAGGGCTACGCATTACACCCCGGCGCCGCAACGGGCGACCCGGCGGATACTCCGCGCTGGATTCCACTCGAAACCGTCGACCCCGCGCTGTATTTCGAGACCTGAGCCGGACTGCGATGCCCCACCGCTACCGGGCCGGCCCCAGCAACACCGCCAGCGCGGCGGCCGCTTCCAGCAACGCGCGGGACCGGGCATCGATCCCGGCGTCGCGGGCGGTCAGGGCGGCTTCGATATCGGCCCAGGCGTGCGCACCGGCGAGCCGCGGGATCAGCTCGCGCAACGTCTCGATCCCGTAGCCCGCCTGCCGGAGCGCACGGACCAGGCGGGCGAGCCGGACATCACCGGGCAGATAGTGCCGGGCCCGTCCCGGGGCGGCGCGCCGTGCCACGACCAATCCCACGGCATCCCAGTGCCGCAGCGTCGAGGTCCGCACGCCGAGCGCCTGCGCCAGCTCGGAGATGGTCATCGTGTCCGCCGCCCGCACGTCGCCGACCGGTTCGCCGGCGATGGCGCGGGCCGCGGCTCGCGCGCCGGCGGTCTCCCGACGTTCCCGGTCCAGCCGGGCGTGCGCGGCGTCGAACAACGCCGGCAACCGCGCCGGCTCGTCGGACCGGACCGCGCGCATGATCGTTTTGGCCTCCATCGGATCGGTACCGGCCGCCAGGGCCCGGTAGGCGCGGGCCGCCCAGACATGGGATCGCCGGTAGACCCGGTACCCGGACGCCGTGCGTGGCACCGGCGGCAGTACGCCGTCGCGTTCGAGATTGCGCACCTGCTGCACCGAATATCCGCTCAGCCGCGCCACCTCCGCGGTGCGCAGAACTACCGAGTTGCGACTTCCGGCACCCTGGTCGTGGTCGAATACGGAAAAAGTCTCCACAAGCACATCAATGTAACGCTGGAACCCATGACCATCGACGAAATCATCGAATACCTCGGCGGGCTCGACGGCGTGCTGATCCAGCGTCCCGGCCCCGGCGACGGCACCCCGGAGATCGCCTGGGGTGACGCGTTCTTCTACCACTCCCCCGACGGCGAGATCCCCGGCGGCACCCAGCCCTTCGCCACCGTCGTCACCAAGAACTACCCCGGCGACGAGCGCTCGGGACTGGATCGGCCCGGGGCATTCCGGGTGAACATCAGCGTCGGCACCGAGGTCTTCACCGAGTGGACGGGCCGGACGCCGCGGGCGGCGGCCGCCGGGGACGACGATCCCGCGCGGACCGATACGGTGCTGGTCCATCCGGTGTACGGGAGCCTGGGCTGGCTGGCCGTGGTGGAGCCCGGGCCGCGGACCACGCAGGCGGTCCGGGACCTGCTGCGTGGAGCCTACGAGCGGGCCCGCTCACGCACCCGCCGCCGGGCATCGGGCAGCGCGATGCCCGGAGCCGACCGGTAACCGCTTCGGGCCCTCGCGATGCTGGAACGGCCCGGGCCGGAGGCGTCCGCTACATCCGGCGCAGGGCCGCGATCCGGTCGCCCAGTTGATCCGCCGTGGCGAGGGCCGTCGGCGGGCCGCCGCACTGGCGGCGCAATTCTCCGTGGATCACACCGTGCGGTTTACCGGTGCGGTGGTGATGCATCGCGACCAGACTGTTCAGTTCGCGGCGCAACTCCCCGAGTTTGTCGGCGGCGGCGACCCGCTCGGCGGCGCCACCGGCCGCCGCCGGGGGCGGGGCGGGGGCCGGATCCGGCGTGGACCGGTCGGCGATCTGGCGGGCCTGGCGTTCCCGCAGCAGCGCACGCATCTGCTCGGCATCGAGCAGACCGGGAATTCCCAGGTAATCGGCCTCCTCGGCACTGCCGGCGAAGGTGGCGGTACCGAACGAGGAACCGTCGTAGATCACTTGATCCAGTTCGGCGTCCGCGGCCAGTGGAACGAACCGCTTCTCTTCCTCGCCCGGCTCGTCCTGCTGTTTGTTCGCCTCGTTCAGCAGTTCGTCGTCGAGGCCGTCCTTCTCCCGGTGTGGTTTACCGATCACGTGGTCGCGCTGGACCTCGAGCTGCGCGGCCAGATCCAGCAGCACCGGAACCGACGGAAGGAAAACGCTGGCGGTCTCCCCGGGCCGCCGCGCGCGGACGAAACGGCCGATGACCTGGGCGAAATACAATGGAGTGGAGGCGCTGGTCGCGTACACCCCGACCGCCAGCCGCGGGACGTCCACCCCCTCGGAGACCATGCGCACGGCGACCATCCACGGCTGGGTCCCGTTGCTGAACTCAGCGATGCGCGCCGAGGAGGTCGGGTCGTCGGACAACACCACCACCGGCTTGGTTCCCGTCAGATGTTCGATCAGTTCCGCGTAGGCCCGGGCGCGTTCCTGATCCGAGGCGATCACCAGACCCCCGGCATCGGGCATACCGGCTTCACGCAGCTGCGCCAGCCGCATATCGGCCGCGCGCAATACCGCGTAGATCCAATCCCCCGCCGGATCGAGGGCGGTGCGCCAGGCTCGTGCCGTCTGTTCGGCGTTCAGCGGCTCACCCAGGCGGGCCGTGTACTCCTCGCCCGCACTGTCGCGCCAATGCGCCTCACCCGAATACGCCAGGAACACGACCGGCCGCACCACGCCGTCGGCGAGCGCCTCGGAATAGCCGTAACTGTGATCGGCGCGGGAGCGCGGCAGACCGGCCTCGTCCGGCTCGTAGGTGATGAACGGGATCTGGCTGTCGTCGCTACGGAACGGCGTACCGGTCAGCGCCAGTCGACGGGTGGCGTCCCCGAACGCCTCGGCCACGGCGTCGCCCCAGCTCTTGGCATCACCGGCGTGATGGATCTCGTCCAGGATCACCAGCGTGCGCCGGTTCTCGGTGCGCACCCGATGCCGGAACGGATGCGCGGCCACCTGGGCGTAGGTGACGACCACGCCGTGGTAGTCGCCGGAGGTCCCCCCGGTGCTGTTGGAGAAATTGGGATCCAGCGCGATGCCCGACCGCGCCCCCGACTGCGCCCACTGGTGCTTGAGGTGCTCGGTGGGCGCGACCACGGTGATCTGGTCGACGGTGCGGTCGGCCAGCAATTCCGCGGCCACCCGCAGCGCGAAGGTGGTCTTACCGGCACCGGGGGTCGCCACGGCGAGGAAATCACGGGGTTTGGTCGCCAGGTAACGGGTGATCGCACGGCGCTGCCAGGCGCGCAGCGCTGCGCCCGGAACCTCCGTCGCAATGGCACCGCTCGCATCGGTCACGGAGACAAACACTAGCGGCCGTGGCGGCCGTGGTGCCAAACCGGCGCGGCCGCCGCGACGGGTGTCACACCTCGCACCGGGGGTACCGATAACCCGTGATTCACCCGCCGCACGCCGACACGTCGCCCCGCACCCGAGCACTCGGTGCCGGGGTGCGCGATGCTGGACACATCATGCACAGCTACGGACGCGAACCCGGCGCGGGCCCGTCGGGTACCGCGTGGCCCCGGCGCGCCCTGAATCAGACCTGGCGCCTGACCGCCCGGGTCGCCGTCAAAGCCTGGGGCGACTCGATATTCGGCAAATCCGCGGCCGCCGCGTTCTGGCAGACGCTGTCGCTGGTCCCGCTGCTTTTCGGGCTGCTCGGCGGGCTGGGCTACGCCAGCCGCCTGTTCGGGCCCGATACGGTCGAAATCGTCGAATCGAAGACCCTAACGTTCAGCCGGAATCTGTTCAGCTCCAGTGTGGTCACCGACCTCATCGAGCCGACGGTCCAGGATGTCCTCGGACAGGGTCGCGCGGCGATCGTCTCGGTGGGTTTCGTGCTGTCCCTGTGGGCCGGCTCCTCGGCGATGGCGACGTTCGTGGACGCGATCGTGGAGGCCCATGACCAGCAGGACGCGCGCAACCCGGTCTGGCAGCGACTGTTCGCGCTGCTGCTCTACATCCAGTTCTTGATCGCGGCGGTATTCATCCTGCCGCTCGTCGCGCTGGGCCCGGTACTGATCGGCCGGGCGCTGCCGGAGGGCTGGCGGGAGCCCGGACTGCGATTGATCGATACGTTCTACTACCCGGCGGTGGGTTTGCTGCTCATGCTGGCGCTGGCGATGCTGTACAAGTTGGCGCTGCACAGCTCGCTGCCCTACCACCGGCTGTTCTGGGGGGCCTTGCTCGCGGGCGTGTTCTTCATGGCGGCCAGCGAGATCCTGCGGCGATATCTGGCGCTGGTGACCCGGACGGGGGTGGGATACGGCGCGCTGGCCACCCCGATCGCCTTCCTGCTCTTCACGTTCTTCCTGGGCTTCGCGGTGATACTCGGCGCCGAGTTCAATGCCGCGGTGCAGGAGTTCTGGCCGGCCCGCGCGACCCGCTTCGAGCAGTTCAAGGCCTGGCTGGCGAAACGCCGCGATACCCCGGACAGCGACGAGGAGGGCGAACCTCCGGAGAGCGGCGCGCACCGGATACCCCCGCAGCGGCACGGCCGGACCCGCGGTATGGGCACAGGCGACGACGGCACCGGAGGTACACCGGTGCCACTACCCCGGAATTGACCGCGCGGCGGGGGGAGGGCGCTCAGTCGCCCTTGCGGAGCTGCTCGTAGACCTTCTTGCACTCGGGGCAGACCGGGGAACCCGGCTTGGCCGAGCGGGTCACGGGGAAGACTTCACCGCACAGCGCGACCACCATCGTGCCCATCACGGCACTCTCGGCGATCTTGTCCTTCTTCACATAGTGGAAGAACTTCGGGGTGTCGTCACCGGTCGTCTCGTCGGTGGTCGTATCGGGGCGAACCAGAGTATCGGTACTCACGCTGTCCATGATGCCCCATGGCACCCGCGCCCTCGCGGCATCACCCGCCGGTGGGCCCCTACCGGGGTGTGCGCCGGGACCCGGGGAGTGCAAGACTCGAAGGTATGCAGCAGCACGGCGAAGACTCCGGGCGCGGCCCGGAGCACCTCGACGCCGGTGCGAGCGATCTCGGTGCAGACCAGAGAACACCGCGGCCGGCCCGTTCCGCCTCGCGCGGTTATTTTCCCGGTGACGATGCCAAACACGCGGCCCTCATCACCGAGGCCGCCCCCTCTTTCGAGGATCAGCATCGGGCCCGGGTCCGGCGGTACACGATCATCATGGCCTTCCGGATCCCGGCGCTGATCCTGGCCGGCGTGGCCTACTCGGTATTCGGGAACGGCCTGGTCGCCATCCTGATCATGGCGGCCTCCGTCCCGCTCCCGTGGATCGCGGTTCTCGTCGCCAACGACCGGCCACCGCGGGACAAGAACGAACCCAGCCGCTGGGACCGCCCACGCCCCGCACTGGAGGAGCGCCGGAACGACGCCATCGACGGCTGAGTCCCCACCCTCCCGCCTCCTGACGAGGCGTATCGACCCCGCGCCCGCGGCCGTTGGCTACCGGCAACGCGCGGGGCGGCGGATGCCGGGCCGCGTACCGGCGGTGGCAGAGTACGGCTGTGCCCGCCTACGGATCGACCACCGTCTCCCCGCTCACCGCGCTCTGCCCGGCGCTGCGCATCGCGCTGACCAGGGTGGGGTACGACGCCGACACCCTGCTCGAGGCACTCGGCACCGACGCGCACAGCGCACTCGGCCGCGGCGAACCGGTCCCTGCCCGCCGGGCCGCACGCTCGGCGGGCGAGCTGGGCGTCCTCATCCGGCTGCTGCTGCTCGGCGACGCCCTGGACGAACCGCAGGTCGCCGCGGCCCTCGCGCCGGTGCGGATGGACGATGCGGTGGCCGCGGGGCTGCTCATCCGGGAGCGCGGCCTGGTACGCGCCGCGCTCGATCTGCGGCCGATCGACGTCGGCGCCGGTACCCGCTGGATCCTGTCCGACCTCGACGATTCGATGCACCGCCGGGTCCTGACCGAGGACCACGTCCTCGGCGTGGGCCATGCTTCGCTCTCGCTGCTCCGCGCTACCCCCACGGCCCGGGCCGGTTCGGTCCTGGATCTCGGCACCGGTTGCGGTGTCCAGGCGGTGCACGCCGCGTCGTACGCCGAGAAGGTGACGGCCACCGACGTCAATCCGCGGGCGCTGTGGCTGGCCCAGGCCACCGCCGCCCTGAACGATCTCGATATCGAACTGGTCGAGGGGTCGTGGTTCGAGCCGGTCGCCGGCCGCCGTTTCGATCGGGTGGTGGCCAATCCGCCGTTCGTCGTCGGGCCGGCCCGGATCGAGCACACCTACCGCGACTCCGGCCTGGCCCTCGACGGCGCCAGTGAGCTGGTGATTTCGCGCACACCCGAACTGCTGGCCCCGGCCGGCACCGCGGCCGTGCTCGCCGCGTGGGTGCACCTCGAGAACCAGGACTGGCGGCAGCGGGTCTCGGGGTGGCTGCCGGGCCACGGGATCGATGCCTGGATCGTTCAGCGTGATGTCGCCGATCCCGCGCTCTATGTGGGGACCTGGCTGCGCGACGCCGGCGCCGATCCGCGCAGCCGGGAGTCCCAGGAACGCGCGGAGACCTGGTTGCGGGCCTTCGACGACGCGGGAGTCACCGGTATCGGGTTCGGGTTCGTCTATCTGCGCGCCCACGACGGCCCCACCGAACTGCTGGCCGAAGACCTCACCCACGGTTTCGAGGACCCGCTCGGCGCGGAGGCCCTCGACTATTTCGAGCGTTCGGCCTGGTTGCGCGGGGTTGCGGCGGATCCGTCGGTGGCCTGGCGATCCCGGTACCGGGTGGACCCGGCCACCGCGCTCGAACGGGTATATCTACCCGGCGAGCAGGGCTGGGACCAGCAGATCGCCCGCGTCCACCGCGGTGGCGGCCCGCGCTGGCAGCACGAGGTCGACGAGGCCACCGTCTCCCTGCTGGCGGGAATGCGGCCGGACGGCCTGCCGTTGTACGAACTGATCGAACTGCTGGCACTGTCCCAGGGATCCGACCAGGCGGATCCGGAGTTCACCGAGGCAGCACTGGGAGTGGTCACCGGTCTCGTGCGACACGGACTGGTGCGTCCCGCCTAGAAGCTGCCCGCGGCGACACCCGGGTTTCCCGGCCGGTGGGTGGGTTCTCGTTCTCAGGAACTTCTCAGAACACCATGGCGATAACCGCAGTTCAGAGCGGTTTATCCGCGCCCGGCGAGGGAACTTTCCCTATGTCGGGTCCGTTGTTCGGAGTGAGACACCACCGACAGGAGGCAAGTCATGACAAGCCCCGCCACCACTCGTGTGCGCCCCAGTGATACGGACCTCGACGCTCAGAGCCCCGCCGCCGACCTGGTACGCGTGTACCTGAACGGGATCGGACGGACCGCACTGCTCACGGCTGCCGACGAAGTCGAACTGGCCAAGCGCATCGAGGCGGGTCTCTATGCCCAGAACCTGCTGGAAACCGGCAAGCGACTGTCGGCGGCCCGCAAGCGTGATCTGGCGATCGTCGTCCGCGAGGGTCAGGCGGCGCGATCGCACCTGCTGGAGGCCAACCTGCGTCTGGTCGTCTCGCTGGCCAAGCGGTACACGGGCCGCGGTATGCCCCTGCTGGATCTCATCCAGGAGGGAAATCTGGGTCTCATCCGCGCGATGGAGAAGTTCGACTACGCCAAGGGCTTCAAGTTCTCCACCTACGCCACCTGGTGGATCCGCCAGGCGATCACCCGCGGTATGGCCGATCAGAGCCGCACCATCCGGCTCCCGGTCCACCTCGTGGAACAGGTCAACAAACTGGCCCGGATCAAGCGGGAGCTGCATCAGCAACTGGGCCGGGAGGCGACCGACGCGGAACTCGCGAGCGAATCCGGTATCGCGGTGGAGAAGATCGCCGACCTACTCGACCACAGCCGCGATCCGGTGAGCCTGGATATGCCGGTCGGCAACGACGAAGAAGCCCCGCTGGGCGATTTCATCGAGGATTCCGAGGCCACCTCGGCCGAGAGCGCGGTGATCGCCGGCTTGCTGCATCACGATGTGCGGAGCGTGCTGAACACCCTCGACGAACGCGAACAGCAGGTCATCCGGCTGCGTTTCGGACTCGACGACGGGCAGCCGCGCACCCTGGACCAGATCGGCAAGCTGTTCGGCCTGTCCCGCGAGCGCGTCCGTCAGATCGAGCGCGAGGTCATGTCCAAGCTCCGCAAGGGCGAGCGGGCCGACCGCCTGCGCGCCTACGCGAGCTGATCCCCGAGGGCCGCCCGCCGCAGCGCGGGCGGCGGCATTTCATGCGGTCCGGAACATGAACGCGGACCACGTAATTCATATATGCGTGTGTACCTTCTGGTCGGCAGGAGCCGTCCACACCGGCTCCATCACCTCCCCCGGCTCCCTTTGAAATTCCCCCGATCCCCTTGAACCGGTGGCTCTTTCGGGCCACCTCCGCCGGCCGGTCCGGCGCGCCCGTCCCTCATCCGGGCCGCGCGGCCGGCCGGCGTACACGTCATTCGGGTGCCCTCAGCACAGGTTCGCACCCCGATCCCCGTCCGGCTCTCCGGTGCGGATCACACGGGCGGTGATTTCCGCGGTCACCCCAGGCGGCGTGGTCCGGTGTCGAAACGGCTGGGCTGCGGGCCGATCCGGGCGCGGGCGTACAGGATCGCCGCTGATTCCGGTGCCGCGAGCACCGGTTCGCAGGCCAGTTCCCGCAATTCGGGCAGATCGTCGAACATGGCCGAAATACGCTGGGTGAGTTCGATGAGCGCGGCCTTGTCCACCCGCGGACTCGCCGGTGTTCCGCTGAGCAGCGGCGCGGCGCGGGGCGCATCGATGAGCGCGGCCGCCTCACGCCGCGAGAGCGGCAGCGCACGATAGGCGCGGTCGCCGAGCAGTTCGATGATCGGCCCGGAGAGCCCGAACTCGATCACCGAACCGAACGCCGGATCGTCCTGCACCCGGACCACACAACCGACCCCTTTGGGCGCCATTCGCTGGATATGCAGCAGCGGATCTCCGCAGAGTTCCACCAGATCCCGGTAGGCCTGACGCACCGCCTCGGGCCGCCACAGATCCAGGCGTACCCAGCTCATATCGGGGCGGCGCCGCCAGGCCTCGTTCGTCGCCTTCGCGGCCACCGGGTAGCCGAGCTCCTCGGCCGCGGCCACCGCGGCATCGGCATCGCGGACCGCGCGGAACTCCACGACCGAGATGCCGTAGCAGTCGAGCAGGGCGACCGTTTCGTCATCGGCCAGCCATCGGCCGGCCGGATCGACCGACCACTTCCCTACCAGTTCGACCGCGCGTCCGGTGTCGATTCCCGGGGGCCGCCCGTTCTCCGCGCCGTGTGCCCCGTCCCCTGGCACCGACGCCGGCAGGTCCCGCCACCGGGCATACCGGTGCACCCGGGCCAGGGCCCGGACCGCGCGCGCCGGATCCGGAAACGACGGAATGGATCCCCGGATCGCCGCCGCTCCCGGTCCACGCACCGCCAGCAGATTGGGGATTCCGTCGCCGCCGGCGAAGGTGGTGAGCACCGGTTTCGGCTCGTCGGCAGCGGCAACGGCCGCCCGGATCGCCTCGGCATACCCCGGCTGCGGAAGCGGGATGGGAGGCGCGAAGATGACGATCACCGCGTCGGTGTCCTCGGAACGCAGCGCGGCCGTCACCGCGGTGAGGTAGTCGGCGGGAGTGGCCTGCGGGCCCAGATCCACCGGTTCCAGCACGCTCAGGCCTTCGCTACGCGCGGCATCGGAGGTCAGCCAGTTGAGCGCCGTGCTGTTGCCCACCACCGCGGGCCGCGGACCCCGGGGCAGCGGCTGGTAACCCAGCAGCGCCGCGCAGTCGAACATCTCCGAGATCGAATCCGCCTGGACGATGCCGGATTGGGCGAACAGGTCCCGCACGATGGACCGGTCCAGCTCCCCCGCCGATACCCCGCGGGCGGCGAGCCGGCTGGGGCTGACCGCCACGATCGGCTTGTGCCTGGCCACCCGGCGGGCGATACGGGAGAATTTCCGCGGATTACCGAAGCTCTCCAGATACAGCAGGATCACCTCGGTGGCCGGATCGGTATCCCAGTACTGCAGCAGGTCGTTACCGGAGACATCGGCGCGGTTACCGGCGGAAACGAAGGTCGACAGGCCCAGGTTGCGGGCCGCCGCCTCGGCCAGGATCGCCGCCCCGAGCGGGCCCGACTGACAGAAGAAGCCGATTCGTCCCCGGCTGGGCAGCACCGTGGCCAGGGTCGCGTTGAGTCCTACCGCCGGATCGGTGTTCGCGATCCCCAGTGCGCTCGGCCCCACCACACGCATCCCGTGCCCGCGGGCGGCCGCGACGAGATCCGCCTCCGCCACCAGCCCGGGCTCCCCGGTCTCGCCGAACCCGGCCGACAGCACCAGCAGACCCTTCACCCCCTTGGCCATACAGTCGTCGAGCACAGAGCCGATCGCGTCCGCGGGTACGGCCACCACCGCCAGATCCACCTCGTCGGGAATATCGCGCACCGTCGGGTAGGCGTGTACGCCGCGTACCGACCGGCGACCGGGGTTCACCGGGTACACCGCGCCCTGGAAGGAACCGTCCAGCAGGTTGGCCAGTACCACACCGCCGACGCGGCCGGTGCTCGGAGTCGCACCGATCACCGCCACCGAATCCGGTGTCAGCAGATTTCCCACGCTACGTGCTTCGGAGGCCCGTTCCCGGGCGTCGCGGACCGAACGCAGCGCCTCGGTGGGGTCGATGGCGAATTCCAAGTGCAGCACCGACCCGTCCCGGCTGCGTTCCACCTGATAACCGGCCTCCCGGAACACCGTGACCATCACGACGTTCTCCGCCAGTACCTCCGCGACGAAGGTCTCGATCCGGTTCTCCGCCGCGGCGCCGGCCAGATGTTCGAGCAGAATCGAGCCGAGACCCCGCCCCTGGTGCTCGTCGGCGACGACGAAGGCGACCTCGGCCGCGCGGGAACCGGTCCTGTCGAGCAGTTCGTAGCGGCCCACGGCGATGATCGAATCCCCCAGCACGATCGCCAGGCCCACCCGGTCGCGATAGTCGAGATGGGTGGTGCGATACAGGTCCTTGGGCGATATCCGCGGATAGGGCCCGAAATAGCGCAGATATCGGGTGCGTTCGGACAGCGCGGTGTGGAACCGCTGCAATTCGTCGGCGTCGTCGGGGGTGAGGGGGCGTAGCCGGACCACACCGCCGTCGGAGGCCAGCACATCGGCATACCAGTGCTGGGGCGCGGGTGCGGGATCGTCGGGGACTCTGTCGGCCGGTTCAGTCACGCGGGTCCTCCGGGTCGAGGCCGAGCGGGCCGAAGCACGCTCGGCGGGTGGCGAGCACGGCCGTATCGATCGCGCGCTGGGCACGGTCGAATCGGGCGTCCCCGGTTTCCGCGGTGCCGCCCGGCCCGTCCCAATGCCGGAACGTGATGTCCACACCGTCACCCATCGTGCGGGGCGGCGCTATCCGCGGCCTGTCGGTCTGCACGAGATCGATCCAATCCTGCGGTATCGGGGTCGCCGGGTCCACCGGGCGGTCCAGGGCGATGGCCAGCAGATGCGTCCAGGCTCTGGGGACCACCCGGACCAGCCCGTATCCGCCACCGCCCACGGCCAGCCACCGGCCCTCGGCGCAGCGATCGGCCAGATCGCGCATCGCCGCGAACGCGGCGCGCTGCCCCTCGATTCCGAGTTCGAGGTCGGCGAGCGGATCCTCGCGATGGGTGTCGACCCCGCACTGGCTGATCACCACCTGCGGCCGGAACGCCTCGACCGCGCCGGGCACCACGGCATGGAAGGCGCGCAGCCACTGCGGGTCCCGGGTGCCCGGTAACACCGGCAGGTTGATCGCCGTCCCGTCGCCGGCCCCGCTGCCGGTCTCCTCCGGCCACCCGGTGTTCGGCCACAACGTCGCGGGATGCTGATGGATCGAGACCGTCAGGACCCGCGGGTCGCGGTAGAAAGCGTGCTGAACACCGTCGCCGTGGTGGACATCCACATCGATGTAGGCGATCCGGTCGAACCCGTGGTCCAGGAGCCACGCGATGGCCACCGCGACGTCGTTGTACACGCAGAACCCCGCCGCCCGGCCGGGCATGGCGTGATGCATACCACCGCCGATGCTCACCGCGCGCCGGGTCGCGCCGGAAGCGATGGCCTGCGCGGCGGTCAGGGTGCCGCCCACGATCACCGACGCGGCCTCGTGCATCCGCGGGAACACCGGATTGTCCGCGGAGCCCAGCCCGTATGGCGGGTCGGCGGGCGGCTCACCCGGAATGGGCGGCGGTTGGGCATGCCGGACCGCCTCGATGTAGTCCGCGGTGTGCACGCGGAGCAGCTCGGCGTCGCCGGCGGGGTCGGGTCGCAGCGGTTCCACGCCGTCGAGCACCCCCAGCGCTTTCGCCAGGGCCATGGTGTAGCTCAGCCGCACCGGTTTCATCGGATGCTCGGGGGTCCAGGAGTAGTCCAGGAACCGGTCTGTCCACACGACGCTGCCCGCGCGTCCGGAATCGCGGTTTCCCTCCGGTGCTGAAGTGGCCATGATCGCAACCGTAACGGGAAGGGTGAAACCCCAGCGGACGTTGTCATGCAGTAGAAATACATGTATGTGCGAAGCGGCGCCGAGCCGCGCGCCAACAGTATTCCCAACGCGTCACGCGACTCGCTCCGTCCGACCGGGGTCGCTGGTGCGCAGGTAGAATTCGTGCCGACGAAGGGGCAACAGTGAAGGATCTGGTCGACACCACGGAGATGTATCTCCGTACCATCTACGACCTCGAGGAGGAGGGCGTGGTGCCCCTGCGCGCCCGGATCGCCGAGCGTCTGGAGCAGAGCGGTCCCACTGTCAGCCAGACCGTGGCACGGATGGAGCGCGACGGCCTGCTGCTGGTCGCGGGCGACCGGCATCTCGAACTCACCGAAAAGGGCCGCAGCATGGCGGTCGCGGTGATGCGCAAACACCGCCTGGCCGAGCGGCTGCTGGTCGATATCATCGGTCTGGACTGGCAGAACGTGCACGCCGAGGCCTGCCGCTGGGAACATGTGATGAGCGAGGATGTGGAGCGCCGCCTGGTCGAGGTGCTCAACCATCCCACCACCTCCCCTTACGGCAACCCCATCCCCGGCCTCGACGAGCTGGGTATCTCCGCGTCCGATCTGCTGGAGGAACCGTTGAAGCGGCTCTCCGAACTCCCCCAGGGCCGCACCCACGCGGTGGTGGTCCGGCGGCTGGCGGAGCATATCCAGACCGACCCCGAGGTGATCGGGCGGCTGCGCGAGGCGGGTGTGGTACCGGACGCCCGGGTGACCGTGGAGAGCAAACCGGGCACTGTGATCATCACCGTGCCGGGTCACTCGGGTTTCGAACTGCCCGATGAAATGGCCCATGCCGTCCAGGTGAAGCTGGTCTGAGCCGTGAAACTTCTGATTACCGGCGGGGCCGGATATGTCGGCGGGGTATGCGCACTGGTGCTCCGTGAGCAGGGCCACGAGGTGGTCGTACTCGACGATCTCTCGACCGGTAACGCCGACGGCGTACCGCCCGGAGTCGAATTCGTCGAAGGCGATATCGCCGAGGCCGCGCCGGGATTGTTGCGCGGGCGGAAGTTCGACGGGGTCCTGCATTTTGCCGCGCAATCGCTGGTCGGTGAATCCGTGCAGCGGCCCGAGAAATACTGGCACGGCAATGTGGTGAAAACGCTCACGCTGCTCGAGGCGATGCGCGAGACCGGGACACCCCGGCTGGTGTTCTCGTCGACCGCGGCGGTCTACGGCGAACCGGAACAGGTCCCCATCACCGAGGACGCGCCGGCGCGCCCCACCAACCCCTACGGCGCCTCGAAACTGGCGATCGACCACGCGATCACGTCGTATGCGGTCGCGCACGGCCTGGCGGCCACCAGCCTGCGGTATTTCAACGTCGCCGGCGCCTACGGGGGGCTCGGCGAGAACCGGGTGGTGGAGACCCATCTGATCCCGCTGGTGCTCCAGGTCGCCGCGGGCCACCGGGATTCCATCTCGATATTCGGTACCGACTGGCCGACCCCCGACGGCACCGCGGTGCGCGACTACATCCATATCCTGGATCTCGCCCAGGCCCATCTGCTGGCGCTGGAATCCGCGGACGCGGGCACGCACCGGGTGTTCAACCTGGGCAGCGGCACGGGATTCTCGGTACGCGAGGTGATCTCGGCGTGTGAGCGCGTCACCGGCGGACCCATCGAAGCGGTGGACGCGCCACGCCGTGCGGGCGATCCGGCCGTGCTGATCGCGTCCAGCCGGCGTGCCGTCGACGAACTCGGCTGGCGACCCAAGCACAATGATCTCGACGAGATCGTCTCCACGGCCTGGAGCTATCTGCAGGGTCTCGGGTCTCGCGCGCACAGCGCCCGCTGACGGAGCGGCGGGGTTCACCACTGCGTTTCCAGATCGACCCCGAGATCGGCAGCGGTATCGCGGCCGCAGCGCGCCAGATCACGCAATCGCTGCGGCCGCATACCCGCTTCCAGCGCGGTGTGCAGCAGGGTCGCCATCGGGTGGCGAGGATCGGCGTCCACGGCGGCGTCCAGAGCTATTCCGGCGAACGGTCCGTCCCCGCGCACGTAGGCGAAATAGCCCAGCAGGGTCGCCGATTCGGCCCGGTCGGCGCCCTCGAGTCCCCGGGTGAGCCGGATCCACAACTGTTCGGCGGCATCGGCGTGGACGGTACCGGCGAGCGCGAACATACAGTCGCGTATCCCGCTGTCCCGCAGCGCGACCGCGATATCCGCGAGTTCCCGGGCGCCCAGTTGCGACCCCGATTCGGCCTGGGAGATCAACCACAGCAGCGTGACCAGTTCGCCGCGCAGGAAACCCACCGGATCCTCGCGCCGGGCCGCGGCCGCGTAGCGATCCTTGGCGCGTGATCTGGCTCCCGGCAGTTCGGCCGAGACCATGCCCCGTAGTACGGCGTCCGCACCGATCGACGCGGTGAGCTCGGCCCGGCTACCACGGATGGGACGCCCGCCGAACACCCGGTCCAGGGTCAGCACCGAGGTGGCTGGATCGGCGACCCGACCTCGATGATCCGGCCCGGTCAGACTCCACCACGGTTCACCGGCCCGGATCGACCGCACCGCCCAGGAACCCCGGATCGGCACTGCGCGGGCGGCCAGCCGGCCTTCCAGCTCATCGAGGACAGCGATCCGGTGCCGGAGCGGGGGCTCCGGTGGCGCGGCTTCGTCGTCGACGACCACGACGAGCACTCCGACAACACCGGGGCGCGCACAGACACGAGCCACCGCCGCGGCCACCGTATCGGTGTCGCAGGGTGACCCCGGCCGTTCGGGGTGCCGGAGATCGAAGCGAACGACGAGGTCGACGACCGCACTCGCTGGGGCGCCCGGCGCGCCGCACAGGACGGCGACCACGAGGGAGCGCTGCGGTTCGAATCCCAGCATGGCGGGCACCGCGGCGATGAGATCACCGGGATCGTCGAGGCGCGTGGACCCGGACCGTTCGTAACCGCTCTCGGCCCGGTCGGCGCAACTCGGCGGCGCCGGCCGGGCAGGGCCGGTGGCCGCGGACCCGCCTCCGGTCGGCCACGACACGAGCGGATCGGCCGTACGTGGCCGCCGGGCACCCAGGGCGCGGGCGGTGGGGCAGAGCCGTGCGGCCGCGGCGGGGACGGATCGCCCCGATGCGGGCGGTGATATCGCGTCCGGCCGGGGCCGGCTGCCGGTAGCGGCGGTATCGGGGCGGGAGGACGGCGCAGCGGGAGTCATGGCGCCAGCATGCGCTGCCGGTTTTCCGTCACCTGTGTGGTGAACAGGGCGAACGGTGAGTTTCGACAAGTCTGTGGATAACCGCGGATTGTGGATGAAATCGGGTATTCCGGGAGCTGTGACCGACGCCGTGCCCTCGGTGGGGGAAATTCCGGTACATCCGGACCTCCGCTGTGCCAGACTCCCCCGGTGCGTACCGACGGACCGCGTGCCGGCCCGCCGCTGTACGCAGACCGGCCGGACCGGGAATTCGGCACCGGCGACCGCTGTTGACACGACAGAGAGCCGAGGCGCGGCCGCGTGTGGCCGTTCTTCGTCATGGGGGACAATGGAGTGTGATTCGCGGCTCGCGGCGCGGCAGTGACAAGCAATGTTGCTCGATCGGCCCGCCGACGGATCGCGCAGGAAGGAGTACGCGATGGACTACGAGTCGCGAATGTACGAACTGGAGTTCCCCGCTCCGCAGTTGTCGTCCGACGACGGCTCGGGGCCGGTCCTGGTGCACGGTCTGGAGGGGTACTCCGATGCCGGGCACGCGGTGCGATTGGCCACCGAGCACCTGCGCGAAAGCCTGGAGGGCGAGCTCGTCGCCTCGTTCGATATCGATGAACTACTCGACTACCGCTCTCGGCGGCCGCTGATGACGTTCAAATCCGATCATTTCTCCGACTACGACGAACCCGAGCTGAATCTGTGGGCGCTCCGCGATACGGCGGGTACACCGTTTCTGCTGCTCGCCGGGATAGAGCCCGACCTGCGCTGGGAGAAGTTCACCGCCGCCGTGCGTTTACTGTCCGAACAACTCGGGGTGCGCCGCAGTATCGGTCTGAGCGCCATTCCGATGGCGATCCCGCACACCCGCCCCCTGGGTGTGACGGCCCATTCTTCGAATCGGGACCTGATTCCGGACAACCAGCGCTGGCCGGGCGAGCTGCAGGTTCCCGCCAGCGCCTCGACCCTGCTGGAATACCGGATGGCGCAGCACGGCCACGAATCGCTCGGGTTCTCGGTGCACGTGCCGCATTATCTGGCGCAGACGTCGTATCCGGAGGCGGCGCAGACATTGCTGGAGCATCTCGGCGAGAATGCCGGGCTCGAGCTGCCGCTGGCCGCGCTCGGTGAGGCCGCCGCCCGCGTCCGGGAGCAGGTCAACGAGCACATCGCGGGCAATGCCGAGGTCGAGACCGTGGTGCATGCGCTGGAGCGGCAGTACGACACGTTCGTCACTGCCCAGGAACGCCAGTCCAGCCTGCTCGTCGGCGAAGGCGAGTTGCCCAGCGGCGACGAGCTGGGTGCCGAGTTCGAACGGTTCCTGGCCGAACAGGGCGGCTACTCCGGCGACGACGACGAGCGCGGCTGAGCGGGTTCCCGTACGGCGCGGCGACACCGTGCCGGTGATCCGCGCCGGGCACGACGTAGGGTGTCCGGGGTGGATCTGACCGAGCTGCTCGAGATACCGGGAACCGACGCGGACGCGCTGTACGAGTCGTTCGGAGTGTGGGCCGCCGAGCAGGGAACGCCGTTGTATCCGGCGCAGGACGAGGCGCTCATGGAGCTGGCCTCCGGATCGCACGTCATCCTGTCCACCCCCACCGGTTCGGGAAAGTCTCTGGTCGCGGTGGGCGCTCATCTGTTCGCGCTGGCGTCGGGCCGCCGCACCTATTACACGGCGCCGATCAAAGCCCTGGTCAGCGAGAAGTTTTTCGCGCTGTGCGAGGTGTTCGGGGCCGACCGGGTGGGGATGGTCACCGGCGACGCCGCGGTGAATCCGACCGCCCCCATCATCTGCGCCACCGCGGAGATCCTCGCCAACCTCGCCTTGCGTGAGGGCCCCGACGCCGATGTCGGGCAGGTGGTGATGGACGAGTTCCATTTCTACGCCGACCCCGACCGCGGCTGGGCCTGGCAGGTGCCCCTGCTCGAACTGCCCCGGGCGCAATTCCTGCTCATGTCCGCGACTCTCGGCGAGGTGGATTTCTTCGCCACGGATCTGGAGCGGCGCACCGGCCGTAGCGCGGCGGTGGTGTCGGGCACCGAACGTCCGGTGCCGCTGAACTTCTCCTACGTGCGCACCCCGATCACCGAAACCCTGACGGAACTGGTGACCACCCATCAGGCACCGGTGTACGTCGTTCATTTCACCCAGGCCGCGGCGCTGGAACGGGCGCAGGCCCTGACCAGCGCGAATTTCGCGAGTCGCGCGGAGAAGGACGCCATCGCCGAGGCGATGGGGGAATTCCGTTTCACCTCGGGATTCGGCCGGACGCTCTCGCGGCTGATCCGGCACGGAATCGGTGTACACCACGCCGGGATGCTGCCGAAGTACCGGCGGCTGGTGGAACGCCTGGCCCAGGACGGTCTGCTGAAAGTGGTGTGCGGCACCGATACGCTGGGCGTGGGGATCAACGTGCCCATCCGGACCGTGCTGCTGACCGGGCTCACCAAATTCGACGGTGTGCGCACCCGCCGGCTCAAGGCCCGCGAATTCCACCAGATCGCCGGGCGGGCCGGGCGGGCCGGCTACGACACCATGGGAACCGTTGTGGTGCAGGCTCCCGAGCACGAGATAGAGAACACCCGGCTGCTGGCCAAGGCGGGAGACGATCCGAAGAAGCAGCGGAAGGTACAGCGGCGCAAACCGCCCGAGGGATTCGTCTCCTGGAGCGAGGAGACCTTCGATCGGCTGGTGACGGCCGCGCCGGAGCCGATGGTCTCACGATTCGCGGTGACCAACGCCATGCTGCTGAACGTGATCGCCCGCCCGGGTAACTGTTTCATCGCGATGCGGCATCTGCTCGAGGACAACCACGAGCCACGCGCGGCGCAGCGCCGCCATATCGTGCGCGCCGTCCGCCTCTACCGCGCCCTGCGTGATGCCGGCGTGGTGCAGCAGCTCCCGGAACCCGACGATCAGGGCCGCTACGCCCGGCTCACGGTCGATCTGCAGCGTGATTTCGCCTTGGATCAGCCGCTGTCACCGTTCGCCCTGGCGGCGTTCGAACTGCTCGATACGGACTCACCCGGCTATGCGCTCGATATGGTGTCGCTGGTCGAGGCGACCCTCGAGGATCCCCGGCAGTTACTGATGGCCCAGCAGCACAAGGCCCGTGGCGAGGCCGTCGCCGAGATGAAGGCCGAGGGGATCGAATACGACGAGCGGATGGAACGGCTCGAGGAGATCACCTGGCCGAAGCCGCTGGCGGAACTGATCGAGGGCGCCTACGAGACCTACCGCGCCGGGCATCCGTGGCTGTCGGAGTTCTCGCCGGCACCGAAATCCGTGGTGCGCGACATGGTCGAACGGGCGATGACCTTCACCGAGCTGATCTCCTACTACGAACTGGCCCGCTCCGAAGGAGTGGTGCTGCGTTACCTCGCCGACGCCTACCGGGCGCTGCGGCGCACCGTGCCCGAGGCGGCGCGCACCGAAGAACTCGACGATCTCACCGAATGGCTCGGCGAACTCGTCCGGCAGGTGGACTCGAGCCTGCTCGACGAATGGGAGCAGCTCACCGGGGCCGGTGCGGAAACCGATCAGGAGCAGGTCGCCTTCGGCGCCGAGAGCGTCCGTCCCATCACCGCCAACGAACGCGCGTTCCGGGTGACCGTTCGCAATGCGCTGTTCCGCCGGGTGGAAATGGCCGCCCGCCGGCGCTGGGACGACCTGTCGGAGCTGTCGCCGGGGCCCGATTGGGCCGCCGATCTCGCACCGTACTTCGACGAATACGACGCTATCGGCACCGGCCCCGATGCCCGTGGACCGCAACTGTTCTGGGTCGAAACACGGCCCGGTTTCTGGCAGGTGCGCCAGGTCCTCGACGATCCGGCGGGTGACCACGGGTGGGCGATACTGGCGACGGTGGATCTCGCCGAATCCGACGCGGCCGGTGAGGTGGTGTTCGACGAAGTCACGGTGGTCTCGGGATGAGCGCCGGGCCGATGAGCAAGGGTGGGGGCGTGACAGCGGAATTCTCCGGCCGGCATGTGCTGGCCGAATTCGGTGGCGTGGACAGTGCGTTGTGCGATGACCTCGCGCGTCTGGAGTCCGCGCTGCGTACGGCGCTGACCGGCGCGGGCGTGACCCTGTGCGAGATGGTGAGCAAACAGTTCGAACCATACGGGGTGACGGTGCTGGCGCTGCTGGCCGAATCGCATGCCTCGTTGCACACCTATCCCGAGTCCGGTGACATCTTCGTCGATGTGTTCACCTGCGGCGCCGCGGCCGACAGCGCCGTCACGGTGGCCGAGTTGCTACGCGACGCGCTGGGCCCGCGCGAGGTGCGGATCTCGACGGTGCACCGCGGGCGGGCCCCCGGCTCCCCACCGGCCTGATTCAGCCCGTGGCCGCGGCGAACACCATATAGGCCATCCCCAGGTCCATCACCAGATGTGGCAGCACCGCGACCGGCAGCCCGCCATGCGCGGCCGGATGAGCGGGCCATCCGCGACTGCCGCGAACCGTCGCCACCAGAACGACCGCATCGATCAGGAACACGGCCGCGAAGATCATCAGCGGCCCGGCCGCGGGCACCGCACCGTGACCCGCACCGGCGTGCCCCGACATGGCCCACAGCATCACCGCCGCGGCGACCAGGTGATATCCCAGGGCGGCGACCCGGTGGCCGGATTCGCGCATCCGCCGCCACCGCGCCACCCGGTCGAGCAGCAGGGCGGCGAACACCAGGATCATCGCCAGCAGCACACCCTGCACCGCGTGTGCGTTCAATCGCGCCGGGAACAGCAGCATGACCACCATCACCGCGCACATGAGCAGATGCGCCGCATCGGATTCGTGATCGGCACTGCCGTCCGCACAGGCCGCACCACCGCCCCGGCCGCTCGCGAGCGCGCGACGCGGTACTCCGACCCTGGCCAGTACCACCAGTGCCGCCACCGCGAATGCCACCGCGACCAGAGCCCGTACCGCCGCTTGGTCACTATCGAATTCGGCCATGCCGCACAGCCTTTCGCGGAGATTCGCAACCCCGCCATCGTCGCACGAGTCGGGCCGCGCCGTCGCCGCTTCGTCCCGCCCGGGATGCCGCTTCGCCCCGCCGGCGCGATCGCCGGACCCGGTAGCGGGCCCACCCGCTACCCGCGGACCGGGTAGGCGCCGGGAACCCGCACCCCCGATCGGTCCAGGCCGGAACCCGGGAAGCGTCCGGACTTCGTTAGGCTGGTCGACGCAATGACCAGGACCGCAGTCACCCACCGGGAACTCCGCACCCGGCTGGCATCTCTCACCCTCCGCGACGAACATCGGCTCCGTCGGCAGCTGGATCGGGGGCGCGGCGGCGATCTGACCCGGATCGAATCCGAGGTCGCGGCCGCCGAGGGCCGTATCGCGGCACGGCGCGCGGCCGTACCGGCGATCACCTACCCCGAGCAGTTGCCGGTAACGGGCCGCCGCGAGGACATCGCCGCGGCCATCGCGGCCCACCAAGTGGTGATCGTCGCCGGCGAGACGGGTTCGGGCAAGACCACCCAGATCCCGAAGATCTGCCTCGAGCTGGGCCGGGGGATCCGCGGCGCGATCGGCCACACCCAGCCGCGCCGGCTGGCCGCGCGCACCGTCGCGGAACGGATCGCCACGGAACTGGACACCGAACTCGGCGACGCCGTCGGCTACACGGTGCGCTTCACCGATCATGCCGCCGAGCACACGCTGGTCAAACTCATGACCGACGGCATCCTGCTGGCGGAGATCCAGCGCGATCGGCTGCTGCGCGCCTACGACACGATCATCATCGACGAGGCACACGAACGCAGCCTCAATATCGACTTTCTGCTCGGCTACCTCAAACAACTGCTGCCGCGCCGCCCGGATCTCAAGATCGTCATCACCTCCGCGACCATCGACCCGGAACTGTTCGCCCGGCATTTCGCCGATGCGGCGGGCGAACCCGCGCCGATCGTCGAGGTGTCGGGCCGGTCCTATCCGGTCGAGGTCCGCTACCGCCCGCTGTCGTTACCGGTACCCGCGGCCGAGGACGACGAGGACGAACGCGTCGTGGACCGGGATCCGGTGGACGCGATCTGCGCGGCGGTCACCGAACTGTTCGCCGAGGGCGACGGCGATGTCCTGGTCTTCCTGTCCGGCGAACGGGAGATCCGCGATACCGCCGACGCCCTGAACGACCTGAAACTGCCGCGCACCGAGATCCTGCCGCTGTACGCGCGACTCTCGGCGGCCGAACAGCACCGGGTGTTCGCCCCGCATACGGGTCGCCGCGTGGTGCTGGCGACCAATGTGGCCGAAACCTCGCTGACCGTGCCGGGCATCCGCTATGTCGTCGATCCCGGCACCGCCCGGATCTCCCGGTACTCCATGCGGACGAAAGTGCAGCGACTGCCGATCGAACCGATCTCCCAGGCCTCGGCCCGGCAGCGGTCCGGCCGGTGCGGACGGGTCGCGGACGGAATCTGCATCCGCCTGTATTCCGAGGAGGATTTCGAAACCCGGCCGGTGTTCACCGACCCCGAGATCCTGCGCACCAACCTCGCGGCGGTCATCCTGCAGATGACCGCGCTGGGTCTGGGGGATATCGAGCGGTTCCCCTTCGTCGAGGCCCCCGACAACAGGGCCGTCCGCGACGGTGTCGCGCTGCTCGAGGAACTGGGTGCCCTCGCCCAGCACACCCGGGATCCACGCGACGCCGAGACCTCGGCAGCCACGGGACAGGCCCCCGGCGCCACGCCCCCGGGCACCGCACCCACCGGCACCGACCACGGGCAGGCACCCGATCGGGCACGCGACGCCGCGGAACCCGGACCGCCGCCCGGGCACGCGACGGACGAGCAGCCCCCCACCGCCTCGCCCCGGCGGGGACGACGCCGGGGCGCGGAATCGGGCCACACACTCACCCCGGCCGGCCGGGAGATGGCCCGGCTGCCCGTGGACCCGCGGATGGGCCGCATGCTGGTGGAGGCGCACCGCACCGGATGCCTGGCCGATGTGCTGGTGATCGTGGCCGCGCTGTCGATCCAGGATGTCCGGGAACGCCCGGCGGATCAGCAGCAGGCGGCCGACGCCCGGCACGCCCGGTTCGTCGTGCCCCACTCGGATTTCCTGGCCTACCTGCGCCTGTGGGAGTACCTGTCCGGGCAGCGCCGGGCGCTGTCGGCCAACCGCTTCCGGCGGATGTGCCGGGAGGAATTCCTGCATTACCTGCGGATCCGCGAATGGCAGGATCTCCACGGCCAGCTGCGCACCATCACGAAGGGTATGGGCTGGTCGGCGGACGGCGGACGGAGCGCCACGCACCGGCCCGTCGAGGAGATGGCACCCGATACCGATCCCTGGGACGCCACATCGATCCACCAGGCGCTGTTATCGGGCATGCTCTCCCATATCGGGGTCCGCGAGGCCGAATCCCGGGAATTCCTGGGGGCGCGCAACGCGAAGTTCATGATCTTCCCGGGCTCGGCACTGGCGAAGAAGCCGCCGCGCTGGGTCATGGCGGCGGAACTGGTGGAGACATCGCGGCTCTGGGGCCGGATGGCGGCCCGCGTCGAACCCGAATGGGCGGAGCGGCTGGCCGGCGACCTGGTGAAGCGCGTGTACTCCGAACCCCACTGGTCGGCCAAGCGCGGTGCCGCGCGCGCCTACGAGCGCGTCACCCTCTACGGCGTGCCGCTGGTCACCGGGCGACCGGTCGACTACGGCGCAATAGATGCCGAAACCTCCCGCGAGCTGTTTCTGCGGCATGCGCTGGTGCAGGGCGAGTGGCAGACCCGGCACGAGTTCTTCCACCGCAACCGCGCGCTGCTCGACGATATCGCCGACCTCGAGCATCGGGCCCGCCGCCGCGACATCCTGGTCGACGACGAGGTGCTGTTCGAGTTCTACGACCGCCGGGTCCCGGCCGATATCGTCTCGGTCCGCCATTTCGACAGCTGGTGGAAATCGGCCCGCCGCGACGACCCGCATCAGCTCGACTTCAGCACCGAGACGGTGGTCAACGACGGCGCCGGCGGCCTGGATCCGGCGGCGTTCCCGGATACCTGGCGCCAGGGTGAACTCTCGTTCGCGCTCACCTATCAGTTCGAGCCGGGCCAGGCCGACGACGGTGTGACGGTCCGGATCCCGGTCGCCCAACTGGCTCATGTCAAGGCCGTCGGCTTCGACTGGCTGGTGCCCGGTATGCGTGCCGAACTGGCCGCGGCATTGATCAAAACCCTGCCGAAGCAGTTACGGCGGGCGGTCGTCCCCGCACCGGATTTCGCGGCGGCGGCCCTCGAAACGCTCACCCCGCGGGCCGAACCGCTACGCGCCGGGCTGGCCCGGGCGTTGACCCGTCTCGCGGGCATTCCGATCGCACCCGGCGACCTGGACCCGGCCGCCCTTCCGGACCATCTCCGGATGACCTTCGCCGTGATCGGCGCCGACGACCGGATCCTGGCCACCGGTAAGAGCCTGGCCGAGTTGCGCACCCGATTGTCGGACCAGGTCTCGGCCTCGGTAGCGGCGGCCACCGAGGGCGCCGAGCGGGCCCCGGCCACGGTCTGGACCTCCGAATCTCTGGGCACCCTGGCCCCGGCGGTGCGCCGCGAGGTCGGCGGTCAGACCATCACCGGTTATCCGGCCCTGGTCCCCGAGGCCGGGGGTGTGGCGGTGCGGGTGCTCACCTCGCCCGCCGAGCAGGCGCGGGCCATGCGGGCCGGGACCCGCGCTTTGATCCTCGCCGCCGTGCCCACCTCGGTGCGGGCGATCACCGCGAACCTTTCCCCGGCGGACCGGCTGGTGCTGAGCCAGAACCCGTACGGCTCGGTGGAGGCGCTGATCGAAGACTGCCGGGCCGCAGCGGCCGATCAGCTGATCACCGCGGCGGGTGGCCCGGTACGCGAACCCGCCGAATTCGAGCGCCTCGTCCAACGGGTGCGCCCGAAGTTCAACGACGTGGTCGTCCGGATACTCCGGCTGGTGGTGCCGGCCCTCGCCGCAGCGCACGAGGTGGCCTCCGCGCTCACCCGGACACGCGAAGCCGATATCGCCGACGATGTGCGCGAACAGGTCGCGGACCTGGTGTTCGCCGGATTCGTTTCGGAATGGGGCCCGGCGCGCCTGCGTGAACTACCCCGATATCTCCGGGCGGCGGCGGCCCGGCTCGCCGCGTTGCCCGGCTCGGCGTCCCGCGACCGGCAGGCATTGGGAGAGGTGGATGCGGCGACGGCCGCCTACGACCGCCTGCTGTCCCGGCTGCCCGAATCGCGGCAGCACGCGCCGGATGTCACCGAGATCTGGTGGATGGTGCAGGAACTGCGGGTGAGCCTGTTCGCCCAGAAGCTCGGCACCCCGCAGCCCATTTCGCTGAAACGCATCGAGAAGGCGATCGCCGCCATCCGCAGGTGATCCGGGAATTCGGCGCTCAGTCGCCGGCGCCGATGGCCGCGCGGGCCTGCCGCATATCCTGGATCTCGCGTTCGAAATCCGCTGCCGAGGTGAACGATCGATACACCGAGGCGAAACGCAGGTACGCCACCTCGTCCAGTTCGCGTAGCGGGCCGAGGATCGCCAATCCGACCTCATGACTGGGCACCTCGGGCGAGCCCTTGGCCCGGACCGCGTCCTCCACCTGCTGCGCGAGCAGGTTCAGCGCATCGTCGTCGACCTCGCGGCCCTGGCAGGCCCGGCGGACTCCACGGATGACCTTTTCCCGGCTGAACGGTTCGGTGACCCCGCTGCGTTTGACCACCGACAGGATGGCCGTCTCGACCGTGGTGAACCGGCGCCCGCATTCCGGGCACGCGCGTCTGCGGCGAATGGCGGCGCCCTCGTCGGCCAGTCGCGAATCGACGACCCGCGAGTCGGGGTGTCGGCAGTACGGGCAGTGCATCCGGGGTCCTTCGTCGCTGCGAACGCTCGCGGCCGAACCTGCGCCGGTCTCGGGTCCGGCGAGCGCGGGTACCGGCCGAGCCGGTACCGGGTGAGCCGGCGACGAGCACCGGCTCCTGTGCATAACACGTCGAGGATACCGGCACGGGGTGTGCGATGGTTGCCCTCACCCCTGGTCCCGGCGCGGCGCCGGCCGCCACGTCATCGGCTCCAGGGCGCACCGGACTCTCCGGGCGGCACCGCCGCCGCCGGAATTCCGGACGGGATCGGGGCCGGAGCCGGTGGTTCGGGTGCGCGCAGATGGGCCATAGCGAGGAAGACCACCACCACCGCTGCGGTGATCAGCGCGGTGGAAGCGACGGCAGCCCACCCGGCCCGGGCCCGCTCCACCCATTCGTCGGGTGACGGGTGCCGAGGGTGCGGATCGACCGCGGGACCCCGGCGCGGCACGGGGTCCCGGACCGGCACGGCCCGCCGGACGCCGCGCTCCGCGGCCCCGGGCACCGCCGCGGTGCAGGGGCCGGGAACGGGGCGTCGCGGCGGGGCCGGCACCGGCAGCCCGCCGTCGCCCTGGTATCCCGTTCCGGTCTCCCCCGGCGGGATCGGAACAGGATTTTCCCGGGCGTCGGCGTCTTCCCACGTGCCGGTGCGGGTCGGGCTGAACGCAGTCTTCATCGGTGACCTCCGTGCTGGTCGGTCGCGGTGGTGGGCGGTCGCGGAAACCGAGGGCGGCTTCGATGCCGGGCCGTTCGGCTCCACGGCGTCGGGCTCCGTTGCGTATGAGTCCAGAGCGTCCGGCGTCCCGGCATTCGCTCAAATGTTCGTCGAACTGATGTTCGATTTCTACCACGCGAGAGGGATAATGTCAGTAGCAACGCCGGACATGCCTCGAACAGATGTTTGATAGATCGGGAACGGCCGACTAGATTCACTGCACGACACGACGTTCGGGCCCGGCAGGTCACGGCGCCCGCGGGCCCGGCCACCGTGGTCCGGATACCGACGAGAAAGGCGGATGTGGTGAGCCGATCAGACGATACGGGTGACGGGGCCGGTCCCGGCACCGAATCGGCGGTGACCGGTGCGGATCTCACCGTGCGCCAGCGCAAGGTGCTCGATGTCATCCGGTCGTCGGTGAGCCTGCGCGGCTATCCGCCGAGTATTCGTGAGATCGGCGACGCGGTGGGGCTGAACTCCACCTCCTCGGTGGCCCATCAGTTGCGCACACTGGAGCGCAAGGGGTATCTACGGCGCGACCCCAACCGGCCCCGCGCCGTGGACGTACGGGGTATGGACGAAGCGGTGCGCTCGGTCACCACCCTGGCGCCCGCCGACGGCGCCGACGCCGGTGAGACCGCCTCCGAGACCGATCACCCCATCCCCACCTATGTGCCGGTGCTCGGGCGGATCGCCGCCGGTGGCCCGATCCTGGCCGAGCAGGCGGTCGAAGATGTGTTCCCGCTCCCCCGCGAGCTCGTCGGCGACGGTTCCCTGTTCCTGTTGAAGGTGGTCGGCGAGTCGATGGTCGACGCCGCGATCTGCGACGGCGACTGGGTGGTCGTACGCCAGCAGAACGTGGCGGACAACGGGGATATCGTGGCGGCCATGCTCGACGGCGAGGCGACGGTGAAGACGTTCAAGCGCAGCGGCGATGACGTCTGGCTCATGCCGCACAACCCGCTCTTCGAGCCGATCCCCGGTAACGACGCGCGCATCCTCGGCAAGGTCGTCACGGTGATCCGCAAGATCTAGCCGACGGAGGCGGGCCGCGGCCCGAATCGGTCCGAGACGGGAAACCATGGTCGACTACGACGAGCGGATGCCTACGGCGCGCACGTCCACGACCGCGGCCGACCCGGAGCTGGTGTGGTACGCCGCGTACGGCTCCAACGCGAATCCCGAGCGCCTGCGCTGGTATCGCGACGGCATCGTCGCGCCGGCTGCCGGGGACCCCTCCCCGGCACCGGCGACGCGCGCCGCCCGGGCCGCACCGCCCCTGCCGGGCGGCACGGGCCGGGCCGCCACCGGGTTCCGGGACCGGACCCCGCCCGCCCGGTCGGTCGGTCTCACACTTCCCGGGCTGCTCTATTTCGCCACGGAATCCGCGATCTGGACCGGCGGCCGCGCGTTCTACGATCCCGACGCGCCGGCCGGCACACCGGTCCGCGCGTATCTGCTCACCCGCGCCCAATTCGGCGATCTGGTCGCACAGGAGATGTATCGGCCGCCGGAAGCGGATCCGGATCTCACCGAGGCCGTGCGCAACGGCCGCTGCAGGCTGGGTCCCGGACGCTACGAAACCGTCGTCTGCCCGGGAACCTTCGAGGGCATCCCCATCCTGACCTTCACCGCCCCCTGGCGTTGGCGCGATGTCCCCGGAAACCCGCCCGCTCCCGCCTATCTCCGCCATATCGCGCTCGGTGTGCGTGCGGCCCACGGCTGGTCACTGCGGGAGGTCTCGGGCTACCTCGCCAGCCGTCCCGGAGCGGCCGGGCACTGGACACCGGACGCGCTGGCCGCCGCGCTCGGCGAGCCGGGGCGGGCGTAACGGGTCCTCATCCGGCCGTCTGCAAGGCGACCGAAACCGCCTGCGCCCCGGCGCGGACGATCTCGATATAGCGCGCCCGGTCGGCCGGCCCGACCTCTGCCCGCAACGGGCCGAGCTGCAGCTCGTAAGGTGCCTCGGGCCCGTCGAACACCGGCGCGGAGACGTAGCTGACGGGCAGCGGATGCCGCGAGTCGATATCGGCGTCGGTATAGGCACGGGCGGTGAGCCGCCCCACCTGACGCAGCACCTTGGCCCGTAACGCGGGTTGCAGCAGTTCTGCGCCCATCGCGCCGAGGAGTTCGGTGAGTACATCGACCAGACCGGCATCGTCGGCCTCGGGCCGGAACATGGCGAAACCGCGGGTGGTCACGAAATCGTGCAGTTGTTCCGCGCCGGCCGGGAGCTGCGCCGATCCCAGCCAGCGTGCACGCTCGGCAGGTTCCCGGTACGGCATGACCGCGGCGCCGGCGGGATAGGCCAGCGGGATCGACTGGCCGACCGAGAGCCCGGGCACGATCCGCTCGCCGGCGTAATGCTTCGCGACGATGGTGAGCCGGCCGTCGGCGACCCGGCTCAGCGTCGCCCCGCATCCCGCGGCCTCGGCCAGCGCCGACAGTTCGGCGCCGACGGCGGGCACGGCACCGGAGAATCCGACGCCGGCGAGCCGGTTCAGGGCCGGCCCACGGCCGTAGGCGAGGCCGGCATCGCGCACCAGCCATTGCGCCGCGCACAGTTCGTGGAGCACCGCGGTGACCGTCGCCCGGGCCAGTGACAACCGTTCGGCGATCTCCGAGACGGTGAGCGGCCGTTCGGATCCGGCGAGTAATTCGACCACCGAAACGACCCGGTGTGTCGGCGGAGATCCCGATTTCGTCATATCCGGTAGCTCCCTTGTCGGCCGCGCAACCGGCACCTACACTGCATCGACTATTCGTTGCTCATTCGTCGAATAGTCGACACTCAGCGTAGACGACGTCAGGAGAACCATGATTCTGGACCGGTTCCGCCTCGATGAACGGGTCGCCGTGGTCACCGGCGCCGGCCGCGGCCTCGGCGCCGCCATCGCCCTCGGATTCGCGGAGGCAGGTGCCGACGTCCTGATCGCGGCCCGCACCGAATCCGACCTCGAGAAGGTCGCCCAGCAGATTCGTGACCTCGGCCGGCGCGCCCATATCGTGGTCGCCGACCTCGCCGACGCCGAGGCGTGTGCCGCACTGGCGGCGACCGCGGTCGCCGAACTCGGCCGCCTCGACATCGTGGTGAACAACGTCGGCGGCGCCATGCCCACACCGCTGCTGGATACCTCGCCCCGACGCCTGAACGACGCGTTCGGCTTCAATGTCGCCAACGCGCATGCCCTGGTCCGCGCGGCGGTGCCGTTGATGCTGGAGGGCGCGGGAGGTGGTTCGATCATCAACATCACCTCGGCCGTCGGCCGGATGCCGGGCCGCGGGTTCGCCGCCTACGGCACCGCCAAGGCGGCACTCGCGCACTACACCCGGCTGGCGGCCATGGATCTGTCGCCCCGGATCCGGGTGAACGCGATCGCCCCCGGTTCGATCGCGACCTCGGCGCTCGAGATCGTCGCCGGCGACGAGGCCATGCGCACCGCCGTGGAGCAGGCGACCCCGCTGCGCCGGCTCGGGGATCCGGCCGAGATCGCGGCCGCGGCACTGTTCCTGGCCTCCCCCGCGGGCGGCTATCTGACCGGCAAGGTGATCGAGGTCGACGGTGGCCTGATCGCTCCGAATCTCGATATCCCGATCCCGGATCTGTGAGGAGAAAACCGTGACCTACCGTGTCGTGCACTGGGGCACCGGCAATGTCGGCGTTCACGCCTTGGCCGGGATCATCGGCGATCCGCGGCTGGAACTCGTCGGGGTGAAGGTGTCGAATCCGGACAAGGAGGGCCGGGACGCGGGCGAACTCGCGGGCCTCGATCTCCGTACCGGTATCGCGGCCACCACCGATAGCGCGGCGCTGCTCGCGCTCGAGCCGGATTGCGTGGTGTACACCGCGATGGCCGACAACCGGCTCGTCGAGGCCCTCACCGACCTGCGCACAATTCTCGAAGCGGGTGTGAATGTCGCGGCCAGCGCTCCCGTGTTCCTGCAGTACCCGTGGCAGGTACTGCCGGCGGATCTCCTCTCCCCCATCGAGGAGGCCGCGGCAGCGGGCGGCGCGTCCCTGTTCGTCAACGGTATCGATCCCGGATTCGCCAACGATCTGCTGCCGCTCGCGCTGGCGGGCACCTGTCAGCGTGTCGATCGGATCCGCTGTATGGAAATCCTCGATTACGCCACCTACGACAATGCCGCCGTCATGTTCGACATCATGGGCTTCGGCAAACCACTCGACGAAACGCCGATGCTGCTGCAGCCCGGGGTGCTGTCGCTGGCATGGGGCAGCGTGGTGCGTCAGCTGGCGGCCGGACTCGGCGTCGAACTCGATGCCGTGACCGAGACCCACGAGCGGATTCCCGCACCGGAGGATTTCGAGATCGCCGCGGGCCCGATCGCGGCCGGTACCACCGCCGGGGTGCGGTTCGAGGTCCGCGGCATGGTCGGCGACCGGGTGGTCACGGTGCTCGAGCACATCACCCGGCTGCGTGCCGATATGGCGCCCGAATGGCCGCAACCGGCGCAGGAGGGTGGGTCGTACCGGGTCGAGATCACCGGCGAACCGCATTACGCCCTGGATCTATCCCTTTCCAGCGATAACGGTGACCACAATCACGCTGGATTGGTAGCCACAGCGATGCGGGTGGTCAACGCGGTGCCCGCGCTGATCGCGGCCGAGCCGGGTATCCGAACCACGCTCGACCTGCCGCTCGTCACCGGCCCCGGCAGGGGCTGACCACCGTGGGCGTCCGGCCGCCGGACGCCCACGGCCGGTTTGCTCCGGTCGGCTCCGCGATGAGGTATGTCGAGGCATATGACAATTCCGTCAGGATCTGCGGAGGTGGCTCACCGCACGTGTTCCCGGCGGTGGTGGTTGAATGCCAACCGGAATGTCACCGGTACCTCCGCCGGTGGCCCGGAGATCGCGGGGCCGCGCCGGCCTCGATCCGTACCTGAGGCGGTATTTTCCCTATGGACGAGTTCCTCGGCAGCGCCAGTGATTTCATCTGGGGCCCCTGGTTGCTTATCCCGTTGCTCCTGCTGACCGGTCTGTACCTGACCGTGTTGCTGCGCGGTGTGCAGTTCCGCAGGTTCGCCCTGGCCTTCCGGCTCGGCTTCCTCGATCGCAGCGATGCCGACGCCGAAGGCGACATCACCCATTACCAGGCCCTGTCCACCGCGCTGGCCGCCACCGTGGGTGTCGGCAATATCGCCGGTGTCGCCACCGCCATCTCGCTGGGCGGCCCGGGCGCGGTGTTCTGGATGTGGGTGACCGGCCTGGTCGGTATGGCCACCAAGTACAGCGAGGCGTTCCTCGGGGTCCGCTTCCGCCGCACCGACGCCGACGGTAAGCAGGCCGGTGGCCCCATGCACTACCTGCGTCAGGGCATCAAGGGCCCGGTCGGCATCTTCCTCGGCGGCTTCTTCGCCGTGGCAGGCGTGGTCGCCTCGTTCGGCATCGGCAATATGACGCAGGCCAACACCGTCGCCATGAACGTCGAATCCGAGTGGGGTCTGCAGACCTGGATCACCGGTGTGATCATCACGGTGCTGGCGGCCGCGGTCATCCTCGGCGGAATCAAGGGGATCGGCCGGGTCGCCAGTATCTTCGTCCCGGTCATGATCGTGCTCTACATCCTGGGCGCCCTCGCGGTACTGATCTTCCGGATCGACGATCTGCCCGCCGCGATCGCGGAGATCGTGACCGATGCGTTCACCGGCACCGCCGCGACCGGCGGTTTCGTCGGCGCGGGTGTGGCCGCGGCGATCCAGTACGGCGTGGCACGCGGGATCTTCTCCAACGAGTCCGGGCTGGGCACCGGCGGTATCGCCGCCGCGGCGGCGTCCACCAGCCATCCGGTGCGGCAGGCGCTGGTGTCGATGACCCAGACCTTCATCGACACGCTGGTGGTGGTGTCGTTCACCGGCCTGGTGATCGTCACCACCGGAGTCTGGAAGACCGACGCGTCTCCGGCCACCTATACCGCGAATGCCTTCGCCGAGGCGCTCCCCGGCAACTGGGGCAGCGTCATCGTCACCGTCAGCGTCATCTTCTTCGCGTTCTCCACGGTGCTCGGCTGGTCCTACTACGGCGATCGCTGTATCGAGTATCTGTTCGGCACCGCCCTCGTTCTGCCCTACCGGATCGTGTTCATCGCGGTGGTCTACGTCGGCGCGACGACGGAACTGTCCACCGTCTGGACCTTCTCCGATGTCGCCAACGGGCTGATGGCACTGCCGAACCTGATCGGCCTGCTGATCCTGTCTCCGCTGGTGTACCGCGAAACGCGGGCCTATTTCGATCGCAAGCAGTCCGAGGACTTCCGGGTCGGCGCCGCCTGACTCGGGCGCGCACTCGTATACTTCGGCACAGGGGCACGTTCCGCCGGAACGTGCCCCTGTCGGTTTTGCGGCGGCCTCAGGAGTTCCGCGGGCGTCCTGCGCAGTCGATCGACGCGCCGCTCACCGGATCGAGCGCCGCGAGGACGTACTGCGCGACCACCGGATCCGAGGCTGCCGTGAAATGTTCGAACAGCGCGCCCGGGCAGCGATCCTGGACGACGATATTGGTGATATTCGGCGCAGCCGGGCCCATCCCACTGGTGTAGGGAACGACCAGTTCGTCGTAGCGGGTCATGAGAAATGTGTAGTCGACGGATGCCGGGTAGGGATCACCGGAGCGTAGTTCGGTCATCAGGCCGGAGCCGCGCAGCAGGTCGTTGCCGCCGGGTGTGGATCCCAGGGCCAGCGCCGCGCGTTCCACCTGGCCGGCTACACCGAGATCCTCGGCGAGATCGGTCATGGTCGCTGCGCCCAGCACATCGGTGCCGTCGTTGAGCGGGGTGATGTTGACCGATCTGCCCACTCGCCCGGCGCCACCGAGTACTTCGATGTAGTACCGGGCGACCACCGTGCCCATCGAATGACCCACCAGCTGCACCCGCTCGGCGCCGGTCGCCCCGAGGACCCGGTCCACGAATGGGGCCACGTCACGTTCGGCGGACACCCGGACCTTCTCGCCGCCCGGGGTCGCGGGGTCGGCGGCCGCGCCCAGTCCATAGGTGAGGGAGTACACGCAGTACCCGGTGTTGGCCAGGAGCGGGGCGAGCGTCTGCCAGTTGCCGGCCTGACCGGCGGTATAGCCGTGCAGGAGCACGACCGGCTCCGGGTGCCCGGCGTCGGGCCGGCAATTCCAGTCGTTCGCGCCGGGTGGCGAAGAGACCGTATCGCTGTAGTGTGCGAGCGCGGCGCGGGTGGCCTCGGCTCCGAAGGGCACCGGCAGCGTGGGAACGGCCCGGGCAGTGCCGGGGAGCGCCAGTGCGCACACCGCGGCCGTCAGGGCGGCAGCGCGGGAGAGGCGTGCGATCCGGGAGGAATGACTGGGACGGGATCCAGCGGTCACGGTGAGTCTCCTGAGGGGCGAACGGAATTCCCCTGTCGTAACACGACCGGGACACCCGCGAACCGCGATCGGCCAAATTTGGTACAAATCATTTTATATGAACCAAATATAACGCTCCTGGACGCGCGCCGGCGACGCAGCCGACCGGGAAGGCCGCGGTTCAGCAGCCCCACCCACCGCGAATGGCCGGAAACGACCACGGGCGGGGCATCCGCTCGGGATGCCCCGCCCGTGGCGAGATCTCGGAGTGCTCGATCAGGACAGCTTCAGGCTGCGCCCGATGATCTCCTTCATGATCTCGGTGGTGCCGCCGTAGATGGTCTGCACCCGCGCGTCGAGATAGGCCTGCGCGATGGGATATTCACGCATATAGCCGTAGCCGCCGTGCAGCTGCAGGCAGCGGTCGATCAGATCGACCTGCTCCTCGGTGCTCCACCATTTGGCCATGGCGGCGTCCTCCGCGGTCAGGGTGCCGGCGTTGAGCTCGGAGATGCAGCGATCGACCAGGACGCGCACCGCCGTGGTCTTGGTGGCCAGTTCGGCCAGCACGAAACGGGTGTTCTGCAGGGCGCCGATCGGTTTGCCGAACGCCTTACGGTCGCGCACGTACTGGCAGGTGGTGTCCAAGCAGGACTCCATCGCCGCGGCGGCCATCACCGCGATCGACAGCCGCTCCTGCGGCAGGTTCTGCATCAGATGGATGAAGCCCTTGCCTTCTTCGCCGAGCAGGTTGGCGGCGGGCACCCGGACATCGGTGAAGCTGAGTTCGGCGGTGTCCTGCGCCTTCAGGCCGAGCTTGTCGAGGTTGCGGCCACGCTCGAAGCCGGGCATCCCCCGTTCGACCACCAGCAGACTGAAGCCCAGGGCGCCGGCCTCGGGGTCGGTCTGGGCGACCACGATGACGATATCGGAGTTGATTCCGTTGGTGATGAAGGTCTTGGCGCCGTTGAGGACCCAGTCGTCACCGTCGCGGACCGCGCGGGTCTTGATGCCCTGCAGATCCGAGCCGGTACCGGGTTCGGTCATGGCGATGGCGGTGATGAGCTCACCGGAACAGAACTTCGGCAGCCAGCGCTGTTTCTGTTCGTCGTTGGCCAGTTCCAGCAGGTACGGCGCGATGACGTCGTTGTGCAGGCTGAACCCCAGCCCGGAGTACCGGCCGCACACGGTCTCTTCGTTGACGATGACGTTGTAGCGGAAATCCTGCACGCCGCCGCCGCCGTACTCCTCCGGCATCTGCATACCGAGGAAGCCCTGTTTACCGGCTTCGGTCCAGACGGCACGGTCGACGACACCCTGCTCCGCCCACTGGTCGTGGAACGGCGCCACGTTCGTCGCGAGAAACTTGCGGTACGACTCCCGGAACAGCTCGTGCTCGGGTTCGAACAGTGTGCGCTCCACACCAACCTCCTAGTGAACACTTCGGACGGGGCCGCGCCGGCCCGCCGCTGTGATCCACCGTACCCGGCGTGCGAATCCTTGTTCACTTCACACCGGGAATCGGCTGGTGTTCCTATCTCGGACCGCACCTTCGCGCTGCCTGGCCATTCACCGGCGCCGATCCTCGCATTCAGACCGGCAGCAGTTCGCGCAGCCGGCCCGACAGCGTGCGGCCCCGGTCGCGATCCCGTTCGGCGAACAGGTAGGTCAGTTCCTCGCGCAGTGCCTTCTCCACCACCTGCGCCAATTGCCCCGCGGCCTCCTCGATATCGGTGGTCTCGCGCCACGGTCCCGGGTCGATGGGGGTACCGGCCGAGAAATAGAACCGTTCGGGTCGCGGAATCGGGGTGAGACCCACGCCGCGCAGCAGCGGCGGGGTGAGTTCGGTATGGATCCCCAGCGCCCCCACCAGCGCACGCAACGGACGCAGCAGCGCATCGTCCTTATCGGCGATGATGTCGTAGGCGTCGTCGATCCCGATCATGCCCACCGGCACGATGGGCGCTCCGCATTCGATCGCCATCCTGGCGAAACCGGTGCGGCCTTCCCAGCGCAGCGCGTACTTCTCGCCCTTGCGGCGAATGGCCTCCCGGCCGCCGCCCGGAAATACGATCACCACCTCACCCTGTTCCAGCAGGGTCCGGCAGTTCTCCCGGGTGCCGCGCACCGAGCCGTAGTAGTGCAGTACATGACGCACTCCCGGAACACTGATGAGCAGGTTCTCGGCGAGGCCGCGGATCAGCCGGCCGCGGCTGCGCAGAACCTCCGGCATCAACAGGGGCGCGTCGATCAGGCCGAGCAGATTGTGATTCGCGACCAAGAGCACGGGCCCGGAGTCGGGGATATTGTCCAGACCGAAGAACCGGGGGTCGCTCCATGCCCGGAGCGGGGCCAACGCCGCTTCGAAAACCCGTAGATCGACCGGGCCGAGTCGCACCGACAGCGGTGCGCCGTCGCTCAGCCCGGGCCGATCCGGCAGAGCTCCGCGCTGCCGGTCGGGATCGACGGTGGGGCGGTCGCCCGAATGTGACATAAAACCCTCCTGTAGTCGATTCATGCCAATTGTGAATCGAACCGCAGGAATGCAACACCGGGTTATGCGAAGTCCCACATTTTTGCCCCCACTGTTAGCCGCGCCGAATTGTATCGGTAACCGTTACGCCTCGACCGCCCCCGCGTGCGCGTATTCGGCCAGCACCGCCGCCAGCGACCGCGGCACCCGCGCGTGTACCCGGGTTCCGCTCTCGGTGTGCTCGGATTGCGAGATCCTGCCGTCGGCGTGAATTCTGGCAAGCAGGTCACCGCGGGTGTAGGGGAGCAGCACGCTCACCTCGACATCCAGACCGCCGAGCACCTCGTCCAGCCGCGCACGCAGCCGCTCGATGCCGAGATCCTTGTGCGCGGAGACGAACTCCGCGCCCGGCAGCAGTGCCCGCAACCGCGTCACCCCCACCGGATCGATCTCGTCGATCTTGTTGACCACCAGGAGTTCCGGGGGCGCCGGCGCACCGGATTCGCGCACCACATCGGTGATCACCTCGCGCACCGCCTTGATCTGCTCGGCGGGCAGCGCGTCCGCACCGTCCACGACGTGCAGCAGCAGATCGGCCCCGGTGACCTCCTCGAGCGTGGAACGGAACGCCTCGACGAGCTGGGTCGGCAGATGCCGGACGAAACCGACGGTATCGGTGAACACCACCTCGCGGCCGTCCTCGAGCTCGGCCCGGCGAGTGGTGGGATCCAGGGTGGCGAACAGCGCGTCCTGCACCAGCACTCCGGAGCCGGTGAGCGCGTTCATCAGGCTCGATTTACCGGCATTGGTGTAGCCGACGATGGCGACCGACGGCACACCGCTGGAGGTGCGGCGCGAGCGTTTGGTGTCCCGGGCGGTTTTCATCTCCCGGATTTCGCGTCGCAGTTTGGCCATCCGCTCGCGGATCCGGCGCCGGTCGGTCTCGATCTTGGTCTCACCCGGCCCACGCAGACCCACACCGCCGTTGCTGCCCGCCCGGCCACCGGCCTGCCGCGACATGGACTCACCCCAGCCGCGCAGACGCGGCAGCATGTACTCCATCTGCGCCAGCGCGACCTGCGCCTTGCCCTCCCGGGAGGTGGCGTGCTGGGCGAAGATATCCAGGATGAGCGCGGTGCGGTCGACCACCTTGACCTTGACGACCTTCTCCAGGGCGGTCAGCTGGGCGGGCGTGAGCTCGCCGTCGCAGATCACGGTATCCGCGCCGGTGGACAGCACCACGGCACGCAACTCCTCGGCCTTGCCGGACCCGATATAGGTCGCCGGGTCGGGGCGGTCACGGCGCTGGATGAGCGCCTCGAGCACCTCCGAACCCGCGGTCTCGGCGAGCCGGGCCAATTCGGCCATGCTCGCTTCGGCGCTCGCCACACTGCCCTCGGTCCACACCCCGACGAGCACCACGCGCTCCAGGCGCAGCTGCCGGTACTCGACCTCGGTGATATCGGTGAGTTCGGTGGACAGACCGGCGACTCGGCGCAGCGCGCTGCGCTCGTCGAGCTGGAGTTCGCCCGTGGTGGGATCGGTGGACCAGCCGCCGCGGCGGACGACGGGCCCGGATCGGTTCGCGGCGCGACCCGCGGACGTGACGGTATCGCCGGCGCCGTCGAAGGAATCGGTATGGAAGGAATCGCTCTCGAACGATTCCGCATCGAAGGATTCGGCGTCGAACGATTCGGGGGACCGCTCGCCGGTCCCGGAAATGTCAGCTTTTCTCATACACCATCCATGCTGCCACCAATGCGCTGGTCGGCGCATGTGAATTTCCCGGTCGAGGGCTCAACGAGCGTCCCACCAGTCGGCTGCGAGGCGGCCGTCGGCCACCAATTCGGACGGCCCGCGCAACCAGGCCGCGCCCGCCTGCAACCCCACCCGGACCTGCCCACCGGGAACCCGCACGGTCACTTCACCGGTCCCGGTCGCGAGTGCGAAACCGCCCGTGGCCAGCGCTGCGGCCGCCGCCGCGACGGTGCCGGTACCGCAGGAGCGGGTCTCACCGACCCCGCGTTCGTACACCCGCATATCCACCGCGCCGCCCGCGTCGAGGCCGGTGAGGATCTCGACGTTGACCCCGCGCGGGAACATATCCGGATCGAATCCGGGCGGGACAGTCAGATCGAGTTTGCCCAGCGATTCCGCCGTCAGCGTGCTGTCGACACACGCCAGATGCGGATTACCGACATCGATCCCCAGCCCCGGGTAGCCCCATCCGGCGAGGGTCGCGGTGGATTCGCCGAGCACCCGCACCCGGCCCATATCCACGGTGACCTCCCCGTGCACCGCATCGGCGGCGTGCACGGTGACCGGGCGGCCACCGGCGCGACTGCCCACCACGAACCGGTCGTCACCGGTGAGGCCGCGGGCTCGTAGGTAATGGGCGAAAACGCGGACGCCGTTGCCGCACATTTCGGCGATCGATCCGTCGGCGTTGCGGTAATCCATGAACCAGTCGCCGGAGTCCACACCGTCCGGCAGTTCGGACAGGACACCGGCGTCGGCCAACCGGCCGGCTCGCGCCACCCGCAGCACCCCGTCGGCGCCCAGGCCGCGGTGCCGGTCGCACAGCGCGGCGACCCGCGAAGGGGTCAGCTCGAGCCGGACCTCAGGATCGGGGAGCACCACGAAGTCGTTCTGAGTGCCGTGTCCCTTGGTGAACTCGACCGCTGTCTCGGATATGGGCACGTCCTCATTCTTCCGCATCGGGGGTCTTCCGCATCGGGCCGGCCGCTCGGCGCGGACGGGATCGTCTGATCAGGCAAACGTCCGGCGCTGCCGGGAAATTTCGTAGAGCGCCACCGCGGCGGCCGAGGGCGCGCCCAGCGAACTGGCGCTGCCTCCCATCGGCACGGTGACAGTATCGTCGCAGGCCGCGAGCCATGCGGCGCTCATACCGGTGGTCTCGTTTCCGACCACCAGAATCGTGGCATCGATCAGATCATGATCGAATATCGCCCGGGCGCCCCGTTCATCGGTGCCGATGACCTGGGTCGGGATACCCCGCGCGACCTGCCGGTCGCGGAACGCGAGCAGATCGTCCGGCCCGGCCGCACGCAAGACGGGTACCGCGAACAGCGATCCGGTCGACGCGCGGACGCACCGCGGGTCGTACTGGTCGGCCCCGTGGCCGGTGACCACCACCGCCGACGCGCCGAACGCGTCCGCGGACCGGATCAGCGTGCCCAGGTTGCCGGGTGAATTCGGGCGATCGAATACGACCACGACGGGCGCCTCCCCGGGATCACCGGCCTCGTAGGTCGCCAGTTCGGCGGTGGCGTGTTCGGCGACGGCCACCAGCTCGGGCGCCCCGCCCGTCTTCTCCCCCAGCTCCGCCATCAGCTCGGGCGCCAGCCCGACCGCCGGTACCGCGGCCGTGTCGAGGATTTCTTGCGCCCACTGCGACAGTTCCGGTTCGCCCAACCGGTACAGCAGCGTCTCCAGCGGCCATCCGTGGGCCAGGGCCTCGGTGATCGGACGGACGCCGTGCACCAGGAACCGCCGGTCGCGGTGACGTTTGGTGCGGTTGTCCAGGTAGGCCGTCCATACCTGGACAGCGGCATTTCGACGGTGGATCTGCCGGGTCACGGCCGGGTTCGCTCCTTCGCTGCGGGACCGGACAGGAGCGGTCCGGAATCGTCGGTGAGCAGCGCCAGCGCGGTCCGGGTCGCGGCCGGGTCCGCGCCGTCCACCCAGCGCACCCGCCGGTCGCGCCGGAACCAGGAACGCTGCCGCCGCACGTATCGGCGCGTCCCGATGAACGTCCGCTCCTGTGCTTCCGCCAGACCGTACTCGTCGTCGAGGTACGCGAGCACCTGGGCATACCCGATGGCCCGCCGCGCGGTCTGGCCGCGACGCAGACCCTGATCGATCAGTGCGCGGACCTCCTCGACCAGCCCGGCACCGAACATCGCCGCGGTGCGCTCGGCGATCCGCCGGTCCAGTTCGGCGGTCTCCCGGTCCACGCCGAGAATGCGGGTTCCCCAGCGCGGCTCCCCGATGACCGGGGCGGATGCCGCGAAGGGTTTCCCGGTGAGCTCGACGACCTCGAGTGCCCGCACCATACGCCGGCCGTCGGTCGGCAGGATGGTCGCCGCGGCGACCGGGTCGGCCCGCCGCAGCGCCTCGTGTACCGCCGCGACGCCCTGTTCGGCCAGCAGGTTCTCCCAGCGCTCCCGCACCTCCGGATCGGTCGCCGGGAACTCCCATTCGTCGAGGAGGGCCTGGACGTACATCATCGAGCCACCCACCACGACGGGTATCCGCCCGCGCGCCATGATGGCCTCGATATCGGCCGCAGCGGCCGACTGGTAGGCGGCGACCGTCGCGGTCTCGGTGACGTCCAGGACATCGAGCTGGTGGTGCGCGATCCCGCGACGCTGCTCCGGCGCCAGCTTCGCGGTCCCGATATCCATCCCCCGGTACAGCTGCATGGCGTCGATGTTCACGATCTCGCCGTCGAGATATTCGGCCAGGTCGAGGGCGAGATCCGATTTACCGGTGGCCGTGGGTCCGACCACCGCCACCGGGCGTGGCCGCTCGTTCACCGCTGCCCGCCACCGGGCCGCCACAGCCCGGCGTAGTAGCCGACACCGAACGGCGCGTCGCGATAGCGTTCGCGCACCACGGGCTTTTCCGGGTCGCCGGCGAAAACACCGGCCAGCGCCTGGTAGGCGGCCCGTCCGGACACCATGAGCTCGGCGCAGAGATCGGGATCGAGGGCGAGAAGAGCGGCATGGTCACCGGCGGCGAGCGCCCGGTCGAGCCGGGCCTGTGTCTCCGCCGCCCGGGTGTCGAAGTACCCCGGCGCGGCCTGCGACAGGGTCGCGGCACCGTCGGCGACCACGAGAACGCCCTGGGGTTCGTCCACCGCGTCGAGTTCGGCCCGTAATTTCGCGCCGATCTCGGCGCAGCGCTGAGCCGGGCCGTGGGCCGCGACGAGGTGGGCGCGGGCCGTCGCGTGCGGCGCCACCGCGCCCCGCAACCAGCCGGCGACCAGGACCGCCAGCGGCACGCCGGGGTCGGCCCGGGCCGACCCGGTTTCCGGGCCGCCCAGCGATACCGTCACGTCGCGGCCGAAACCCACGAAGGTACCCACGGTATCGGCGTCGTAGAACTGCTCGGACCCACCCACACCCAGCACCGTCCACTGCGACGCCGCCTCCGCCAGCGCAGCGCCCACCGCGAGAACCTCCGACCGGAGTGCGGTCAGCGTGGCTTCCGGGGCGGACGGCAAGATGGACCCGGACTCCGCACCCGCCACCGCCGAGCCGCCACACAACTCGGGTACCAGAACGGGCGGCGAGGGGACGAGAGCCGCAAGACAGAACACGCCGTCAACCGTAGCCCGTGCCCGCGCGGCCCGGACCCGGCCGGTAGGCCCCGCCGGCGCCGCCGCCGCGGCCGAGGTACGAGTGTCTCTCCCGGAAACCGGGTCGCAATTGCTAGGGTGCGAAGTACCCGGACCGGGTCGCAGCGGGTCCGGAACCGCAGGTCCGGCTATACGCCGCCTGGTCGGCGGATGGTCTGCCGGATCGCGGCGGGGCCGCCACCGGACGACGGATACGACGCGTACGCGGCGACCGGGTCGGCGCGTACGACAGCGAACAGGTTGGTCAGAACGGACAGACGTAGCCAGAATGAGCGGGCGTAGCCAGAATGAGCAGAGCATAGCCAGAATGCGCAGCGCGTAAACCAGGCAGCCGTGACGCGCGGCAGGGACGAGGAGCAATGACCCACAGCAACGGAACCGCCAAACCCGGCCCCGGGACTCCCGGTCGCCCGTCCACCGCTCCGAAACCCCGCAACCGTCCCAAACCCGGCGACATACATCCTTCCCCCGCGGCGATGAAAGCCGCGACTCCGGCCACGGAGCATCCGCACCCCCTGGTGGTACCCACGGCTACCGATCCCAGCCTCTGGGGTCGCGTCGACGAAGACGGCACCGCCTGGGTGAAAACCCCCGACGGTGAGCGGGTCGTCGGATCGTGGCAGGCCGGGGCCGCCGCCGAGGGGCTGGCCCATTTCGGCCGCCGGTTCGACGACCTGGCCACCGAGGTGGCGCTGCTCGAGGCCCGGCTCGCCGCCGGAACCGACGCCCGCAAGACCAAGGCCGCGGCCGTCGCGCTCGCCGAAACGCTGCCCACCGCCGCGGTGATCGGCGATATCGAGGGCCTGGCCGCCCGGCTGCGCGCTATCGCCGAACATTCCGATGAGGCGGCCGCGCACGCGAAGGAGGAGAAGGAGCGCACTCGCCACGAGCACACCGAGCGCAAGGAGGCGCTCGCCGCCGAGGCCGAGGAAATCGCCACCGAATCCACCCAGTGGAAGGCCGCGGGCGACCGGTTGCGCGAGATCCTCGACGAATGGAAGACGATCCGCGGGGTCGACCGGAAGGTCGACGATGCCCTGTGGCGGCGGTATTCCAAGGCCCGGGAGGCGTTCAACCGCCGCCGCGGCGCGCATTTCGCCGAACTCGACCGGGAACGCGCGGCGGCGAAGGTCCGCAAGGAAGAGCTGTGTGTGCGGGCCGAGGAACTCTCCGGTTCCACCGATTGGCCCGGTACCGCCGCGGTTTTCCGGGAGCTGCTGGTCGAATGGAAGAACGCCGGCCGGGCGCCACGCGAAGCCGATGAAGCCCTGTGGCGCCGGTTCAAGAGCGCCCAGGACGTCTTCTTCGCGGCCCGCAACTCCGCTGCCTCCGAACGCGACGCGGAGTTCGCCGATAACGCGACCGCCAAGGAAGAGTTGCTCGGCAGCTACGAACCTCTGATCGACCCGGATTCCGATCTCGAGGGCGCCCGCGCCGCCCTGCGTGACCTGCAGGAACGCTGGGACGCGATCGGTAAGGTCCCGCGGGAGCGCATGCACGACCTGGAATCCCGGCTGCGCGCCGTGGAGAAGCGGGTACGCCAGGCGGCGGACGCGCAGTGGCGCCGCACCGATCCGGAGGCGCTGGCCCGCGCCGCGCAGTTCCGCGAACGCGTCGCCCAGTTCGAAGAGCAGGCGGCCAAGGCCACCGCGGCCGGTAAGACCCGTGATGCGGAGCGAGCGCTCGAACAGGCCAAACAGTGGCGGGAATGGGCCGAGGCGGCAGAGGGCGCGGTCAGCAACCTCTGAGTGCGGCGCGGCGGCTCAGTCGTCGCCGAGGCGGTGGCGCCGTTGCCGCTCCTCTTCCTGGGCGGCGGCGATCCGCCGCTGTTCCTCGGCGGCCAGTTGTACCGCGGTGCGACTCCACACCACCTTCACCCAGTGGAAGGTGAGGACCATGATCGCGAGAGTGCCCAGCACCAAGCCGATCCCGGGGCCCGCACCGACATAGTTGTTGAGACCCGGGGTCTGCCGATGCCAGATCGAGAAGACCCCGAACGCGCTCGCGATCGCCGATCCCGCCACTGCGATCCAGGCCAGTACCCAGCGCCGGGTCATCAGCGCCAGCAGCGAGAACCCGATCCCGAACAGCAGCACGAACCAGACGAAGATCCGCGAGGGCAGGCCGATGTGCTCGGCGGTGGCGGCCTCCGATCCGAGCAGCACATCGAACCCCCGGGCGCCGCCGGTATGGGGCAGTACCAGCGACAGCAGCAGGAGGAACACCGCGCCCGCCACCACCATGGCCCGCGCACCGGGGTCGATCTCACCCGCGATCCGGCGCTCCACCGCGTCCAGATCGTCGCGGAACTCCTCGAATTTCTCGGTGGCCTCGGCCGGGTTCACAGTGTCCTCGTTTCCATCGGCTGCTTCGTCATCGCGGCGTCGACCGGCTGATTCCGGACCGCCGGCAGCGGGCCCGCCGGCGGCGGAGCCCGTCGCACCCGGACCGGCCCCGTCCTCGGCACCGGTCCCGTGATCACGCTCCCGATCTTCGCTGTCCCCCGTGGGGGTCGTCATGTCCCGCATCCCGAAGCGCATCCCGAGGCGACCGGCTCCGGTTCGGGCGCCCCGATCCGCGGCAGCCCCAGTCCGACCCCGATGGGGGCGGTTTTCGGCGTGGTCCCGGCCTCGTATGCGTCACCGGCCCGGGTCCGCCGGTGCGTGCCGACCCCGGAGTCGGCGACCAGATGATGCGGCGCGGCGCCGGTCACCTGCACCGTCACCAGATCGCCGGGCCGGATCGGCTCGGCGGCGCCGTCGGGCCGGAAATGCACCAGCCGGCCGTCGCGGGCCCGCCCGCTCATCCGGGCCGTGGCGGCATTCTTCTTGCCCGCGCCGGCGGCCACCAGCAGTTCCACCTCGGTGCCCACCAGATCCCGGTTGGCGTCCAGGCAGATCTGCTCCTGCAACGCGATCAACCGGTCGTAGCGTTGCTGAACCACCGATTTGGGCACCTGATCGGCCATCCCGGCTGCCGGAGTACCGGGCCGGGGCGAGTACTGGAAGGTGAAGGCGCTGGTGAACCGGGCCTGCCGCACGACATCCAGGGTCTCCTCGAAGTCCTCCTCGGTCTCGCCCGGGAAGCCGACGATGATATCGGTGGTGATCGCGGCATGCGGCATGGCTGCCCGCACTTTCTCGATAATTCCCAGGAAGCGGGCCTTCCGGTAGGACCGGCGCATGGATTTCAGTACCCGGTCCGAGCCGGACTGCAGCGGCATATGCAGTTGCGGGCAGATGTTGGGGGTCTGCGCCATCGCCTCGATCACGTCGTCGGTGAACTCCGCGGGATGCGGAGACGTGAAGCGGACCCGCTCCAGCCCGTCGATGCCGCCGCAGGCGCGCAGCAGTTTCGCGAAGGCGCCCCGGTCGCGCGGCTGATCGGGATCGGCGAACGACGCCCCGTAGGCGTTGACGTTCTGCCCCAGCAGTGTGACCTCGAGGACGCCCTGCTCCACCAGCGCCTGTACCTCGGCGAGTACATCGCCGGGGCGCCGATCGACCTCTTTGCCGCGTAGTGACGGCACGATGCAGAACGTGCAGGTGTTGTTGCAGCCGACCGAGATGGACACCCAGCCCGCGTACGCCGACTCCCGCCGCGCGGGCAGGGTCGACGGGAAGGCTTCCAGTGATTCGAGGATTTCGACCTGCGCCTCGTCGTTGTGCCGGGCACGCTCCAGCAGCACCGGCAGCGCACCGAGATTATGCGTGCCGAACACCACGTCCACCCACGGCGCCTTGCGCACGACGGTGTCGCGGTCCTTCTGCGCCAGGCAGCCGCCGACGGCGATCTGCATACCGGGTCGCGACGCCTTCACCGGTGCGAGGTGACCGAGTGTGCCGTACAGCTTGTTGTCGGCGTTCTCCCGTACCGCGCAGGTATTGAAGACGACCAGGTCGGCCGTCGCCCCGGGCGCGGCCTTCCTGTAGCCCGCATCCTCGAGCAGGCCGGACAAGCGTTCGGAATCGTGCACGTTCATCTGGCAACCGAAGGTGCGGACCTCGTAACTGCGTGCGCCGGCCGGCTCGACCCGGGTGGGCGCAACTACCTGTCCGATCGAATCCACGCGTCCAGGGTACGGGCCGCCATCGAGGGGATTTCCGGCAGATCCACACCGGCGGGCAGTCGTCGGGGACCGCGCCGCCCGGCCGCAGCGAAGGGAGTGAGACGGATCACTTCCCGATCCGGGAGGGGTACTGCTGTGGGGGTCGCGCCCCGCCCCCACGCGGGCAGGGAAATCGCTGCCGACCGAACGGATTACAGTAGATGACCATCGGGTTAAAGCCGAATTTCCGCTCGGCGTGCCGTCTCGGCGTGTTGCGGAAAGCCGCGCAAATCGGGAGATTCGGCCTAAGGTCATCTCCATGACCGACGCCACCGATGCCGACGCGCCCGGGGCGGCCGGCGATTCCGCCGCGCCACCGATGATCACCCTACGCGCCGTCGACAAGCACTTCGGTGCCCTGCACGTTCTGCGCGATATCAATCTCGAGGTGCCCCGTGGGCAGGTCGTGATCGTGCTCGGACCCTCCGGCTCCGGCAAATCGACGCTGTGCCGCACCATCAACCGTCTGGAGCCCATCGATTCCGGCGAGATCCGGGTCGACGGCGTACCGCTGCCCGCCGAAGGCCGCGCGCTGGCCGCGCTGCGCGCCGACGTGGGCATGGTTTTCCAGTCCTTCAACCTGTTCGCGCACAAGACGATCGTGGAGAACGTCATGCTCGCGCCGATCAAGGTCCGCGGGACCAAGAAGGACGCGGCACGCACCCGCGCCATGGAACTGCTCGACCGTGTCGGTATCGCGAACCAGGCCGATAAGTATCCCGCCCAGCTCTCCGGTGGCCAGCAGCAGCGTGTCGCCATCGCCCGCGCCCTGGCCATGAGCCCCAAGGTGATGCTGTTCGACGAACCGACCTCGGCCCTCGACCCGGAAATGGTGAACGAGGTCCTCGATGTGATGGTCTCCCTCGCCAAAGAAGGTATGACCATGCTGGTGGTGACCCACGAGATGGGGTTCGCCCGCCGGGCCGGGGACCGGGTGCTGTTCATGGCCGACGGTCAGGTCGTCGAGGACGCCGACCCGGAGACATTCTTCAGTGCGCCCGAGTCCGACCGTGCCAAGGATTTCCTGGGCAAGATTCTCAGCCACTGACAGGTTCGCCCGTCACACGGGCGCAAGGCACAGCGCGATGGCACAACGCCATCGTGATGAGGGAAGGAAACCGATGAGGATCAACCGAGCACTCCGCCTCGCGGTCGGTGCGGTCGCGGTGGCCGTGACTGCCGCCACCACCGCGGCCTGCGGCGGCGGCAGCGATAAGACGACGCTGGAGAACGCCCAGGAGGGCAAGCTCACCATCGGCATCAAATACGATCAGCCGGGTCTGGGGCTTCGCAATACCGACGGCACCTACAGCGGGTTCGATGTCGAGGTGGCCAAGTACGTGGCCTCCAAACTCGGCGTCCAGCCCGACGGCATCACCTTCAAGGAAGCCCCCTCCGCGCAGCGCGAGACCCTGATCGAGAACGGGCAGGTCGATTTCGTCGTCGCCACCTACTCGATCACCGATTCCCGCAAGGAGAAGGTCGATTTCGCCGGCCCGTACTACGTGGCGGGTCAGAGCCTGCTGGTGCGCGAGGACAACAACGAGATCACCGGCCCGGACAGCCTCGCCGGCAAAACCGTCTGCTCGGTGACCGGCTCGACCCCGGCCCAGAATATCCAGAAGAAGTACCCGCAGACCCAGTTGCAGACCTACGACACCTACTCGCTGTGCCTCGAGGGCCTCAACAGCGGCGCGGTGGCCGCGGTGACCACCGATGACATCATCCTGGCCGGCTACGCCTCGCAGTCGCCCGGTAAGTACAAGGTCGTCGGCGACAAGTTCACCACGGAGAACTACGGGATCGGCCTGAAGAAGGGCGATCAGGAGACCCGCGACAAGATCAACAACGCGATCGAGGAGATGATCTCCTCGGGCGCCTGGGACACCGCGTTCCAGGAGTCGGTCGGCAAGGCCGCCAGCTACGAGACCCCGGAAGCCCCGAAGGTGGACCGGTACTGATCCGGTGAATCGCGGGGTTCCTTCGGACGGCGGCGCATGTTCGTGACCGGCGTCGGGCTGTTCACACTGGCCTCGCTGCTGTGCGGCCTGGCGCAGGGCGAACAGATGCTCG